>DFIZ01000073.1 GCA_002372855.1 Bacteroidales bacterium UBA3684
ATATAAGAAATGCCGAATTATGTACCTCTTCGACCCCTCTCGGACCCGTCGAGGGCGGCGGGTGGGCGGCGGACTGGCGGCGGGCGGTGTTGAAAAATATTTTTGGCAGTCTCGTTTTTTCTTCGTATTTTTGCACTTTGTTTTAAAACATATATTATTATGAAAAGCATAGCAATACTTACGGGCGGCGGCCCCGCCCCTGGAATGAATACCGTGGTGGCCTCGGTGGCCAAAACCTTCCTTCGCGACGGCTATCGCGTCATCGGTCTGCACGGCGGCTACAGCGCCCTGTTCACCGACAAGCCCCGCATGCAGGACCTCGATTTCCTCACCGCCGACGAGATTTTCAACAAGGGTGGCAGCATCCTGAAGATGAGTCGTTTCAAACCCACGCCCGAAGACTTCGAGCAGCGGTTCAACCTCAAGCTCTTCACCGAAAACGACATCAAGCTGCTTGTCACCGTGGGTGGCGACGACACCGCGTCGACGGCCAACCGCATTGCCAAGTTCCTGGCCGACAAGCACTATCCCATTGCCAACATCCATGTGCCCAAGACCATCGACAACGACCTGCCGCTGCCCAACAGCAGTCCCACCTTCGGATACAACAGCGCCAAGGCCCAGGGCTGTGTGCTGGCCACCGCCGTGATGGAGGATGCCCGCACCAGCGAGAACTGGTTCGTGGTCAGCGCCATGGGCCGTTCGGCCGGCCACCTGGCCCTCGGCATCGCCGGTGCCTGCCACTACCCGATGGTCATCATCCCCGAGTTCTTCAACAAGACCGAGATCACCGTCGAGAAAATTATCAACATGGTTGTCTCCTGCATCGTCAAGCGCAAGCTCATGGGCATCAACTATGGCGCCGCCATGATCAGCGAGGGCGTGTTCCACAGCCTCAGCGACGAGGAAATCAAGAACAGCGGCATCCACTTCAGCTACGATGAGCACGGTCACCCCGAGCTGGGCAAGGTCAGCAAGGCTCACATCTTCAACGATCTGCTGGAGCGCAAGGCCAAAGAGATAGGCCTCAAGGTGAAGACCCGTCCGGTGGAGATCGGCTACGAGATCCGCTGCCACACCCCCATTGCCTACGACCTCACCTACTGCTCGCTGATGGGCATGGGCGTGCACACCCTCTTCAACCAGGGCTGCACGGGCTGCATGGTGTATGTGGACAACCTCGGCAATGTCAGCCCCCTCTACCTCAAGGACCTGCAGGACCCCGAGACGGGCAAGATTCCGCCGCGACTGGTCAACGTGGAAAGCAACAAGGTGATGTCCTACGTCAACGACATTATGGACTACATCACCCCTGCCGACTACGAGGCCGCGAAGAAATATGTCGCCAACCCCGAAGAGTATGACTTCAAGAAGATACTTAACTGGTAACTTTTTAAAAGACAAGAAAAACAAGAAAGACAATGGGAAAGCCACGCGGTTTTCCCGGTCTTTCTTGTCTTTTGACGCAAAGGCCTGCATGAGCGCATTGGTCTGCTTGTTTTTCTTGTCGTTCTTGTCTTCCACCCCGTTGCAGGCGCAGTCGAAGCGTCAGCTGGAGAAGGACAAAGCCAAGGTGGAGCAGGAGATCAAGAACCTCAACAGCCAGCTCTCCAAGGCCAAGAAGAACAGCAAGGCCGGCCAGCAGCAGCTCAACCTGTTGGAGAAGAAGATTGCCGAGCGCACCAAGCTCATCAACAACCTCAATGGCCAGCTGAACCTGCTGAACATCCGCATGACGGAGACCGAGGACAGCATTGCCCTCATCCGCGGGCAGGTGGACAGCATGAAGCTGGAGTACGGCAAGGTGGTGCGCGCCCTCTATCGCGAGCGCGGCAACCTCGACAAGCTGGTGCTGGTGCTTGACACCAAGAGCTACAACTACGCCTATCTGCGCACCAAGTATTTCCGCGACTACAGCCGCTACCGCCGTCGCCAGGCCATGGCCATCCAGCAAAAGGAGCAGGAGCTGAACGATGTGGGCGAGGAGCTGCGCCGCCAGCAGCGCGAGCAGACCAGCCTCGTGGAGCAGCACCGCAAGCAGAAGGCCGAGCTTGCCAACGAGCAGAAAACGCGTCAGAAGGAGCTGAAAAACAGTAAGCAACAGGAGAAGAACCTCAAAAACCAGATTGCCAAGAAGGAGAAGCAGAAGCGCGAGTTGCAGCAGCAGATACAGCGCATCATCAACGAGGAGATTGCCAAAGCCCGCAACGCCAAGAAACAGCAGCAGTCCACGGGCAGCAACGGCAGCAAGGTGAGCGGCAACGCGCCGGCGCCGAGTGCCGCCGAGGTGGCGCTGAGCAACGACTTCGCCTCCAACAAGGGCCGTCTGCCGTGGCCGGTGGCCTACAACAAGGTTGCGCGCGAATACGGCAAGTACACCCATTCCTCCGGCGGACAGAACATGAACAACGGCATCGACCTTGTGTGTGCTTCCGGCGCCGCCGTGAAGAGCGTCTTCGGCGGTACGGTGACGAGGGTGTTCACCTGTCCCAACGGTACCAAGGGTATCATCGTCCGCCACGGCGACTACCTGACGGTATACGCCAACATGGGCACTGTCAGTGTCAGCGAGGGCCGCAAGGTGACCACGGGTCAGAACCTTGGCACCGTGTACACGAACAGCGACGGCGTGGCCGAGTTCTCCTTCCAGCTGTGGAAAGGCACCGCCTCGCAGAACCCCAGATTATGGCTGAGATAGTATTCATAACGGATTCGCATTTGGGCAGCGGCTCGGACTCCAGGGAGCGCGAGCTGCTGCTCTGCCGTTTGCTGGACGAGATTGGGCCCGACTGCAGGCAGCTGATGCTGCTGGGCGACATCTTCGATTTCTGGTTCACCTACCGCTACCTTGTGCCCCGCGGCCATGTGCGGTTGCTGGGCAAGCTGGCCGAGTTGGCCGACAAGGGGGTGGAGATCCATTTCTTCATCGGCAACCACGACATGTGGATGTTCGACTACCTGACGGAGGAGATGGGGGCCATCGTGCACGACGACCCGGTGGTGATGGAGCTCTGCGGCAAGCGGGTGCTGATAGGCCACGGTGACGGCCTGGGGCATGTGGACCGCTGGTTCGACTTCGTCCGCGTCTTCTTCCGCAGCCGTTTCTGCCAGAAGCTGTTCAAGATGCTGCCGTCGGCTTTCACCTTCGGCATCGCCCACCAATGGAGCGACAGCAACAAGCGCAAGCATGCCAAGCACGACATGCTGCGCTACCTGGGAGACGACCGCGAGGGCATTGTCATCTACTGCAAGGAGAGGCTGCGGAAGGAGCATTTCGACTACTGCATCTTCGGCCACCGCCACACGCCGCTGACGCGCGACCTCGGCGGCGGGTGCACCTATGTCAACGTGGGCGACTGGCTGCACAACCGCAACTACGCCGTCATGTCGGCAGATGGAACGGTGGAGCTGCGTGACTATAAATCTCCCACTTCGTGAGATCATGGAAATACCCCACACTTCCGTGTGGGGTTATTGAGAGTTATGCCTCTCCGAGGCAATCTATAGAAGTCGTCTTAGTCGAATCAACCGAAACAAGCAATTCGTGTAATTCGCCAGTAATTAACCTGCGTAGCATTCGAATAATTCGAGTTATTCGCCGTTACCGTTACTCGCCGTCACCGTATTCGCACGTAGCGTAGGTCGAGGTTGTTCATGGCGTTGCTGCGCAGGCCGGAGACGTTCTTATGTGTGAAGTGGAGAATCTGGTCGTAGTAGAGCACCATGACGGGTGCTTCCTGCATTACGAGGCTGTCGATGGACTGGTAGAGGCGTGTGCGCTGGTCGGGGTCGGTGCAGCTGCGGGCCTGGGTGTACAGCTTGGTGACCGTGGGGTTGCTGAAGCGAGTGTAGTTGGGCCCTGCGGGGGTGCGGTTGGGGCCGTAGAAGAGCGAGAGGTAGTTCTCGGCGTCGGGGTAGTCGGCCACCCAGGAGCCGCGGAACCACTCGCACTTGCCCTGTGCCATCTGTTCGCGGAGGGCGGCGGGGGGATTGACGTCGACCTGGATGTCCATGCCCAGGAGTCCCAGCTGCTGCTGTATGTATTTGCAGAGGTCCAGGTAGTTGGCGGTGGTGGAGAGCTTCAGTTTGGGCAGCCCTTTGCCGTCGGGGTAGCCCGCTTCGGCGAGGAGCTGCTTGGCGCGTTCGGGGTTGTACTCGTAGCCGCAGTCGCTGTAGCCCGGCAGGCCGCGGGGGATGAAGCCGCCGACGCCGGGGGCGCCGATGTTGTTGCGCAGGTAGCGCATCATCTTGCGGCGGTCGAAGCCGCAGCAGATGGCCTGGCGCAGGCGACGGTCGTGGAGGGGACTGGCGGTGTTCTCCATGTCGAAGCCCAGGTACTCGGTGTTGAGGTAGGGGGTGGAGACCATGTCGATACGGTCGGCGTATTTGTCCTTCAGCTGTCCGTCGAGGGTGAGGATTTCGTCCTTGTAGCTGGCGTCGAGCGAGTTCATGAAGTCGAGGTTGCCCTTGACGAACTCCAGGAAGACCGTGTGGCGGTCCACGATGAAGGTGACGGCGACGGCGTCGAGGTAGGGCAGGGGAGAGCCTTCGGCGTCGCGTTCGAAGTAGTCGGGGTTCTTGCGCAGCACCAGCTTGACGCCCTCTTTCCAGTATTGGAAACGGAAGGGGCCGGTGCCGCAGGGGTGCTTGCGGAAGTCCTTGCCGTACTGCTCCACCACTTCGCGCGGCACCACGGAGCAGTAGACCATGCCCAGCATCGAGAGGAAGGGGGCGAATGGCTCCTTGAGGCGGATGGCGAAGGTGGTGTCGTCGATGGCGCTGAAGTCCTCCACGTCGCCGAATATCCATGCTCCCGGCGAGGCCACCGAGGGGTCGACGATGCGATGGAAGCTGTAGGCGAAATCGTGGGCGGTGACGGTGCGGCCGTTGTGGAAACGCACGTCGTCGCGGAGGGTGAAGGTGTAGCGCAGGCCGTCGTCGCTGATGTCCCAGCGCTTGGCTATGCAGGGTTGCACCTGCAGGTTGGTGTCCAGCTGGATGAGACCGTTGTAGAGCTGGCGGCAGCCCCAGATAATGCTCTGGTCCTTGGCGAAAGCGGGGTCGAGGGTGGCGATGCCGGCGCTCTCGTTGTAGCGGAAAATCATCTTGTCGTCGTGGCGGTGGCCCGAGCAGGCGGCAAGCAGCAGGAGGGTGAGGAAGAGAGGAATGTATCTCAATGACTTCATTGCACCAGTATCAGCAAGTCGTTCTGCTGCCCTTTGACGATGCCTCCGCGGATGGCGAAGGTCTGCTCGCTGCTGTCGGGCAGCACGATGCGTATGTCGCCGGGGGCGAGGGCCGAGATGATGGGGGCGTGGTTCTCCAGTATTTCGAACTTGCCCCCAACGCCGGGCAGCTGTGCCAGCTTGGCGTCGCCCTCGAAGAGCGAGGAGTCGGGTTTGGTTATCTTGATTTTCATAGGTCTAGGGGTCTAATAGGTCTTATAGGGCTAATAGGGTTTATAGGCCGGATAAGTCTATTGTTTCGTCTCCGCCAGGATCTTCTCGCCCTTTTCGATGGCTTCCTCGATGGTACCGACCATGAGGAAGGCCTGCTCGGGCAGGTAGTCCACGTCGCCGTTGAGGATCATGTTGAAGCCCTTGATGGTGTCGTCGATGTTGACGAAGCGACCCTCCAGGCCGGTGAAGGCCTCGGCCACGAAGAAGGGCTGCGAGAGGAAGCGCTGCACGCGGCGGGCACGGCTGACGACGAGCTTGTCCTGCTCGCCGAGTTCCTCCATGCCGAGGATGGCGATGATGTCCTGCAGCTCGTTGTAGCGCTGGAGCATCATCTTCACGCGCTGGGCGGTCTCGTAGTGCTCTTCGCCGACCACGTCGGGCGAGAGGATGCGCGAGGTGGACTCCAGGGGGTCGACGGCGGGATAGATGCCCAGCTCCGTAATCTTACGGCTGAGCACCGTCTGGGCGTCGAGGTGGGCGAAGGTGGTGGCGGGGGCGGGGTCGGTGAGGTCGTCGGCGGGCACGTAGACGGCCTGCACCGAGGTGATGGAGCCGCGCTTGGTGGAGGTGATGCGCTCCTGCATCAGACCCATCTCGGTGGCCAGCGTGGGCTGGTAGCCCACGGCGGAGGGCATACGGCCCAGCAGGGCGCTGACCTCGGATCCGGCCTGCGTGAAACGGAAGATATTGTCGATGAAGAGCAGGATGTCGCGGCCGCCGGTCTTCTCGTCGCCGTCGCGGTAGTACTCGGCCAGCGTCAGGCCGGCCAGGGCCACGCGGGCGCGGGCACCGGGGGTCTCGTTCATCTGGCCGAAGACCATGGTGCACTTCGAGTCCTTCAGGGCCTCTTTGTCAATCTTGCTGAGGTCCCAGCTGCCCTCTTCCATGCTCTTCTTGAACTCGTCGCCGTATTTGATAACGCCGGCCTCGATCATCTCGCGCAGCAGGTCGTTACCCTCGCGGGTACGCTCGCCGACGCCGGTGAAGACGCTCATACCGGAGTATTTCTTTGCAATGTTGTTGATAAGTTCCTGGATAAGTACCGTCTTGCCCACGCCGGCACCGCCGAAGAGGCCGATTTTGCCGCCCTTGAGGAAGGGCTGGATGAGGTCGATGACCTTGATGCCGGTGTAGAGGATTTCCTGGCTGGTGGAAAGGCTTTCGAACTTCGGCGGCTCGCGGTGGATGCTGTAGCGCTTCTCGGTCTTGGGGGCGGGCATGCCGTCGATGGTCTCGCCGATGACGTTGAACAGGCGTCCGTTGATGTCCTCGCCCACGGGCATCGAGATGGGGCCGCCGAGGGACAGCACCTCCATGCCGCGCTCGAGGCCGTCGGTGGAGTCCATGGCGATGCAGCGCATGGTGTCCTCTCCGATGTCCTGCTGACATTCGAGGATGATGGTTGTACCGTCGGGGCGCTTCACGCTCAGAGCGGTGTAGATGTCGGGAAGAGCTTCGCCGTCAGGGAACGTCACGTCCACCACGGCGCCAATGATTTGCGATATTTTACCTTTCAGTTCCATATACTATATTATATGCATAAATGATTACAAAAATTGCGGTGCAAAGATACGAAAAATTTTCTTTGCACCGCAAAATTTTTTATATAAGAGCCTTTTTTTAACAATTCATGAGGCTGATGTGCTACCCGAGGCCGTGAAATGTCTTATTTATTACTGTGTCATCCCGAAAGGCCCTTTCGCAACCTGCGAAACCTTGTTTCATTTTCAAAACACCCTTTTGCACCCCCGCAAAACCTTGTTTCAATTTCAAAACCCACTTTCGCAACCCGCGACACCCCTTTTCAAAACCATTTGGCCCCATTGCAGCATTACATCGGCCGTTTTCAAAACCGATTGGGGACTTTCAGCACTCTTTTCAATAGCTACTTTTTTCTATTTCATAAATAATTGCAACCGTTCCCACCTGTTCTTCGGGAGCATTTTCGTCCGCACTAAATCTAGCATTTTGTATAGCTTCCCGTGTTGCTGCAATCAACGCTTCATCTGTCGTCGTAGAGCCTTCTGCAGGACATTCTTCCTTCAACACCCTCCCATTCCTATCCACCCACACCTTAACTATAACTTTTCCCTGTACACCGTTGATGTCACCATTTAATTGAGGGGTTGGAATCATAACATGCCTTCCATAAAACTTGGCTTGTCTTTTTATTGTTATTGTTTCTCTCCGTATTTTACCGTCAATAATTGAAACACTCGTGGATTGTGATTCATACCATCCCACAGTATTATCAAACGATGTAGTATCAGTTGTGGCATTAATCACATCTTCTTTTTCAGGTGTTTTGATTTGTATTTTCTCACACGGCAAAAGTTTTACATCGAATGTGGCTTCATACGGGGCTTTGTTATGCCATTTAATCTGTGCAATACATCCGCATTCCATTTTATCATTGAGGAAATAGAATTTGAATGCTTTGTCATCAACTCTCTCAATCTTGTAAAGGTACGACAGGTCGTTTCTGTGTTCTGCTTTCAATCTGTCAATATAACCACTGGCCACCTCATTCACTTTTTTGAGTTCATATTTCAACATCTTTAATGCAGCGTTGCCAGCCATATCCTTTGCACGTCTATATCGTCCGTAATTTTTTTCGGCGTAGGCTCTCATAAGTTCAGCATCAGCATCATCAACCATCTTCTTGCATTTCTTATAGTCGGCATCTAAATTATTCGTTATTCCAAATATCAACTTCAACGCCAAAAGGTCTTCTTTTGAGGCAGAATTGATATTGTATTTATTGGCAAGGAAATCTCGCTTACAAATCTCCAAAAGAATTTGCTCTGCTAAATTGTTTAGGTCATAATCGTCAATATTAATTATATTTCCAACTCTCACTAATACACCTTTGTTGTTGTATGCATTAGCGTCATTATAACCGATTCCATCCCTATAATCGTTGATGAAGCGGTATTGTGGATGAGATGGATGGTATAAGTATTCAATTGGCTCTACAAAGTAATCGGTTGCACTCTTCATAGAATCAGTTATCGCCCATTCCCATCCTTTTGATTGCTGTTCCTCACTTGACAACACGCTTTGTGCCATTGCTGACGTGCTGAATATGGCATAGACCACAAACAATATTGCTTTGTTCATTTTGAATATGTTTTAGAGATTACAAAACCATCCCGCCCCGCCACAACATTGCGGCAGAGAGAGGCAAATGAATTAAAAACAAAGAGGAAAGCCTCCCGGCGATTACTTGTGCAATTCGTGGGGGAAAAAACAGCGAGTTAAAATATAAACTTTCATCCGTTTTTTCCTGTTTTGTCCGTCAGTCTACGGAAGTCCGATAACTTTATCAACTGCGTGTTTTTGTGCTGGCCGAGGACGAGAAGGTCGGAGTCGCCGCTGACAAGGTAGTCGGCGCCTACAGTTTCCGCCAACGAAAGCAAGTAGAGGTCTTTGGGGTCGCGGACGGCAGACTTAGCCTTGTGAACGAGCTCGACGTTGCGGCAATAGGCACGGATGATGCGTAGCAAGTCCTCCACATCGGTATCGGTCACGTAGCGGCGTATCTTGTCACGGCCTGTAACGTCGACCACTTCTGCCATCAGCTGTGGGCAACTATAGACCTCCACCGTCGGCGAGGTGAGCATCTCTCGCACTTCGGTCAGATAATGGCCTATGAGAAACGAGACCCAGATATTGCAGTCGAAGATTACTTTCATATTTTCGATATGTTCATTTTTCGCGCTTCGGCAAATAAACCAGTTTATTTGCACTCAGCTTAACAAAAAAAACGTTCTTCACATTCCGTATCTAACTGCACTCACTTCATCCATTATCTCCTGCTCGGTAAGCGAGGGCTGTTGCGGACGGCTGGCAATGAAACGGTCGAGCAGTTGCTCGCGTGTCTCGCTCTGCCATCCGAATTTGCGGATAAGTTCTTTCAGCAGCGACCAGTCGGACATCGGCACATTAAGGTAAACGCCCTGCGTGGAAGGATTGTTCGCATTGTTGATTGTTGCGGTTTGCATTGCTTTAGCTCCTTATCTTTGATGTTTATATGGATTAAACGTGTAGCTTTGCATAAGCCTCATCCAGTTTGTGGTGGAAAATGTTTCCGAATTCGTCCAGCGACATATAGCCTTGGCTCCATAAAGTCGCCGACCACAGTTCGGGGATGGGTTTCGCTTTCCGCAACTCTTTGCGAGTGTGCGAAACATTATGTTTCGTCGGCGTTGTGTAGGCTACTTGTGTTTCCATATTTTATTGTTTTCAATTTGCAAAAATACACAAAAAAATCGGACTGGCAAAAATTTTTCTTTCTGCCAGTCCGAAGTCCGTATACGGAGTATTGTCTTAACTACTTATCTTCTTAACTACTTAACTCCTCATTTGATGCGCATCTTGTAGAAGGAGCGGTAGACGAAGTAGAGGGCGATGACGAGGAACACCACGCCAAACCAGGGGGCCAGGTTGCGGAAGCTGGCGCTGATGGCAATCTCCATGGCGAGCACGCCGAAGAGGGTGGTGAACTTGATGATGGGATTCAGGGCCACGGAGGAGGTGTCCTTGAAGGGGTCGCCAACCGTGTCGCCAACCACGGAGGCGTCGTGCAGCTCGGTGCCCTTGGCCTTCATGTCGACCTCGACAACCTTCTTGGCGTTGTCCCAGGCGCCGCCGGCGTTGGCCATGAAGACAGCCTGGAAGAGTCCGAAGACGGCAATCGAAATCAGGTAGCTGATGAACAGGCAGACGGCATTCTGGCCGCCGATGCCGTCGGGGCTGGACAGGCAGGCAAACGCCAGCGCGAAGCAGAAAATGGCGATGAAGATATTGATCATGCCCTTCTGGGCGTAGTTGGTGCAAATTTTGACCACCTCCTGGCTCTTGGCGATGTCGGCCTTCTTGGGAGCATTGGCGTCGAGCTTGATGTTGTCCTTGATATACTCCACAGCGCGGTTGGCGCCGGTGGTGACGGCCTGCATCGAAGCGCCGGTGAACCAGTAGATGACGCAGCCACCGAGGATGAAGCCCAGGATAGAGTATGGATTCAGCAGGTTGAGGATGGTCTCGGGCTCAATGCCGAGGGTCTTCTGGATCATGAGGATGAGGCTGAAAATCATCGTCGTTGCACCCACAACGGCGGTGCCGATGAGCACGGGCTTGGCCGTGGCCTTGAAGGTGTTGCCGGCGCCGTCGTTGGCCTCGAGGTAGTACTTGGCCTTCTCGAAGTCGGGCTTGAAGCCGAACTCGCTCTCGACCTCCTTGGTGGTCTTCTCGATATCGTCCTCAATCAGCGACAGTTCGTAGACGCTCTGGGCGTTGTCGGTCACGGGGCCGTAGCTGTCCACGGCGATGGTCACGGGGCCCATGCCCAGCATGCCGAAGGCCACCAGGCCGAAGGCGAAGATGCTGTAGTAGGCACCGAAGACGGGCTCGATGCCGAAGAAGGTGGAGGCGAAGTAGGCGATGACCATCAGCACGAAGAACACCACGCCGGTCCAGAAACCGCCCATGTTGCCGGCCACGAGGCCGGAGAGGATGTTCAGCGAAGCGCCGCCCTGCTCAGAGGCCTTGACCACTTCCTTGACATGCTTGGAGGTGGGGGAGGTGAAGAGCTTGGTGAACTCGGGGATGAGGGCGGCTCCGAGGGTGCCGCAGGAGATGATGATGGAGAGGGCGACCCACAGGTTGGGAACCACGGCGTTGACCTCGGGGGTATTCAGGATGAAGTAGGAGGCGAGGAAGGTGCCGCAGATGCTGAGGATGGAGGTGATCCACACCAGCGAGGTCAGCGGCTGCTCGAAGTTCATGTCGTCGGCATTTTTATATTTCGCACGTGCTATCGCGCCATTAATATAGTAGGAAAGAACCGAAGCGAGGATGCCGAGGATACGCATGACGAAGATCCAGACGAGGAGTTTCACCTGCATCGAGGGGTCGGGGACAGCCAGAAGGATGAAGCTGACGAGGGCCACGCCGGTGACGCCGTAGGTCTCGAAGCCGTCGGCGGTGGGTCCGATGGAGTCGCCGGCATTGTCGCCGGTGCAGTCGGCAATGACGCCGGGGTTGCGCGGGTCGTCCTCGCCGATTTTGAAGACCACCTTCATGAGGTCGCTTCCGATGTCGGCAATCT
>DFIZ01000052.1 GCA_002372855.1 Bacteroidales bacterium UBA3684
TTTCTCACCAGATGGGTGATGGTCCAGAACAAGAACAGGATGGTCATCGCCGAGAGCAGTGCGCTCATCGTGTTCACCATGCGTGCCACCTGCGAGGGGTCGCTGGCAAACTGTGAGAACAAGTTGGCGGTGAGCATGAAGAAGGGTGCGCCTGGCGGGTGACCCACTTCCAGTTTGTAACCAGTGGAAATGAACTCTGGGCAGTCCCAGAACGAAGCCGTAGGCTCGATGGTGGAGCAATAGACGAAGGCGGCAATGGCAAATGCCAACCAGCCTACAACATTGTCCACAATTCTGAATTGTTTCATTCTTTTATTAATTATGATGTTTGTGATTTCGCACGTTTCAACCTGCAAAGATACGAATAAGTGAGGAGAAAACAAAATAAAACAAGATTTTTTATTTTTTTTCTCGAACGTGAGTATCTTAAACCGCAGGTTAAAGATAGTGCAAATCGAGCGAAATACATTTGAGTTTCCTTAAAGCTACCCTCCCTTTTGGGGAGGGGCTGGGGGAGAGGCCGGAAACGGCGTAAGCAAAGGTTTCCCTAGGTGTAGCCTATCTAAAACCGCAGGTTAGGAGTGTGTAGCACGGCTACGAGCGCCGAAGGTGCGACATAACACAGGCAGGTGGTGAAGTGCGAAGCACGAAACCCCTGCTAAACGGTGAGAGGGATTTCAAACCCCGAAGGGGTGACAGAAGACGATGGTGAAGAATTCTGTCACCCCTTCGGGGTTTGGTTTGTTGCTGACACAATAAGCAGGGGTTTCGCTTCGCTCCACCCCTGCCTGTGTTATGCCGCACCTTCGGCGCTTGTTGGTTGTCCCTACATTTGGTAAACACACCTTCGGCGCTTGTCGGTTGTCCCTACATTTGGTAAAGTCGGGGCTGATGATTACCTCACCACCACCTTTTTCCCACCTTGGATATACACACCCTTGGGGAGGAGGGAGGGGAGCTTGAAACTAGAACCTTGAAACTCGGTACTATTTGCCAGTTTCCTGCCTTGCAAATCATAGATGGCAGTCGAGGCATTCTTCAAAGAGCCCTCCACCTGCTGAATGCCACTTGTGAGCATCAGCTCGGCGGCGTTCAGTACCTGATTGTCGCGCAGGTCGCTTTTGTTTACCTTGTAGACCAAGGCCACCAGTCGGCGAGCCGTGCCGCCGAAGCCCTTCTTCTCCACTTGCGGGAAACTGACGCTGTAGTGGCCTTCGGCATCTGTGCTGATGACGTCGCCCAGGGCGTCGGCGTTGTAGTAGTGCAGGATGACACCGTTGTGGCGGAACACTTCTTTCAGGTCGGCGGGTGCGTCGGCGTCGTCCATGCCCGTCTGGGGATAGAGGTCGGTGCTGATGCCGTCTTCCACGAGGTAGCACGACAGGCGCAGCGGCTGGCCCACGAGGTCGCGGGCAATGCGTCCGCTGACGGTCACCTGACTACCCTCGTCGCCGATGTTCACCTCAGCCATTGCCGGCATTTGGGCAGCCTCGGTGAGTGCTTCCAGATAGGGTGTGGGCGACATGTCGCGAATGCCCTGTATGATGACGTCCTCGCCTTCGAGCACGGCGCGGTTGTACATGATGGCGGGGTTGTACTCGTTTTCATAACCACCGAAGACGAAGAGCACTTCGCGGTCAGGATCGGTCGTGAAGACGTCTTCGCGGAATCCGCTGTGATGGGAGAGATACACGTACGGGCCGTCGTATTGTTCGAGTGCTTTGTCAAGGTAGTAGGCCATCTGCGGGCAGTTGATGCAGCGTTGGCTCGTAAACTCCTCGATGATGGGCACGCGCTGGAAGTTGTCTTTCGTCACGTAGAGTGTCGTCACACCTTTGCGGGCCTCTTGCGCCACTGCCTTGTTGACGTTCGTGGCCCAGCAGGTCCAGGTGGCAGTGGTGCTCTCAGTGGTGCCAGCCCGCAGTTGGGCCGTCACGACAGTGCTGCCGTAGGGCTCCACGGCCTGTGGCAGGTCGATGTGCTTGTAGGTGGGTTCGGCGGCTCCTTCGCCCTGCATGGCGATGTCGATGTTGTCGACGGGGTAGGGCGTGAAGTTATGGATGTAGAGTCCGCCCGTGAAGTCCTGGTCGGGCGCTACGGTCTGCGGGTGGGTGGTGTTCTGCACGAATACGGCGTGGTCGAAAGCCTCGCTGGCATCGTCGTCCAGCAGGGCCAGCACGAGCAGCGTGCCGCGGTCGGCATATTCCTCCCACGACTTCTTGGCCTGGTTCACGTAGCACGACTGCCCCACCGTGGCCTTGGCGTAGGCAACGAGCGGGTAGGGGGTGCCGATGGTTTCGTAGGCTTGCAGGCCGAGGTAGAAGTCCTCGTCGCCGATGACATAGGGCTCGTCGAAGAGCACGTCGTTCCAGCCTTCCGTGAGGTCGGCATAGGTCTGGCGTATCAGGTTGTCGGGTGAGCCCTCGCTGGCCAGGATGCCCGACCGTTTCTGCCGCGCCTGCTTGTAGTCAGCCCTGACGTAGCAGCGCACGCCTTTCACCTGGCGGCCTTTCAGCCGTTGCAGCACGGGGTCCTGGGCAGGCGAGAACTTCACCAGTCCTTGCACGAACTGATTCTTGTTGCCGCCCAGTGCCGAGAGGTCGTCGGCCCCGATGCTGGCCGGCGCGTAGCCGTAGGGCACCTGTGACCAAAGTACCAAAGTGACAAAGTTACAAAGTAACAGTGTGACAATCAGCTTCTTCATTTCACTACGAGTTTTTTACCGTTGACGATATAGACTCCCTTCGGGAGCACGGAGGTCGCAGAGGAGGCGGAGACTTTCCGCCCGCTCAGGTCGTAGATGTTCCGTCCGTTTTCCTTCGAGGTTGCGAGTCCCTCAATGCCCGTCACGTCGCTTATCTGTCCCTCGGCGCTGTTGAAGA
>DFIZ01000061.1:0-273 GCA_002372855.1 Bacteroidales bacterium UBA3684
GGAGAGTGGAGAGTGGAGAACGGGGGGCGGAGCTGGTTTTCGATTCGTCGTCCCCCGAGGTTGTCGGTCCCATGATGGACATCGTCCGTCTGCTGAAGCCCCGCGAGTGGATGGTCTACACCATCGACCGCGCCACCCCGATGCAGGGTCTCGTGAAATTTTCGCCGCAGGAGATGAAATCCCTCGTGCAACCCATTATCGACGAGGGCGTTACCAAGGTGCAGATCAAAGGCGCCGTCGAGGACGAAAACTAGGGTCCGAGAGGGGTCGAAG
>DFIZ01000061.1:432-22650 GCA_002372855.1 Bacteroidales bacterium UBA3684
GGAACTATATGAGAAGGGCCGAATTTGAGCCCTATCGGGGGAGTGATGAGTGATGAGTGATGAGTGATGAGTGTTTAGTGGTTAGTGTTAAGTGTTAAGTGTTAAGTGTTTAGTGTTAAGTGTTGAGTGTTAAGTGGTTGGTGTTTGGTTTTAGTGGGTGTTGGTGGGGAGGCGGGTGGGGCCGAGGAGGAAGTCGAGGATGAGGCGCAGGGCTTCGGGGGCGAAGGTTTCTTCGATCTGGATGTACTCGTCGGGCGTGCCGGTCGTGCAGTGCTGGAAGAGGTGGTTGAGGCCCTGGAGGGTGTGGGTCTCGGCCTGGGGGCATAGTTGCTTGATTCGTTGGAGGTTGGGTTCGGCGAGGACCTGGCAGTCACGGTCGCCGCCGAGGGCGAGGAGGGGACAATGGACCTTGGGGAGGTAGCTGGCGGGGTCGAGGGCGAGGAAGGTCTGCATCCAGGGGAGGTCGAGTTGCTGCTTGATGGCGTAGGCCATGCCTTTTTTCAGTTCGATGCTGTCGATTTCTTCTTTCGTCAGGCCGTCGGTGTGGCGGAGGATGATGGCTTGGAGGTCCTTTGTGGAGTGGCTGGGTGACTGAGTGGCTGAGTGGCTGGGCGGGGTGGTGGTGTAGGCTTCGAAGATTTCGCGCATGCAGGCAGCGCGGAGGGCGCTGAGGCGGGGGCTGACGCCGCGGGAGCGGAAGAGGGCTTCGTTCTGCTGCACCATGACGTCGAGGCCCGAGCAGCCTTGTCCGGCGAGCATGACGACGTATTTCACGTCGTTGTTTCTTGCGGCTATGATGGGCGCTATAGCGGCGCCCTCGCTGTGGCCGCCGATGCCGAGGAGGCGGGTGTCGACGGCGGGGTGGCGTTTCAGGGCGTTGAAGAGGGCTTCGGCGTCTTCGGCGAAGGTGAGGGTGGTGGCGGAGTCGAGGGGGCCGGTGCTGGCGCCGACGCCGCGGTCGTCGTAGCGGAAGGTGGCGATGCCGTGGGCGGCCAGGTAGTCGGCCAGGACGAGGAAGGGACGGTGGTGGAAGAGTTCTTCGTCGCGGTTCTGCTGGCCGCTGCCGGAGACGAGCATCAGGCAGGGGTGGGGGAGGGGAGTGGCTGAGGGGCTGAGGGGCTGGGTGGTGCGCGAGGCGGTGCCTCGCGGTACGCCTAACTCGGTGGAGGTGGGGTGCGAGGGAAGTTGAGTGGCTGAGTGGCTGAGTGGCTGGGTGGTGCGCGAGGCGGTGGCTTGCGGTACGCCTAACTCGGAGGAGGTGGGGTGCGAGGCGGTGCCTCGCGGTACGCCAAACTCGGTGGAGGTGGGGTGCGAGGCGGTGCCTCGCGGTACGCATAGCTGGGGGGCGGTGCTGGGGGAGGCGCTTTGGGGGGAGGTGCTGGGCTGGGGGGCGAGGGGCAGGGTGAGGGTGCCTTCGAGGTGGATGCTGTCGCCGTGGGAGTCGACGTAGTCGACGGTGAGGGTCTCTTCGGTGTAGCGGTGTAGCGGTGTCTGTGGGCGGCGGAGCTGGTAGAGGGTGTCGGCGGGGAGGAGGGTGATGGGTTCGCGCAGGAGGCCCTGGCGCCAGGTGCCTTGCCAACCCCTCAGTCCTTCGGACAGCTCCCCTTGGGAAGGGGAGCAGCTGGTTGGGGTCGTTGGGGAAGGGGAGCAGCGTTTCAGCGTCATTTTGAGGCCGATGGAGGCGCACTCGAGGCGGAGGGTGTCGCCGGAGAGCGACCACCGGGTGACGGCGATGGGCTCCGGGGACTGCAGGGGGCTGTAGAGCTCGTAGGTGCTGTCGGTCTGGTGGAGGCAGAGGGCGAGGGAGGTCTTCTGGCTCCAGCCGGTCCACCACTGGGCGCGGGAGGAATTGAAAAATGAAAATTGGAAATTGAAAATTATGCTGATGCAGACGATTAGACGCAGTTTGTTCGTGTCCATGATTATTTTTCAATTCTCAATTTTCAATTTTACTGTTATCTGGAGAACATGACCTTCTCGCTGTTGAACAAGCGGGTGAGTCCCCAGACGGCGATGCCGGTGTATGCCACATTGGCTCCCAATGTGACGAGCACCGTCGACCACTGCATCTCGTGCAGGAATACCGCCACCATCACCTCCATCGAATTGTAGAAGGGGATGAGGTAGACCGCGAGGCTCTGCGAGGCGCCGTCCTGGAACATCGGCAGCAGTCCCGACAGCATGATGACCAGCATGAAGGGGGTAATCATGGTGCCGGCGTTCTTCACGTCCTTGGCCAGGGCCGACAGCAGGCTGACGGCCGATGCCATAATGAGCACGGTGGCGAAGATGATGAGCAGCAGCACCAGATAGTCGCTCGCGGTATAGTGGAACGACAGTTCGCCTGCGTCGGGCACCATGTTGGGCAGTGACAGGGCGATGCCGATGAAGCTGGAGATGCCGCTGAGGAGGGCGATGCTGCTAAGTGAGACTATCTTGCCTAGTGCCAGCTCGTTGCGGCGCATGGGGGTGACGAGGAGGGTGGCTATGGTGCCACGCTCTTTTTCGCCGGCTATGGAGCTGGGGGCAATTGCCATCACGCCGCTGAAGAGCATCATCAGGATGAGCATGGGCAGCAGTTTGCTCCACACCATGGCCCCAATCGACTCGTCGCTGGCCTGGTTGAACCGCATCTCCTCGCTGTCGGCGCGGTTGATGTCGAAGCGGTTGCTCATGCCGTCCTCGAAGGAGGAGAGCATGGCGTCGAGGGCATACTCGACACGCTGAGAGGCGTTGTTGGTCGAGTTGTAGTATATCTCCACGTTGGGGGCCGGTATCCCGCTTTGCGGGTCGTACTCAACCAGTTGTCGATCGAAGTCGGCCGGGAAACGCACCAGCACGGTGTTGATGCTCTTGTCCTCCAGTGCCTCGATGTCGGGCTGCTGGAACGGCTGCTCGATGGTCACCGTCGAGGGTAGCGAGTCGAACAGCGGTGCCACGCTCTGCGGCATGTTTTCCACGCGCACGGTCACCACGTCGTCGGCGCCTTCTGACACCATGCTCTCGATGCCGGAGCCCATGAAACTGTATATGATATAGATCAAAAGGCCCGGCATGATGACTGCCGTGAAGAGCAGTTGGCGGTCGCCAAAGAAGCGGGCGAATTCTTTCTTTATGATGGTCAGGGTGTTGCTTTTCATTCTTCTCCTCCTTTCTGTTCTTTGTAGATTTCGAAGAAGCGGTCCTCGATGGAGAGGCCGTTGCAGACCTCGTCGATGGTGCCGCAGGCGGTCATGCGGCCGTCGATGATGATGCCCACGCGGTCGCAGAGTCGTTCGACGAGACTGAAGATGTGGGTGCTGAGGATGATGGTCTTGCCCTCGGCGCGGAGTTCCTGGAGGTAGTCGGTGACGGTGCGTGCCGTAAGGACGTCGAGGCCGTTGGTGGGCTCGTCGAAGATGATGATTTCGGGGTTGTGGACGAGGGAGATGACGAGTGAGACTTTCTGTTTCATGCCGGTGGAGAGGTTGGCCACCTTGACCTCGGCGAAGCGGTCGATGCCGAAGCGTGAGAACATGCGCTGTTTGCGCTCGGAGATGGTGGCTTCGTCGACGCCGTGGAGGCGGCTGAAGAAGTCGAAGAGGTAGTTGGGGGTGAAGAAATCCTCGAGTTTGAGTTCGGAGGTGAGGAATCCGATCTTGGAGCGCACCTCCTCGGGGTTGTTGACCACGCTGCTGCCGTCGAGGACGGCGTCGCCGCTGTCGGGGCGGATGAGGGTGGAGAGCATGCGGAGGGTGGTGGTCTTGCCGGCGCCGTTGGGGCCGAGGAGGCCGAAGATTTCGCCGCGGAAGGCGTTGAACGACAGGTGGTCCACGGCCACCTTGCGGCGGGCGGAGGTGTGTTCTATCTTTTGTTGTTTGCGCGAGAGCGTGAAGGTCTTGCACAGCTCATCGACGCGCAGTATTTCTTCCATAATGTTGATACTTAATGGTTTTTGTATAACTATGTGTCTTTGTTTTAGGTACAAAGATACGACTATTTCCCCATGTGGCCAAATTATTTTTGTGGTGTCGGGGATAATAAAAACAGAAAAATTCAGTTATTGGGGTTATAGCTATGAATTGAAAAAACAGAGAAATGAAGATTATCCGAATAGTCATGGTGCTGCTGTTTGTGCTGGGCTCGGTGGAGGCCGGTGCGCAGCGGGACTCTACCGCTCTGACAAGGCGCAGGACACTGAAAGAAGACCTGCGTCCGGCCGTGGTGATGCAGCTGAATCCGGCGAAGATGATTACGAAGAGTGAAATCAAGAAAGCCGCGTCGGAGCATGTTGTCTTCGCGACGGTCCTCGACGGCGACACCATCCCGCTCTTCTACCTGCGGCCGGTGAATGTCTATGCGTCGGGCATGTTGCTGACGGCCAAGGAAATCAAGAAGAATGCCAAGTTGATACGCAATGTGCGTCTGATGCTGCCCTATGCCCGTGAGGCCAAGAGACGGCTCGACGCCCTGGAGGTGGAGATTGCCAACCTGCCCAAGAAGCAGCGCAAGGCGGCCATCAAGAAGGCCGAGCAGCAGCTGAAGGACGACTACAAGGACCGGCTGTCGAAATACACCTTCTCGCAGGGCCTGGTGCTGATCAAGCTCATTGACCGCGAGACGAGCCGCACGGCCTACTCCCTGGTGGGCGATTTGAGGGGCTCGTTCAGGGCGGGACTGTATCAGGCGTTGGCGCGACTGTTCGGCTACAACCTGAAGACCAAGTTCGACCCGAAGAACGACAAGAAGGACGAGCTGATAGAAAGGATTGTGGTGTCGATAGACAGGGGGCAGTTGTGAGTTAAGAGTTATGAGTTAAGAGTTATGAGTTTATGAAAGGATATGTTTTTCTTTTGGCGGTGCCGATGAGGGCCGAGGCTAGCGACAGGGCCGAGATGGTGAACCAGCTGTTGGCTGGAGATGTGGTGGAAGTCATTGAGCGGCAGGAGAAGTGGTCGAAGGTGCGCTGCGAGTACGACGGCTACGAGGGCTGGGTGGACAACAAGCAGTATGTGCCCTTTGATTCGGCCGCCGATTTGGCGGAGCGTTGCTTCCTGGGGACGCCCTACCTGTGGGGTGGACGTTCGCGGGGAGGAATAGACTGTTCGGGATTGACGCAGGTCTGCTTCAAGGCCATGGATATCTGGCTGCCGCGCGATGCCAGCCAGCAGGCCACGGCGGGTGTGGAGGTCTGCGCCTGCGACCCGATGAGGGACGACCTGGCGTTCTTCCAGAACGAGCAGGGCCGCATTGTGCATGTGGGCATCTGCATGGGCGACGGACGGATTGTGCACTCGTCGGGCATGGTGAGGATCGACACCCTCGACCGTCAGGGCATCTTCGACGGCGAGCGGTATACGCACAGACTGCATTCGGTGAGGCGAGTGATAGGATAGTTTTTTTGGGGGGGCGTGACTTGAAGGCCACGCCGCGGGACAACCCGATGGCGAGATGGTGGAAAAAAATAAATTTTGCCATATCGCTCAACTTTCGTATCTTTGCATTTTATTTGAAAACGAAATAATAAGATATAATATGGCTGAACTTACAGAGCAAGAACAAATTCGCAGGAATTCGCTTGCCGAGCTCAAGAAGCTTGGTATCAACCCTTACCCTGCCGCCCTCTACGAGGTGAATGCAAAAAGCAACGAAATTTTGGAGCAGTTCCCCAAGGACAACGCGCTGTTCCAGAACGTGAGCATCGCCGGCCGCATCATGAGCCGCCGCATCATGGGTGCCGCCTCGTTTGTTGAGCTGCAGGACAGCTATGGCCGCATACAGCTCTATATCAAGCGCGACGAGATATGCCCCGGCGAGGACAAGACCCTCTACAACACCGTCTTCAAACGTCTGTTGGACATCGGCGATATCATTGGTGTGACGGGCTATGTGTTTGTCACCCAGATGGGTGAGACCTCCATCCACGTGAAGAGCCTCACGGTGCTCAGCAAGAGCCTGCGCCCCCTGCCCATCGTCAAGGAGAAGGACGGCGTAGTGTACGACGCCTTCAGCGACCCCGAGCTGCGCTACCGCCAGCGCTATGTGGACCTCATCGTCAACCCGCAGGTGCGCGAGACCTTCGTACAGAGGGCCCAGATCGTGAACACCATGCGCAACTACTTCAACGAGCAGGGCTACTTGGAAGTCGACACCCCGGTGCTGCAGAGCATCCCCGGCGGTGCCGCCGCACGCCCCTTCGTGACGCATCACAACGCGCTGGACATCGACCTCTACCTCCGCATCGCCAACGAGCTGTACCTGAAGCGCCTCATTGTGGGTGGCTTTCCGGGCGTGTACGAGTTCAGCCGCAACTTCCGCAACGAAGGCATGGACCGCACCCACAACCCCGAGTTCACGGCCATGGAGATCTACGTGCCCTACAAGGACTACAACTGGATGATGACCTTCACGGAGAACATGCTGGAGCGCATCGCCAAGGCACTGCACGGCGACACGAAGGTCAACGTCTGGGGCAACGAGATCGACTTCAAGCCGCCGTTCCGCCGCGCCCCGATGTGCGAGCTGATCAAGGAAGAGACCGGCGTCGACGTGGCCCCCATGAGCGAGGACGAGCTGCGTGAGGCCTGCAAGCGCCTCGGCGTGGAGACCGACGCCACCATGGGCAAGGGCAAGCTGATTGATGCCATCTTCGGCGAGAAGTGCGAGGGCAAGCTCATCCAGCCCACCTTCGTCACCGACTACCCCATCGAGATGTCGCCCCTCTGCAAGCGCCACCGCGACAACCCCGAGCTCACCGAACGCTTCGAGCTCTTCGTCTGCGGCAAAGAGCTGGCCAACGCCTACAGCGAGCTGAACGACCCCATCGACCAGCTGGGCCGCTTCCAGGAGCAGCTGCGCCTGAGCGAGAAGGGCGACGACGAGGCCATGTTCATCGATATGGACTTCGTCCGCGCGCTGGAGTACGGCATGCCGCCCACCAGCGGTATGGGCATCGGCATCGACCGCCTGGTGATGATGATGACCGGCGCCCAGAGCATCCAGGATGTGCTCCTCTTCCCCCAGATGAAGCCCGAAGTGCAGACCAAGGGTGCCGAGGAGGAGGCCTCCGACCTCACCGCCCACGGCGTCGACGAGGCCTGGCTGCCCGTGCTGGCCAAGGCCGGCGTGAAGAACTACGCCCAGCTCTGCGAGGCCAACCCCAACAAGCTCTTCAACGACCTCGGCGGCCTCCGCAAGAAGCTCAAACTCGACATCCCCGCCCTCAAGCGCGAACAGTTCGACGCCTGGCTGAACGGGTAATCTTTGCTGCATGGATTAAAGTGCAAGGAAATGATTAAACGATTCACATTCAACCACTACGAGGTAAACTGCTACGTTGTCTTCGACGACCGTGTCCCCACGACGGGGGAAAAACGGCAGTGCGCCATCGTGGATCCTGCCTGCGAGGCTTCGTTCGAGGACTCGCAGCTGCTACAGTACCTCGACGAGCAGCGCCTTACGCCGACGATGGTGCTCCTCACCCACGCCCATGTGGACCACATAGCGGGTTTGCGGCAGGTGTGTGAGCATTTCAAGCTGCCTGTCACCATGCATCGCGACGGTCGCAAGCTCCTGCGCCAGGCCGAGGCCTACGGCGCCATCATGGGCTTCGCCGTGGACAATATGGAGGATCTCGATGTCGTCGAGATTGAAGACGGCGAGGTGCTAAAAGTGGGTTGTTTGGATGTGGAATGCCGCTATGTGCCAGGCCATTGTCCCGGGAGCATGTGCTTTGTGGTGGCTGCCGACAGGGCCGTCATCACCGGCGATGCGCTGTTCCATTTCAGCATCGGCCGCACCGACCTCCCGGGTGGCGACTATGCCACGCTCATCGACAAGCTGAAGACCCGCGTGATGACCCTCCCGGACGACTACACGGTGCTTCCCGGCCACGGCATCGAGAGCCAGATAGGGAAGGAACGCAAATACAATTCTTTCTTGGTTTAGGGCTTATGGCGGTAAAGATTGATTCCAGTTGGTATGAAGTGCTGCGACCGCAGTTCGATGCGCCGTATTTTGCCCAGCTGAAGGAGTTCCTTGTGGCCGAGCGGAGCCAGTATACCTGCTACCCCAAGGGGGGCGACATCTTCGCGGCGTTCGACCATACACCCTTCGACAAAGTAAAGGTTGTCATCCTGGGTCAAGACCCCTACCACGAGCCGGGGCAAGCCATGGGGCTTTGCTTCTCGGTCCCCGACGGCATCGCTGTGCCGCCGTCGCTGGTGAACATCATACAGGAAATCAACAACGACCTTGGCACCGCCATCCCCAAGGACAAGGGCGACCTCCGCGGTTGGGCCGACCAGGGGGTGCTGTTGCTCAACGCCACCCTCACGGTACGTGCCCACCAGGCCGGCAGCCATCAACGCCACGGCTGGGAAACCTTCACCGACGCCGCCATCCAGGCCCTCTCGCAACGCCGCAACGGCATCGTCTTCCTGCTGTGGGGCAGTTATGCCATTGCCAAGAAAGCGCTGATTGACCAGACGAAACACCATGTGCTGACGGCTCCGCACCCCTCGCCGCTGTCGGCCTACAGGGGTTTCTTCGGTTGCCGCCATTTCTCGCAGTGCAACAACCTGCTGGTACAGCAGGGGCTGGAGCCTATCGACTGGACGAGGATAAGGTAAATCTATTTGTTATTCATGAACGGAAGTGCCGAGGCGTGGTCGTAGATGCTCTGCGCCAACACCTCGTTGTCGCCGAAGGTGCTGACGGCGTCGAGTATGCGCACTATCGCCGGGCGTCCGCCACCCATCTTCAGGGCCTGTACGATGCAGAGGTTCTGCAGGCCCACGCTCTCGGTGAGGATGTCGAGGTCTGTCACGCCCAATTGGGTCACCGCCAGCAGGTAGGCGTCGTCGGCATTGCTCTCGATGAATCGCTGCACATCACCCAGGGTTTTCATCTGCAGTGCGATGAGTATGGGAAGAAAAGGTTTCAGCGGTGTGGGGAATATTTCGGCCTGGTTGACGGCGGCGATGCGGCGGTTGAGGCGGTCGAGGGGGCGCGTCTGCAGGTAGCTTTCCCATGTGTCGGCGTTGAGCGACACCTCGTCCAGCTGGCCCGAAGCCACAAGATTCTGTACCCTGCGACGGTAGTCGGCCAGCGAATTGCGCAGGCGGCTGAACTCGTCGTCAATCAATTCGAGCATCCCTGCCAGACGGCCAAACTGGCGCAGGTACTCGCGTGGAATCTGCACGTCGCTCTTGTAGCCGGTGTCGTGGTTGATGGTGGACCACACATGCTGCAGGGCTGTGCGCATCTGTATCTCGAAGGGTATGCGGCACAAGGTCTCGTCGGCACTGCCGGCGGGAAGGTGGCAGATATAGTGGAGCGAGTTGTATCCGAAGCTGTCCAGCTCGTGCAGCTTGCGTTTGTCGACGGAATTGCTCCAGTCGACGTCGAAGGTTTGGGCTACGAGGGCCGCCACCTTGTCGACGTCGTCGGTATAGAAAGTGATGACACGCAAGCCGAGGAGGTCGGTGATATCGTCGATGGACTGGTATTTTGCTCCTTTCAGCTCCAGTTTCCCGGCCAGGGAGTTTTCCTTCTTGACGCGATGGTCGATGGCTGTCACCTCAAGGTGTTGTTGTTCCAGCGCCTCCTCAAGCCGCTGGAGGGCTATGGCCTCCAGTTCTTTGAGTTTGGGCAGGCGCCGGCGGAACTCCTCCATCAATATTTGGCCGTGGGCATCCATCCTAGCGGAATTCGAACAGGTTGGTGAAGCCTGTCATGGCAAAGACATTGCGGATGTCGTTGTTCATGCCTGTGATGAATACGTGGCTGCCTTTGCCCTTGGCGTTTTTCAGTACGCTGAGGAACAGACGCAGTCCGCTGGAGGAGATGTATTCCAAGGCGTTGCAGTCGAGTACAACGTTCTTTCCTGCACAGTCGGTCAGGGGTTGGAGGTCTTTCTCGGTCTGCACGGCAGCTGCTGTATCCAGTCGGCCGTCGAGTACGGCGACGAGTTCGCCGTTCTGTTCTTTGATTGTGGTGTTCATATCTTTATGATTGCTTGATTGCTTGAATGTTTGATTGCTTGAATGCTTAGTTGTTTGATTGGATGTTCTTGGTGAGGGTGAGGATGTTTTTTCCGTCGCTGTAGCGGTATTCCACGGAGTCCATAATCTGGCGGACGAGGAAGATGCCCAGGCCGCCGATGGGGCGGTCTTCGGCGCCGAGAGTGAGGTCGGGCTCGCCGGTCTGAGTGGGGTCGAAAGGGGTGCCGCTGTCGCTGAGGACAAAGGTTAGTTTGCCATCGTCGAATTCGGCGTCGATATCCACATTGCCCACGGTGCCGGCGGGGTAGGCGTAGTTCATCACGTTGACCACGGCCTCCTCCATGGCCAGATTGAGGCTCATGGCGGTTGCCATGTCGATGCCGCAGGCTTCGGCCACCTCGTCGATGAAAGCCGCCAGTTGTGGCACCTCCTGGATGTCGTTGTGAAGAGTGATGTGGTGCTTCATGTATCAGTCTTTTACTGGTTCGATGTAATGGATGGCGAGCATGGTGAGGTCGTCGCTCTGTTCGGCACCCGCCACAAAAGCGTGGACCGAGTCGTTCATGGAGGCGATGAGGTTTTTCGGAGCGAGTTTGCTGTTCTGCTTCAGGGCTCCCAGCATGCGCTCTTCGCCGTACTGGCCGTGTTCGACGTTCTCGGCCTCGGTGAGGC
Organism: Bacteroidales bacterium UBA3684; assembly: GCA_002372855.1. Lineage (GTDB taxonomy): Bacteria > Bacteroidota > Bacteroidia > Bacteroidales > P3 > Colimorpha. The sequence goes on from DFIZ01000061.1 coordinate 11,088, forward strand.
CGTCGGTGTAGACGAAGATGGTACTGTCGGGGGCGATGGTGACAGTCTGTCGGCTGTATTGCCAGTCGGTCATGAGACCCACGGGGATGTTGGCGTCCATGTCGAGGGGGGCAACCTCGCCGTCCGCGATAACAACAGGCGGGCAGTGGCCTGCGTTGCTGTAGGCCAGCTGGCCGTTGTGCAGGTCGAGCACGCCGATGAAGAGGGTCACGAACATCGAGCTCTCGTTCATCTCCGACATGGCGTTGTTCATCTGTTTCATCACCTGCTCAGGGTCCTCGGTGTGTGACGAGACGGTGCGGAAGAGGCTGCGCGTCACAGCCATCACCAGCGAGGCGGGAACGCCCTTGCCGCTGACGTCGCCCACGCAGAAGAAGAGCTTCCGGTCGCGCACATAGAAGTCGTAGAGGTCGCCGCCCACCTCCTTGGCGGGCACCAACGAGCCTGCCATGGCCAGCTCGTCGAGGTCGGGGTAGGGGGGGAAGGTCTTGGGCAGCATGCCCATCTGTATGCCACTGGCAATGCGCAGCTCGCTGCCGATGCGTTCCTTTTCGGCGTTGACGGCCTGCAGACGCTGGTGGCCACGGAAGGTGCGCCACATAATGTAGGCCATCAGCAACAGGCCGAGAATCAGGAATATGCCCAGCATTCTTCCCAATCTGTGCAGGCCGGCGTATATCTCCTTGTCGGGGAAGATGATGGCCATCTTCCATCCGGTTTTGCCTTCGACAGGAGCATAGTACATGTAGTTCTTGTTGCCGTCGTTGTCTTTGATACTGGCATCGCCCGAGTCGCCAGCCAGCATATTGGCGTTGACGACATCGATCATGGTGTCTTTGAACTGCTTGGCCACCTCTTGGATGGTGGTTGTCATCACCATTCTCTTGTCGGGGCAGGCCAGCAGGCGGCCTGAGCGGGAGGTGAGGAAGGTGTAGGCACCGGCATTGCTGCCGAAGAGGTCGGCCAGCCATTCCAGCGACACATCGCTGCAGAAGACGCCGATCACCTTGCCGTTCTTGTCGTGGATGGGCATGATGTAGGAGCTGACCATCATCATCGAGCCCGCATCGTCAAAGTAGGGCTCTGTCCATTGCCCTCCTTGGGCGGTCAGCCCTTCGCGGTACCATGTGGCTTGGTGGTAGTTGTGATCTGCCGACCCAATCTGGCGGTGCACGTTTTTTCCCGTCAGTCCGTTCTCGCGTCCGGCAAACGGCTCGTACCATTCGCCCTTTGAGGGGAAGTGGTTCGGCTCGAAAGCCATGGCGCAACCCGTGATGATGGGGTTGTTGTTTATGATCAACTGCAGGGTGCTATAGATGGAATCGGGGTTGGCGGCGGCCCAGTCGATGAGCCACTGCATGTTGTTCACGGCAACCTCGACATCGGAGATGACATTCTGTATCTCCATGTTCTTCAGTTTGATTTCGGTACGTGCTCGCTGCTCGACCTCGTGGCGGATGCCGTTGCGGGTGAATAAGTATTGCCCCACGGACATCACCTCGATGATGACGGCGGCGACAATAAGGAGCATCAGGCTGCTGCGAGCCTGCAGTTTATCCCATCCTTGGACCAGTTTGTTCTTCATAGACAATCTATTATACTAATTGTATAATTATATTTACGATGCAAATGTACAAAAAAAGATGGATATGGCCAAATAAAAATGTAACATAAAATGCACACCCGCGGGAGGGGGCGCCGACTGACAAAATGGCAGTCATCCACCTACCAACTCCCTACCAACTCCTTACCAACTCCTACCCAACTCCTACCAAAGTAGGTGTTGATAGGGTGAAAATAGGGTGTTGGGACTGACAAAATGGCAGTCCGGTCGCTCTAGGGTAGAGGACAGTCAGATGGAAAAAGTGAGGCGGATGCCGTCGGGGGTGGTGTCGGTGTCGATGTGCGAGCTCATGCCGCGGATGATCATGACGGCCAGCTCGTCGGCGTCGGGGCGTTCGAGGGGGGAGACGCTTTCGCCCTGGTGGACGATGACGACCTTTGCCACGCCGTCCAGCTCGCTGTGGGTCACCTCGATGTGGACGGGGCTGTGGTAGTTGCCCAGGAGGAGGAGCATTTCCTCGACAATGTGCGTGATGGGGTCCATCTTTTCCGGAATGGCCTGGCGGATACAGAATTGGCGTATCTGCGACATCATGTCGTAGAAGTCGAACTGGCGCGAGGTGACGTTGAACTCGAGTGTGCGGATGCGCTGTATGTAGGCACGGACGACGGGGTTCTCCGGCTGCTGGAATATGCGGTTGGCGGGGCAGTCCTCAATGAGGGAGCCACGGTCGAGGAAGAGGATGCGCTGCGCAAGGTCGCGTGCGAGGCGCATTTTGTGGGTGACAAGAATCATGGTGAGCCCCTCTTTGGCCAGCAGGCGCATGACGCCGGTGATTTCGGACACCATGGTGGGGTCCAGTGCCGAAGTGGGCTCGTCGAGGAGTAAAATCTTGGGCTGCAGGGCCAGTGTGCGTGCTATGGCGGCGCGCTGCTGCTGTCCGCCGGAGAGGGCGGAGGGGAAGGCCGAGGCTTTCTCGGCAAGGCTGACTTTGTTGAGGGCGTCGAGGGCGCGGGTCCGGGCTTCGCTTTCGGGGAGGTGCTGCACCTTGGTGAGGGCCAGGGTGATGTTGCCCATGAGGGTGAGGTGGGGGAAAAGGTTGCACTGCTGGAAGACGTAGCCCACCTTCTGCCGCAGGCGGTCGACGGGATAGCCGGGGGCGGTGACCTCCTGTCCGTCGATGACGATGGAGCCCGACGTGGGCGGGTCGAAGAGGTTGAGGGTGCGCAGGAGGGTGGTCTTGCCGGCGCCCGAAGGGCCTATGATGCCGACAAACTCGCCCTGGTCGATGCTGAACGAAATGTCGTTCAGCGCCTGGAAGGCGGCGCCATCGGGCGAGGTGTAGGTCTTGTTGATGTGGCTGGCGGTAATCATGGGCTGCAGGCTGGAAGTTAGATTTTTTTAACAAGGAGGTCGATGAGGGAGGAGAGGAGCCAGGCTAGGATGATGTAGATGACGGTGACGATGACCAGTGGCACGAACGACTGGCCCGACCCTTGGCGGATGGCCTCGGTGGCCTGTGTGAGGTCGAGGATGGCCACGTAGCCCACCACGGCGGTGCTCTTGAGGGTGTTGACGGCTTGGAATTTGAATGCCGGCAGGGCGTTCCTCACGGCCTGGGGCGCAACGACGTATCGGTAGGTCTGCATGTTGGTGAGTCCCAGGGAGCGGCCGGCCTCGATTTGGCCGTGTCCCACCGACTCGATTGACGATTGGAAAAGTCCGCAGGCAAAGGTCGAGAATGAGATGCCGAAGGCCAGGATGGCGGCAAGGAGGCTGGCGTGGCCGCTGAAGAACACATAGTAGATAGCCAGCAGGAGGATCATGACCGGGGTGCCGCGAATGATGAAGCGATAGATTGCTCCTGTGGTGCGCATGGCTTTGTGGTGGCTGCGCAGCATGGCGTAGAGTGTGCCGCCGATGAGGGTGCCCAGGAGGACGGACAGCAGGGCGATGAGAATCGTGGCTCCCAGTCCGCGGAGGATGAGCATGAGGCTTTCGATGCTGAACAATGAGGCTGGCATGGCGGTATGGGTTTCAGAATGTCAGTGATGCACCGCCATACACGAGGATGGGCAGCTGGTTGACGCGCTCGAAGGTGGCGCGGTTGAAATAGAAGATGTTCTGGCGGCTGTAGACGTTGGTAGCGCTCAGCGAAAGCTCGAGGATGGATCGTGTGCCGAGGGAGAATTTGCGTTTGACGCCAAGGTCGAGTCGGTGGTAGGTTGGCAGGCGTCCCTGGTAGATTTCGGCGTAGTGGAAGGCATATTCGCCGTTCTCCAGGGTGTAGTCGGTGACGATGGACTCCGGGAAGACCAGCCGCTCGAAGACGCCCTGGGTCTGGGTGAAGGGGAATCCCGAACCGAAGGTCCAGCGGCCGCTGAATTCCCATTCGCGTTGTTCGCCGAGGGCGTAGGTGGCCAGCAGGTTGACGGTGTGGCGGCGGTCGTAGTGCGGCGTGTAGGTCTGTATCTCGTCGCTGCGCTCGACGTATCCCAGCGAGTAGGTGGCCCAGAGGTAGAGGCGCTCCAGGTCGACGCGGGCGCTGAAATCGATGCCGGTGGCATAGCCTTTCTCGATGATGTAGTCCTTGCGCAGGTGTTCGGGCTTGTAGTATGGCGAGGAGGGGTTGGCGTAGTCGGAGGCGGAGCCGTCGTCGTACATCTTGTTGCGGTTGGCGTTGAGAATCTGGTTGAACTTCTTGTAGTAGGCCTCGATGTTGAGGGTGATGTGGTCTGTCAGGTCGTATTCGAGACCGACGACGGCATGTGTGGCCTTCTGCACGCAGGAGGCGATGTCCTCGCCGCGGAAGGAGGAGGGCACGTTGAGGTCGGCCGAGCCTGTGAGGAAGCCGTTGAAGAGGTTGACAATGTCGTTGTCCGAACGGGCGTCGAGGAAGATCTGGCTGTAGAGTCCGCCGGCGAGTTTCAGACGCAGGTCTTGGCTGAAGTTGTATTTTGCTGCCAGTCGGGGCTCGATGTTGGGGCTGCCGAGGGTGGCGTAATACATCAGTCGTACGCCGGGGTCGAGAATCCATTTGCCCAGGTGGAGATTGTAGGTGGCGAAGAGGGAGAGGTTGGTGGAGGGCTCGTGCTGCGAGATGCGTTTGCCGTAGTTGTTTACGTACTGGTAGTCGGTGGTGTAGCCCTCGATGGAGAGGCCGTATTTGAGTTTGTTGGCGCCGAAGAAGTGGGTGAACTGCATGGTGGCGTTGAAGCCGCCGATTTCGCTGAACTTCTTGTCGGAGGAGCCGTCGTCGAGGGAGATGGTGTATTTCGAGTAGGCCACAGAGCCGTCGAGGATGGCCGAGGCGCCGGTGACGAGCATGAAGTTGGTGCCGGCACCGTAGTTCTGCCAGTGGTAGTCGGCAATGGACTGGTAGCCGTTGACCTGGTCGTCGAAGCGGAAGCCGAAGAAGTTGATCTTGCTGCCTGTGCCCGAGTTGAAGGAGAGTTTGCCGTAGAGGTCCAGGAAGTCGAAGGGCAGTCCTCCGTCCACGTAGGAGTACAGGAGGTCGGAGGTCTTGGAGAGGTAGGAGTTTTTGGCGGTGAGGAGATAGGAGATGGTGGACTTCGAGGTGTTGCTCTCCCGTTTCAGGGGGCCTTCGAGAATGAGGCTGGCGCCGAAGGTGTTGATGCCGAGTTTCCCGCTGTGGTGGCGCTTGTTTCCGTCGCGGGTGGAGATGTCCATGACGGACGACATGCGTCCGCCGTACTCGGCGCCGAAGCCGCCGGTGTAGATGTTGGCGTTGAGGATGACGTCGGTCTCGAAAATGGAATATAAGCCAATGGAGTGGAAGGGGTTGTAGACCACCATGCCGTCCAGCAGGCAGAGGTTCTGGATCATGGAGCCTCCGCGGATGTAGAGCTGGCCGCCCTGGTCGCCGGTGGAGTTGACGCCTGGCAGCACCTGCATGTACTGCGCCAGGTCGGCGGTGCCGCCGATGGAGGGCATCTGCTGTATCTGCGAGGCGGTGATTTTCTGCACGCTGACTTGCGTCTGCATCTGGCGTTCTTCTTTTTTGCTGTCGGTGATTTCGACAGCACGGAGCAGCTGTGCCGCAGGCTTGAGGTGGATGGTCTTGGTGACGATGCGGTTCTTCTGGAGGGTAATCTGCTCGGTGTATTCTTCGTAGCCTACGTATTTGACTTTGAGGGTGTAGGTGCCTTCCTTGACTTTGTTGATGAGGAAGAAGCCGTTGATGTCGGTGGCGCAGCCGTGGTTTGTTCCGTCGAGGACCACGTTGGCAAACGGGATGGCCTCGCCGTTGCTCTCGTCGAAGAGGACTCCCTTCACGGTGCACTGGGCACTGGCAAATTGAAAATTGAAAATTGAAAATTGAAAAAGCAGGAACAGGTAAAAATATCGTTTCATAATTGGTGTATTCGCCGTTGAAAGTATTAATGAATGACTTTAAAGATAAGTTCTTTCAGCAGTTCTCCGTCGGTGACGTTGCCGCTGTTGCGGACACCCTTGGAGCGGAGGTCGGTCTCGTAGAGGTAGCCGATGCAGGTGGCCAGCTTGCCGAGTTTGTAGTTGCTCGCGGCCACGGCGTAGTCCTGCACGAACGAAGGGGCGCAGCCGAGCACCTTGGCGGCGTCGCTCTTGTTCTCCAGCTGGTGGTAGAACATCACCTTGAGGAAGTAGCCGTAGAGGATGGGCAGCACCAGCTGTATGGGGTTCTTTTTGGGATTGGCGGCGAAGTAGTTCACGATGCGGTTGCACATCACGGGGTCGCGACGGCCGATGGCTTTCTGCAACTCGAAGACATTGTAGTCCTTGCTGATGCCTATCTGCTTCTCCACCAGCTCCTCTGTGATGGCCGCACCGGGTTGCAGCAGGGGGTAGAGCTTGCGCAGCTCGTTGACTATCTTGCCCAGGTCGGTGCCGATACTTTCGGTGATGAGGTAGGCGGCTTTGTCGGTGATGGTGAAGCCGTTGCTGCCCACCTCGTTCTTGATCCACGAAGGCACCTGGTTGTCCCACACCTTGGGAGTCTCGTACACGCAACCCTTGGCGGCGATGGCTTTGTAGGCTGCCGTGCGTTTGTCGAGTTTCTTGTGGCGGTAGCAGAAGACGATGACGCCCTTCTCCGAGGGATGCTCCAGGTAGGCCGCCAGCTGCTCCCACTGGCGCGTCTCGATGTCCTGTGCCTCTTTGACGAGCACCAGGTGCACTGGCGACATCATGGGGTAGCGCTTGGCGTCGCTGACCACATTGGCCATCGAGGTGTCGCGGCCATAGACCACGGAGAGGTCGAAATCGCGCATGGCAGGGTCGATAACGTGGTTCTCGAAGTAGTCCGACACCACGTCGATATAGTAGTTCTCCTCGCCCGTGAGGAGGTATACAGGCTTGAATTTGCCTGCTTTCAATTCGTCAATCAGTTGTTTCTCAGTCACTGCCATGATTTCTCGCGTGTATTTTAAAATGCCAAAGATACGAAAAATCCTGAAAACGGCCAAAAGTTTTTTTTCTTCTGGCCGTGAAAAGTGTCTGAGGTTATGTCCGAAATCCTATTTCTTGCGCCGGTGGCTGCGTGACTTGCCGGAGTCTCCGTTTTTGACGGATTTTTCGGTTTTGCTGGATTTACCGGATTTACCGGATTTTCCAGACTTCCCGGAATTTCCGGACTTCCCGGATTTGCCGGGCTTGTTGTTTGTGGTCTCGTCCTCGTCCACAAGCTCGAAATCAATCTGTTTCTTCAGCATGTCGACGCGTTTGACGCGGATGTTGACGGGGTAGCCAAGCTTGTAGGTGCGGCCGTAGCGGCGGCCGATGACCTGGTAGTTGTCCTCGTCGAGCATGTAGTAGTCGTCCTTCAGGCTGCCGATGGGTATCATGCCCTCGCACTTGTTGCCCTCGATTTCGGCGTAGATGCCCCACTTGCTGACACCGCTGATGAGGGCCGGGAACACCTGCCCCAGCTTGTCGGCCAGGAATTCGGCCTGCTTGTATTTGACGCTGGTGCGTTCGGCATCGGTGGCCTTTTTCTCCATCAGGGAACAGTGTTTGCAGTATTCCTCGTATTCCTCCTTGTTGGCGCTGGCGCCGCCCTCGAGGTAGTGCTCCAGCAGGCGGTGCACCATCAGGTCGGGGTAGCGGCGGATGGGCGAGGTGAAGTGGGTGTAGAAGGGGAAGGCCAGGCCGTAGTGGCCTATGTTTTCTGTGCTGTAGTATGCCTTGCTCATGGTGCGGATGGCAATGGTGTCGATCATGTTCTCCTCGCCGCGTCCCGCAATGTTCTCGAACAGGCGGTTGTAGCTCTCGGCCAGGGCTTTGCGGCTGCCCACTTTCATGCTGAAGCCCAGCTTGGCCACAAACTCCACAAAGGTGTTCAGCTTCTCCGGGTTGGGCTCGTCGTGCACACGGTAGACGAAGGTGCGTGCGGGGGAGCCGGATTTGCCGAATTTGCCGGATTTTCCGTTTTTGCCGATATATTCGGCCACGGTCTTGTTGGCCAGCAGCATGAACTCCTCGATGAGCCAGTTGGCCTCTTTGCTCTCCTTGATGTATACGCCGATGGGCTTGGCGTTCTCGTCCAGCTGGAATTTCACCTCCTGGGACTCGAAGTTGATGGCGCCGCTCTTGAAACGGGCCTCGCGCAGGCGTGTGGCCAGGGCGTGGAGGGCCATGATGGCGTCGGCGACGGGTGTGCCGTCGCTCGTGCCGGCGTCGATGATTTCCTGCGCCTCCTCGTAGGCCATGCGGCGGTTGCTGCAGATGGCGGTCTTGCCCATCCAGCTTTTCAGCACCTTGGCCTTGGCGTCCATCTCCATCACCACGCTGAAGCAGAGCTTTTCCTCGTCCTGGCGGAGCGAGCATACGTCGTTGCAGAGCTTCTCGGGCAGCATGGGAATGGTGCGGTCGACGAGGTAGACGCTCGTGCCGCGCTCATACGCCTCGCGGTCGATGGCCGAGCCGGGCTTGACGTAGTGCGACACATCGGCGATGTGCACGCCCACCTCCACGTGGCCGTTCTCCAGCACACGGTAGGAGAGGGCGTCGTCGAAGTCCTTGGCGTCGGCAGGGTCGATGGTGAAGGTGAGCACATCGCGGAAGTCGCGACGCGAGGCTATCTCCTTTTTCGTCGGCTTGCGTATCTTCTTGGCCTCGTCCTCGGCCTCCTTCGGGAACTCCAGGGGGAAGTCGTATTCGGCCAGGATGCTCTGCATCTCCACGTTGTTGTCGCCGGGCTTGCCGAGGCGTTTGATCACCTTGCCCACGGGGTTGTTCATACGCTCCGGCCAGTCGGTCATCTCCACCAGCACCTTCTCGCCGTTCTCGGCACCGCCGAGGTCGTCGATGTGGATGAAGATGTCCACGTTCATCGTGCGCGAGTCGCTGACCATGAAGGCGAAGCGCTCCTGCTTCTGGATGACGCCCACGAAGCGGGTCTTGGCCCTCTTGAGGATTTCCACCACCTGCCCTTCGGGCTTGTGCATCTTGCGCTGCGGGAACATCAGCACGCGGACGGTGTCGCCGTGCAGTGCATGGTGCGTGTTGTTGGGGGCTATCTGTATGTCCTCGCGCCCTTCCTCGTTGGGTATGACGTAGGCCTTGCCGCCCTGTTTCATGTCGATGGTGCCCTCCACGTAGTTCTTCGGCACCAGGTCGTCGTTGATGTTCTTGGGGTTGATTTTGTACTTCCCTTTATGGTCGTCCTCCACCAGCTGCTTGCTCTCGGCCAGCTCCTGGATGGTGCGTATCACCTCCTGCCGCTCGGCCTTGCTCCCTGCGCCGATGCGCGAGGAGATCTGCTTGTGGTTGAAGGCGTCGAAGGGGTTGTTGACAAAGATTTTCAGTATTTGTTTTGCTAAGTTCTCGTTCATAATGATATGGATTATTTAAAGGTTTCATTTGTCGGTCAGGCCCATGCGGCGCAGCAGGGCCTGCTGGTCGGGGTCGCGCCCCATGAAGTTGCGGAACAGCACCGACGGGTGCTCGGTGCCGCCACGGCTCAGTATCTCGCGGCGGAAGGACTCGGCGGTGTCGGTGTTGAAGATGCCGTCGGCCTTGAAACGGCTGAAGATGTCGGCGTCCAGCACCTCGGCCCACTTGTAGCCGTAGTAGCCGCTGGCGTAGCCGCCGCCGAAGATGTGGCTGAAGTTGGTGGCCGTGCAGCACCCTTCCACCCTCGGCAGGAGGTTCTCCATGGCCGCGGCCTCCACCTCCTCGGCCTTGCCGACGGCGGTCCCGTCGGGCACGGTGTGGAAGGCTATGTCGGTCATGCCCAGGTTCAGCTGGCGCAGGCAGAGCCACCCGGCCATGTGGTTCTGCGCGGCGCGTATCTTCTCCACGTATTCCGTCGGCAGCACTTCGCCGGTCTGCCAGTGGCGGGCGAAGGTGGCGAGGAACTCGGGCTCGTAGCACCAGTTCTCCATCACCTGCGACGGCATCTCCACGAAGTCGCGCTTCACATTGGTGCCGCTCAGGCTTTCGTACTGCACCTCGCTCAGCATGCCGTGCATGGCGTGTCCCATCTCGTGCATGAAGGTCTCCACCTCGGAGAAGCGCAGCAGGGCGGGGGCGTCGGCCGTGGGCTTGGAGAAGTTGCACACCACCTGTATCTGCGGCCGCACGGAGCCGTACTGCCCGCGGAACTCCGTCATCCAGGCGCCGCTGCGCTTGGAGGGGCGGGGGTGCATGTCGAGGTAGAGGATGCCCATGGCAACGGCGGCGCCGTCGCCCGCGCCATGGCGGCTGACGCGGTAGACGCGGACGTCCTCGTGGTACACGGGTATGTCGGGGGCGGGTTCGAAGCGCAGGCCGTAGAGCCTCCCGTAGAGGCCGAAGATGCCCTCGCGCACGGCCTCCAGGGGGAAGTAGGGGCGAAGCAGCTCGCTGTCGAAGTCATAGCGCTGCTGCTTGAGCAGTTCGCTGTAGTGGCTGAGGTCCCACGGCATGAAGGGCTGCTGCTGCGTTCCCGCCATCCGGCGCACCTCCTCCAGGTCGCGGCGCGCGGCGGGCAGTACGGCCTCTTTCAGCTCCTGCATGAACCGGCGCAGGTTGGGGAGCGACTGCACCATGCGGTCCTCCAGCACGTAGTCGCAGTAGGTGTCGTAGCCCAGCAGGTGCGCCTGCCGTGCGCGCAGGGCCACGATGCGGCGTATCGTCTCGTTGTTGTCCCTCTCGTTGCCGCGGCCGCCGATGCTGCCGTAGGCGCGGTACATCCGTTCGCGCAGGTCGCGGCGGGTGCTGTAGGTCATGAAGGGCACATACGACGGTGCCGACAGGGTGAACACCCATCCCTCCAGGCCGCGGCTCCGTGCCTCCTCGGCGGCGGCGTCGCGCACCGCCTGCGGCAGCCTGTCGAGGTCGCCCTCTTCGGCGAGGTGCAGCGTCCACTCGTTGAGGTCGCCCAGGGCGTTCTGTCCGAAACGCACCTGCAGCTCGCTCAGCTCCTCGGCAATCTGCTTGAACTCCTCGCGCTCCTTCTCCGGCAGGGCCACGCCGTGGCGCCGGAAGCTCTTCAGCGTCTGCTCCAGCAGCGTCTGCTGTTCGCCGCTCGCTGCCCGCCACTCGCCGCTCTCCACCGCCTTCGCCCGCCGGTACAGCCTTTCGTCGGTCATCACCTTCATGCTGAAGCGCGTGATTTCGGGCTCCAGGCGCATCACCACGGCCTGCAGCTCCTCGTCGGTGCAGCACTCGTTGAGGTTCGACATGACGGCGCTCACGCGGTCGAGCCGCCGCGAAGCGGTCTCCAGGGCCTCGATGGTGTTTTCGAAAGTGGGCGGCTCGTCGCTGGTGGCGATGGCCTCGACGTTGCGCTCGGCCTCGGCAATGGCTTCCCTCACCGCAGGCTCGTAGTCTTCGTTCTTTATCCGGTCGAAGGGAGGATACTCCCAGTCTTGCAGCAAAATATTCATACCCTTAATAACGTCGCACCGGTCCGTTTTATTATATTCCCCACCACAAAAAAAATCGCACCCCTCCAACCTCTCCCCTCCAACCACCCGATACCTACCCGAGAGGTACATAATTCGGCATTTCTTATAT
>DFIZ01000061.1:22828-43868 GCA_002372855.1 Bacteroidales bacterium UBA3684
GTTAAGAGTTATGAGTTAAGAGTTTTTTTTTGGTCATGTCGAATTTATTTTGTATTTTTGCCGCCGTTTTGGTCACCCGCGTGGGTGTGAAAAGGGAAGCCGGTGCGAGTCCGGCGCAGTCCCGCTGCTGTAAGCTCGAGAGTTTGAGGCCCAATCTGTTACGTCACTGTGCGCCGCCATAGGCGCATGGGAAGACAGGGCCGAAAGGAGCAAGCCAGAAGACCTGCCAAAATCGATAAAAATATCCGGAATGCTTTCGAGGAAAGGCCTGCCGATAGAGAAAAGACGATAACCTTTTTGCCCAGATGAGGGCAAAAGTGTTTTTTCCGATTGTTGCTGTTGCATTTTTCCCTGCATTGTTTTTTCCCCGGATACTGGACGAGTGCTGAGTGTTTGATTTTGATGAAAAACATTTTATTCAACTAATAAAAAAGTATCTGAAATGCTAAAAAAATTACTAACAATTGGTCTTGGCCTGCTCCTGTGGACAGGAGCGAGGGGTCAGGCAACAATCAATGAGAACGATGTGCAGTTCTGGGTTGGTTCCGGCCCGAACAGCACGCTGGTATGCATTGGCTGGGACGATGCGTCGGCATCGTACACACCCACTGTCGTTGTGTGGGGTGTGCACTGGAACGGGAGCATCCATTTGATAGATGCGCTGGATTCGATAGCCACCTATGATGAACGATTCACTTATGTTTTCGGTGCGTCGGGCTTTCTGAGTTCGGTGAGTTACAGCGATCCCGATGCCGGTCTGGAGCTGACGCCATCGGGTTTCAACTGCAACAATTACGGTGCGGGTTACGGCAGCGGTACGCTGGGGTCGACATGGCTGAGGATCAGCACGTCGACATGCAGTAATTATACTTTCACGGGCATCACAAATGTTGTGTATGCTTCCGATCCCGATGCGGTGTTTTCCTGTCCCAAGGTGCAGGCTGTCAGTGTGTCCTCCATCACGGAGAACGGTGCGACGGTCGATATTGTCGACACGGCCAATGTGGACAATTACACGGTGATGCTTTATGCCGGCGACGTGCTGGTTGACAGCGTGGTGGTCTACAACCATACTGTTGCCTATAACACCCTCTCTGCCAACACGGGGTATACGGTGAAGGTATTCTCCAACTGTCCGGACGGAACCCAGACGGGTGCCCGCACTGCCTCCTTCCGCACGCCATGTGTGACCATTGCCCACGCGAGCCTGCCGTGGAGCGAGGATTTCCAGTCGTACGACGGTTTGTCCTATTCCTCCTCCTCGGTGTCCTTTGCCAGTCAGGTGTTCTGCTGGGATTTGAAGAACGCCTACAATGCGTCCGACCCTTATATCAACAGTTCGACGTCGGTGAATGCTGCCGGTGGCAAGTGCCTGTACGTCAGCAGCCGTGTGTCGAATCCCACGATTCTTGTGTTGCCTCCGTTTGAGGATGGTCCCGAGGCACTGCAGCTGAGTTTCGATGTGCTGTCCACCTACCGCCATGGGTTTGAGGTGGGTGTTATGTCCGATGTTGCGGTCGACAGCACGTTCACTCCTGTCGCCACCTGTCTGCCCGACGGCGAGGGGTGGACGCATTACGATGTGTCTTTTGCCGGTTTTGCGGAGGGCAGGCTGGCGCTGCGGTCGAACGACAACGGACCCGCCTATCTGGACAATGTGACGGTAGGCGTGTTGCCTTCGTGTGTGCGGCCTTCGCAGGTGCTGGTTTCGGATGTTACTTCGTCGTCGGCGGAGCTGACGATTGTCGACCCCAACGGGACGAACCACTACATGGTGTACGCCGCGGGCGACAGTGTGGAGGTTTACGGCAACAGTTACACTCTGAGCGATTTGCAGCCCAATATGCGCTATGAGGTGAGCGTGCGCACGCTCTGTGCCGACACGACCACGGGTGTCACCGAGACGGCTTTCCGCACGGCCTGCGGCATTGTCGCGATTCCCTATCACGAGGATTTCAACCAGTTTGTCGATGTGAGCAACGGGTTCGGGTATGCGGTGGCGGACAGCACGCTTCCCTGCTGGGGTTTCCTGAAGGGGCGTTCGTTGGACCGCCTGGAGGTTTTTCCGCGTTCGCAGAGCGCCACCTACGGTTACGGCGAGGAGGGCTACACGATGCGCATTTATGGCAATTACAGTGATTCGCGCGACGTTGTGGTGCTGCCCGAATTTGACCAGGAGATCAGCAACCTTGAGATTAGTTTTGTAGCTCGTCCGTCGGAGAATGGTAATTCTGGAGGCATGTTGCAGGTGGGCTATGTCACCAATGCCGCTGACAGTAGTTCGTTTGTCAGCGTGGCTGACTATGCGAGTTCGCAGTTTGCCAACGGCTTTGACTTCTGCACTGGGATTTTCGCCGACGCCCCTGCGGGTTCCCGCATTGCGTTGCGCTATTTGCCTTCCGGGGGATCGGCCAAATCGTGGTATGTCGACGAGATTGATGTACACGCGATGCCTGCGTGTGTGCGCGCCCAAGGCATCAGTGTGGACAACAACACTACTGAAGGGTTCACGCTGCATGTCGCCGACCCCACGTCGGTGAACCATTACCGATACTATGTTGCTGCGGGCGGTGATGTGGTTGACAGCGCAGACTTCTATGATTCCGTTTTTGTTGTCACGGGGCTTATGGCATCGACGGACTATGAGCTGCAGGTGGTTTCGGTCTGTGGCGACGGTACTCTTACGCTGCCGCGCACGATGTCTGTGGCTACGCTCTGCGCTCCCGTCGCGCAGCTTCCTTTCGAGGAGGGCTTTGAGGGTTGGACGGCCACTCAGTCGCAGGGTATGAACCGCTGCTGGAACCGTCTGTACATGAATTCTTCCAGCAACCTTGTGTCCAATAACTATCCCTACTGTGTCACAGGTTCGGCCAATGCATACGAGGGGTTCAAATCGCTCAAGATGTATTCAAAAGGCACTTCTAATGGTATCAAAGAGTACAGCGTGGTGTACCTGCCTGCATTCGAGGAGAATGTTTCATCGCTGAAGGTGGGTTTCAATTATAAATATGGAGGCACGACATACAATATCAACAAAGTGAAGGTGGCTGTGGGCATCAGCGACAGTGTTGGCGATACCGCCACTTTCACGCGTCTGGCCACCCTTGTTCCCACGGTTGTTGGCTGGAACGAGATGGAGGTGGAACTCAGCGGTTACACAGGCGGCGGCCGCCGCATAGCTATCATGCAGGCCAGCACGGGCACCACGGCCATCACCGGTTATATCGACAACCTGACGGTTGATACAATCAGCAGCTGCAACCGCCCGACAACGGTGACGGCTGACAGCGTCGGCGCCTACGGTGCCACCCTGGCATGGACCGACCCCAGCGAGGCAGGCACGTACATGCTCCGCTGGAGCGATGGCGTCAATGCCGACAGCATCACGCTCACGGGTGTCACGACCTATGTCCTCACGGATCTTGTGCCCAGCACGACCTACACGGTTGATGTCCGCAGCATTTGTTGGGGCACCCCCACCAATGCCCGCAGTGTGAGTTTTACCACCCTGTGCGCCCCCATGCCGCTGCCGTGGGAAATGAATTTCGACAACATCACCAATGTCTCGCAACTTTCGTCCTGCTGGAATCGCTATTCCGGCCGCTACAACGACACTGCCTCCTCCTCCTTGACCTCCACCACCAGCGGTTGGACTCGCTCCACTACCGCCTTCGGCGGCTCGTCGCATCTGAAGGTGAATATCTATGGTACCAGTTGCAAGTATTGGCTTGTAACGCCCGAGATCAGCCTCAGCGAGGAGGCTACACTGACATTCGATTACATGTTGACCGATTACAACAACAGCGATGCCCCCGACACGGCTGTGTCCGGCTTTGCCGACGACCGCTTTGTCGTCCTGGCCACCACAGACGGCGAGAGTTGGACGCCTTTGGCCAAGTGGGGTAGTGACACGGCTCGCGACGACTATTCGCTTTCTACCGTGACAAATACCGTCTCGCAGGCCTCAATATCCCTCGCAGCCTTTACCGGGCAGAATGTCCGTCTGGCTTTCTACGGCGAAAGTACTGTTGACGGCACCGACAACGACCTCCGTATCGACAACCTGCTTGTTTCGGCTACCGTACAGGATACTACTACTCCCGGCGACACCACCATTGTCAATCCTCCAGATTCCGAGGTCTTTACTATGGACAGTCTTCGTTACTGGATCGGCAATGGTCCGGACAGTGCTATGTTCGTTGTCCAGTTTGACGAGGATGAGGTGGCCCTTGCCTGGGGTATTCTTTTCGATGCCGAGGAGGACTGGATTACCATCAATGATGTCCTCGACACCGTGGCGGCTCACGATTCGCGCTTTAGCTACAGCGCCAGTCATCACATGAGTGGATATACCATGCTCAACAGTATTGCATACAACGACAGCACGCTCCACCTCACGTCGGACAACCACTCGGTCAACTCTGTGCAGTTCAACGGCGAGTTTGTTGACGGAGACGAGATGGAAGACTACTGGCTTGAGGAGAATGGCGACCGTATTGACATTTCCACAGGAGGATACTTCAGCATGACGAATATCATAGCCGTGCTGCCTCCCGTTGCTCCGGCCGACACCACGGAGACCCCTGTGGACCCGGTGGAGGACACACTTTGCAGCACTGTCTATGCGTTGCCGTATGCTACCGACTTCTCGGGTTACGTGGACAATCAGGCTATTCGTCCTCACATGTCCGGTGCTGTGTTGCCTGAATGCTGGGCGGTGTTCAACAACGGTACACTGCGTTATGCCTATGCCCCCAATGGCACCACGTCCACCTATTTTGGTGGCATTGGTTATTCTACCAGCACCAATAGTTTCGGTGCCATTGCGGCCGACGATGCCTTCATGGCTCTTATCGGAAGCCAGATTTATACCGGCGACGATGCCGAGTATATTGCCGCTGTAAACGCAGTGGGCACTCGTCGCTATGCGGTGTTGCCTCTTTTCGACCATCCGCTCTCGCAAACGGTTCTCTCCTTCGACCACCGTACTAGCGGTACGGGTGCACGACTCGTTGTGGGATACATCCTCGCCGACACCTCTTCTTTTGTCGGTATCGACACAATGGCCGCCGACAACCGTGTGCTCCATCACGACACCGTTCGCTTCAACCAGCATGAAGACATGCCCGCCAATGCCCGTCTGGCCTTCCTGTGGGATGTCACCGGCAGCACCAGCAGCATGACTGGCCCTGGATATCGGTATTGCGGTATCGACAACCTCTCGGTGACCGTTGCCGCCGTTGATACCACTACGCCGGTTGACACCACCGTTGCGACGCCCACCGACGCCACCATTGCCTTCTCCGATATTCTTTATTGGGTGGGTTCCGGCACCGATAGCGCCGTCTTCATCGTCAACTATGCCCAGCCTGATACCGCTTTCGCCTGGGGCTACCTCTTCAATGGCTCCACTACGGCCGAGACCATGGTCGGCGACATTTCCGCTGCCGATCCTCGTCTCGAGGTTTCGGGTTCGCCTTCCATGGGTGGCGACATCCGTTTTGCCCTTGAGAGTGGTGACACCCTCGGTCTCTCGCCAGTGGGTGAACTGGGATATAACTTCTGGTGGACAAACCTCAACGGGGTCAGTGCCGATGCCGGAGCCGGCACGACAATCCATAATGGCGATGTCTTCAAATATGGCGACTTGAACTCCGCCATTGGCTGGGACCTTATGGGAAGCTACTTTATGCAGGAAGCCTGGGTGAAAGTGCCCACGCCTGTCAGTGTGCCCGATACCACCTCTGCTCCCACCGACACTACCGAGACCTTCGTCGAAGCCACCATCGCCGCCAGTGACATTCTCTTCTGGGTGGGCGAAGGCTCGAACGAGGTGGTGATGGCCGTCAACTGGGCGGACACCGCCCTTGCTTGGGGCTACCGCTTCGACCTCCACGCCACTGTGGCCGACATGATGAATGCCATCGCAGAGGCCGACCCGCGCTTCAGCTACGTTGGCAGCGGTTTCATCTCCGACATTCTCTACATAGATACCGCCGCCGGTATGACCGACACCCTGCGTATCACCCCCGGCAGCTATTGGAGCAGCACAAACAACGGTGTGATGGATATGGGTATGGGGCAGCCCCTCAGCAATGGCGACTTTGAGAAGTGGGCTGATGGGTCTACCGGTATCCTCGTTGACAGCACTTGGGTTGAGGATTATGGTGGATATTGGAATTATATCTACGTTTATCCCATGGCTATCCATCCCGTCACCGTGCCCGACACTACGATTCATGAGCCTGTCGAGCCTGTAGGAATCGGCGAGGTTGATGCCGACATTGTCCTCTCTGTCTGGCCCAATCCTGCCACAGAGCGCATCCATGTAGAGGTTTCCGATGCCGTCGAGGCTCGGCTCTTCGACCTCACCGGCCGTCTGGTGGGTTCCTATCATCTCCAGCAGGGGACCAACATGGTTGACATTTCCGGCCTCAATGAGGGTGTCTATATGCTCCGTGTCAACGGCATTACCTGTAAAATCGTTAGAAAGCGTTGACGCTCATCTGCTAAGATTCTAAAAAAAGAAGCCTTCGGGCTTCTTTTTTTTTGTCATGTCGGTTTTATTTTGTATTTTTGCAGCCGGTTTTGGTCACCCGCGTGGGTGTGAAAAGGGAAGCCGGTGCGAGTCCGGCGCAGTCCCGCTGCTGTAAGCTCGAGAGTTTGAGGTCCAATCTGTTACGTCACTGTGCGCCGCCATAGGCGCATGGGAAGACAGGGCCTCGGGGAGCAAGCCAGAAGACCTGCCAAAGCAACGAAAAATCGGTATCGCTTTTCGAGGAAGAAGCATCCGGTGACAGAAGATTTGCTTCAGGCGCAGGTCTTTTTTCCCCGAAAATTTTTTTGCGTTGCCGATATTGAGATTGGAATTATTAACAAACAAATAAAAACAATATCAATATGGTAAAAAAACTACTCACTTTGGCATGCGGCCTGCTTCTTTCTATCGGAGCGATGGCCCAGTATTCGAATCCTGTTGTTCCCCAGGACAGCATCCGTTTTTGGACCGGTAGCGGCAGCAATCGCGCCGTCATTGCCATCACCTGGAACGATGCCACCGCCGGCAACATCGGCCTGGCATGGGGAGTTCAGTGGAACGGCAGCAATGTGACGCTTGCCGATTTGATGGACACTATCGATGCCTACGATGCCAACCTCACCATCGAGCACGGCGCCAACACTTTCTCGATCATCAACAACCTGTCCTATGCCAATGCCGAGCTGGGCTTGAACCTTGTTGGCCCCGCCGGTTGGTGGTGGTACAACTGGACGGCTGCCGACGGCAGCACAAAGCAATCTTATGGTGCAGCCGCCGACATTGTTGTCAGTGGTGACTTTGTTGATTGGTTGCCCATGGACGAGAATACGTACGAGTCCTATCCCGCCGACACTATGATTATGGCTGTTGCCCCCGTTGTTCCCGAGGAGGCCACCATCGCCGCCAGCGACATCCTCTACTGGGTGGGCACTGGCGCTAACGAGGTGGTGATGGCCGTCAACTGGGCCGACACCGCCCTGGCCTGGGGCTACCGCTTCGACGGCGAGAAGACCGTCAACGACATGATGGACGACATCGCCGAGGCCGACCCGCGCTTCAGCTACACCGTCAACGGCAGTTTCCTTGACGACATCCTCTTCGTTGTTGCCGAAGGCGACACCCTGCACAAGCAGGCCTACAGCTACTGGGAGAGCAAGCAGAACGGCGTTTCCGATGCCGGTATGGGCCAGGCTCTGGCCAACGGCGCGTTCGAGAAGTGGGCCGAGCCCGCCGCCGGCGTGGTGGTCGACAGCTTCAGCTATGAATGGGAAGGTACCACCTATTGGAGCTACATCTATGTCTACCCGATGGAGATCAGCCCCGTCAGCGATCCCAATCCCGCTCCTCAGCCCGAGGAGGCCACCATTGCCGCCAGCGACATTGTCTACTGGGTGGGCACTGGCGCGAAGGAGGTGGTGATGGCCGTCAACTGGGCCGACACCGCCCTGGCCTGGGGCTACCGCTTCGACGGCGAGAAGACCGTCAGCGACATGATGGACGACATCGCCGAGGCCGACCCGCGCTTCAGCTACACGATGGATGGCGGCTACCTTGGCGACATCCTCTTCGTCGTTGCCGAAGGCGACACCCTGCGCAAGCAGGCCTACAGCTACTGGGAGAGCAAGCAGAACGGCGTTTCCGATGCCGGTATGGGCCAGGCTCTGGCCAACGGCGCATTCGAGAAGTGGGCCGAGCCCGCCGCCGGCGTGGTGGTCGACAGCTTCAGCTATGAGTGGGAAGGTGCCACCTATTGGAGCTACATCTATGTCTACCCGATGGAGATCAGCCCCGTCAGCGTGCCCCAGACCACCGGTATCGACGGTGTTGAGGGTGCCACGGTCAGCGTCTATCCCAACCCCGTTGCCGATGTGCTGACCGTCAGCGGCGTCAACGGCCGTGCCGTGCTGTTCGACATGCGCGGCAGCGTTGTTGCCAGCTTCGACGTCGACGGCGCCGAGACCCGCGTGAGCCTCGGCTCGCTGGCCAACGGTGTCTATATGCTCCGCGTGGCCGACGGTGTGGCCAAGATTGTTGTCCGCCACTAAAAAACACTCTGATATGAGCAGCCGTAAATATTTGTTTCTGACTGCCGCTCTGCTCCTGGGACTCCCTGCGGGTGCCCTGGGGCAGGGCGTTTTTTGCGGTGCCGCTGGCACGCCGGGTTGCACGGCAGTCCGTTGCGACAGCAGCGCCATCACCGGCTGGGCCACGACGTGCACCGTCGAGCGCGGTCCGGTGGACATTGTCAACCCCGACGGTCCCCGTGTGCACTTTGGTACCGACGCCGCCGGCATCGGCCCTGCAGGCACCACTACCACTGCCGCCGTCAGCCTGGGCGATGGCGGACGTGCCACGCTGACCTTCGACGAACCCATCCGCAATGTGGAGGGTCCCGACTTCGCTGTTTTCGAGAACTCGTACAACGACAGTTTCCTCGAACTGGCGTTTGTCGAGGTGAGCTCCGACGGTGAGCGTTTTGTGCGTTTTCCCGCTACGTCGCTCACCCCCACCGATGTGCAGGTAGGTACGTACGGCAGTGTCGACCCCACGATGATCAACAACCTGGCGGGCAAGTACCGCGTGGGCTACGGCACCCCCTTCGACTTGGACGAGCTGTGCGACAGCGCGGGAATCGATGTGAACAATATCACCCATGTGCGCCTGGTGGATGTGGTGGGCACCGTCGACCCCGACTATGCTTCGTACGACGCCTACGGCAACATCGTCAACGACCCGTATCCCACCCGTGACACCGTCTACGGCAGCGGCGGCTTCGACCTGACGGGCGTTGCCGTCATCAACCAGACGGCCTCCACCGAGGGCTTTGCCGAGGCGGTGCCCGCTGTCGAGAAGGTGTGGCCCAACCCTGCGACCGACCGCGTGCATATCGCCGCGGCCCGCCAGGTTGAGGCGGCGCTCTATGACCAGGCCGGCCGTTGCCTGATGGCCGTCGACCTCCGTCAGGGACACAACACCATCGACCTCGGCTCCTGCGCCGCAGGGGTCTATATCCTTCGCGTCGAGGGTTCTGCCGTCAAACTTGTGAAGCGGTAGACCTCGTCGCAGAGGCGTGGAAGAAAGTGCACGGAGACGCATGGTAGTGCGCCTCCGTGTATGTTTTAATAATTTTTAACAATGTTTTTTGGTTTTTCATACAATAATAGGGGAGGGTCGCCGTTATAGAACTACCACGATTAGGTGGAAAAGTTTAAAATAAAGTAGATTATAGAAAAGAAAAATACAAACTAAAAAATAACAACAATGAAGAAAATCTTTTTGGCCATTGGCCTTTTTGCCGCCACTGCAACCATCGTGAGCTGCAATCAGAAAGAACTTGACTCTTCCCAGAAGACGATCGACTCGCTCATGGGCGTTGTCGATGCCAAGGATTCCGAGATCGACGGACTCTTCTCGATGCTGAACGAGATTGAGGACAACCTGTCGATGATCAATTCCAAGTACTCCAGTGTCCAGGAGCTTCGCCGCAACGACGCCGAGGGCTCCTACGACCACAAGAAGGAGATTTCCGACCAGATGAGCTCCATCGAGTCCATGATGGCCGCCAACAAGCAAAAAATCGCCCAGCTCAACAGCCGCGTCAGCCAGCTTTCGCGCAAGAACACCGACCTCCAGGCCTACATCACCCGCCTCGAGGAGCGCAGCGCAGCCCAGGAAGCCCAGATTGCCGAGCTGCTCACCGAGCTTGAGAACAACAAGGTCGTCATCAAAGGCCTCAACAAGAACCTCACCGAGCTGACCGCCTCCAACCAGGAGAAGGACCAGTACATCGCCCAGCAGCTGGCCGACGCCAACCGCGCCTACTTCGTTGTGGGTTCCTACAGCGAGCTGAAAGAGGCCGGCATCGTTGCCAAGACCGGCGGTTTCATCGGCATTGGCCGCAAGCAGGGCACCGTGGCCGACATGAACACCGAGCGCTTCACCGAGATTGACCGCACCAAGGTGACCACCATCACCGTCAACCGCAAGAAAGCCACCGTCATCTCGCAGCACCCCGAAAACAGCTACGAACTCGTGGCCGACGAGGAGAACAGCGGCGTCACCGCCTACCTGCGCATCCTCAACCCCACCCAGTTCTGGAAATATACCGACTACCTGGTGATTTCCACCAAGTAAAGGGAGGCCCAAGAACCAATCCAGCGCCCCGAAGGGTCGACGTTCAGTTGTCGGCTCTTCGGAGCGTGGATTTAGTCTCAGAGGGAGATGAAAAGTGACAAATTAAAAGTATAACAAATATAATAATAAAAACAACATGAAAAAAACTACGTTTTTCTTGCTGGGAGCACTGATGGCTTCGGTGATGCCCGGCAACGGCCTGAGGGCCCAGAATGTGGACGTCAATATCGACGTGCGCACCCTCGACCGCTCGGCACTTGTCGGTGCCACCATCTACGCTGCCAACCCTGGGCAGACCTACTTCGTCGACACGGCCCACCTCATGCCCACTTGGACGGGCAGTGCTCTGGAGGTGAATGACGCCAACGTCCTTGCCTCGACCGTGATGACCCTCTCCTACAACAATGGGGGCTTCTCCGCTTCGGCCACTGTCGACAGCACACTCTACAGCAATGCTTTTATTGTGATGACCGATGCCTACCATCGTTGCTACATCCTTGGCACGTCGACCCGCCAGAGTCTCGACACAGGCTACTTCGCCGCCGCTCCGCTGATGTCGCAGGCTGTCAATGGCCAGTTCTATCGCCTGATGACTGCCAACGGCACCATCATCGGCACCGAGAGAGGCAAAGTGATTGACGGTGGCATGTTCACCTACACTTCTCTTCCCAATGCCCTTCTCTACTGCGCCGACTCTGCCGTGCTCAGCTTCATGGACACCATCCGTGTGGATGCCCCTGTCAACATCACCCGTCCCACGACGGTCTATCAGATGGGCTATCCTTTCATCAGCACTGCCGCCGATGCCAGCACGGGTATCATCAACGTGACGGGCGCCGAGCTCTCCTGGTTCGGCAATGCCACCTCCAACGACATTGTTGTCAGCGCCGGTTCGGGCGACATCTTCAATGTTGACGCTTCCACCCTGGCCCTCCGCCAGTTCGGTGCCAGCTCGAATGCCCGCCCCGTGTATGCCCATAACGGTTCCACCGTCACCGTCGCCGGCTGCATCCTGAACAGCACTTCCGACGCTGAGGCTGTGAGACTGGAAGACTCCTCCAATGCTGCCATCTCCACCCTGAATGTCACCAGCGCTTCTTTCGCCGAGTATAGCGACGGCGCCACCGGCAGACTAACCATCCTCGACAGCACTGCCGCTGCCACCGCCGCCACCATCGGTGCCGACGCCTACTATCGTTCGGGCAACTATCGCCTGTACTACCGTACCCTCACGCTGGCCGCCGCCGCTGCCGCCGTCAACGACACCGTCTTCCTGGCCCGCAACACCGTTCTCAACGCCAACAGCACTCCCGACACCATCAACAAGGGTGTCGTTGTCGACCTCCAGGGCCACATCCTCCGTGGCAGCCTCTATATTGGCGAGACCGAGGATACCGTCTTCCTGCAGAACGGCCAGGTCAACTACCTTGCCGGCGTTGACAGCGCCAACGCTGTTGTGGTCATCAATAATCTTGACTCCGTGGCCACCCTCAGTCCCAAGGACCTTAGCGTCATTGTCAACAATGCCCGCATCCTCGTCGTCAACCCCGCTACCGGTGCCGACGTCGTTGTGCTCGGTGGCAAGTATGGCCAGGATGTCTCCGGTTATCTGCCTCCCCGCTACACCATCGTTCCCAATATGGATGCCGACTCGATTCCTTTCCGTTACACTGTCGGTGAGGGCTATCGTGTCACCTTCGTCAACTACAATGCCCGCATCGGCCAGGCTGGCTATGCCGACTCCATCGCCATTGTCAACACTGCCGACAACCGCATTGTCCCGGCCCCCTCGCGTCCCTCCTATGTCAGCCTCGACACTGTTTTCTGCGCCTACTATGTCAATCCTGAGTACACCACTCCCTGGAACTTCCTCAACGATGTGCTGACCAGCGACACCGTCCTCTATGCCAAATGGGATGCCTTCGATCCTATGACCGAAGGCCGCTACACTGTTTACCACCATCGCCAGGCCCTCGACGGCACCTTCCCCGAGACGATGGTTGACTCCGCCTTTGGCGTGTATACCCTTGGCGACAGCCTCATCGTGCCCGCCAACGTCTACTCCGGATTCACTCCTGACAAGTATTTCGACACCACCGCCACCTTTGTCGACGGCATCGTCATCAACTTCAACTATGTCCGCAACCAGCACACCGTTACCTACGTCCTCAATGGCGGTACGGTTGAGCCCGGTGTCGACACCGTGGTTACCGTTCTCTACGGCGACGCTGTCAGTTATCCCACTGTCACCCGTCCCGGTTACACCCTGACCGGATGGAACCCCAACATCATCACCATGCCCGACTACGACTGCACCACCTACGCCGTCTACACGCGCAACACCTATCCTGTGGCTTGGTCGCATGTCGACACCACCGTCATCTACAACGGTACCGACCGTAGCGAAATCGTCGCCACCTATCGTGACGACAATGGCAACGACGTCAACGCCCTGGTGACCATCACCGATGCCGAAGGCAACGAAGTCAGCAGCGCCCGCAACGTCGGTGTCTATACCTTCACCGCCGCCCCCGTTGACACCAACTACCAGCTTGGTAACCTGACCAACACCCTGACCATTGTTCCCGCCGCTGTCGTCGGAACCAACATTTCCGTTGTCACCGTCAAGCTTTACGACGGCAACAACAGCGCTGCTGTGACCAACATGGGTGTCCCCAGCCCCATCTATGCCAACGACGACCTGACCCTCACCACCACCGCGACCTACGACAACGCTGAGGTTGGCGACAACAAGACTGTCACGGCCCACCTGACCCTCGGCGGTGCCGATGCTGCCAACTATACCCTCGTGACCCCCTCGCAGATGATTACCACTGCCGGTGCCATTGTGGCTCCCTTCGTTCTCAACACCGCTGCTGCCGACAACGGTATTGGTGGCGTCACCGCCTCCGGCTACTGCGCTGGCGACAACTCCGCCATCCAGTTCTACCTGACCAGCGGTACTCCCAACCAGTACAAGATTGTCTTTGACGGTGCCACCGACACCAACTGGACCAATATCACCACTGCCGGCAATGCCAACCTGGTCATCCCCGTTGATGCCGCCTACGGCAGCTACAATGCCACGCTGACCCTGCGCAACAGTGCCTATCCCCAGTTCGAGAGCGCTGCCATCCCCTTCAGCTTCGTGGTCAACCTCTCCCGCGAGTACACCAAGCCCATCTTCAGCGATGTCATCTCCATTGTCGACACCTGCCACTGCATCGACCAGTCCTCTATCAAATGGTACCACAACGGCACCTATGTCGGCGACGGCCCCTACTATCAGGAAGTCGGCGGTCTGACCGGTAGCTACCATGTCACCATGACCATGAACGGCAACGCGGTGCAGACCTGCGAGCAGTATGACGTTGTCACCCTCGTTGAGGAGGCTGCCAGCGTGGAGGCTACCGTCTCGGCCTATCCTAACCCCGCCGTCGACCAGGTGAATGTCACCATCGAGAACTCCTACAGCGCCACCCATACCCTCCGTGTGATGAACGTGATGGGCGTTACGCTCGTCAACACCACCTTCGAGGGCAACTCGACCGTGGTCGACTTCTCCGCTTTCGGAGCCGGCAGCTACACTGTCAGTGTCGATGGTGCCGTGGCACGTGTGATTAAATATTAATTTTAGAAACAAAAATAAAAAGATAGTTATATGAAACGTATATTCATCTTGTTTGGAGCCCTCGCCCTCGCCATTGGGTCGCAGGCCCAGATGAACCAGCACAGCAACTATATCGGCTTCAACATCGGAGGCGGTATGAACACGCTGATGTATAGTCCTGCCGACGGCACCTGGAATCCCAAGCTCGGTTTCCTCGGCGAACTGAAGTACATGCACTTCTTTGGAAAACACTTTGGTATGGGTATCGGTGTGCAGTTCGACTACTCCCGTTCCGGCGCCACCTACGACTGGACCCAGAATGCCGACAACGCCATCTCCCTCACCCATCCCGCCAACAACCTGGTCTACTATCCCCATGCCGGTTTCAACGACTGGCAGGAGACCCAGACCATGATGTCCGTCAATGTGCCCATTGAGCTCTATTGGCGTGCCCCCATGGGCGAGCGTTGGTTCTTCCTCTTCGGTCTGGGCGCTCAGCTCGACTTTCCTCTGAAGAGCGACTTCAAGGCTGACGACGGCTCCTACAGCGTCACTGGCTACTTCCCCGCCACCAACGTGGAATACCACGACCTCCCCGACTACGGTTTCACCACCTATAAAGCCGACGAGAGTGGCGATATTGAAAACATCAAGAAGATGGGCGTCAGCATCATTGCCGACCTTGGATTCAACTATGCCCTCACCAACCACTGGGGCTTCTACTTCGGCCTCTATGGTGGCTACGGCATCACCAACCTCCTCGACGGCACTGTCTCCACTCCTTTGCTCAACGCTCCCGATGTCACCACTGCCACCACCACCGCTGGCCCTCTGGTGAGCGACTACAACGGTGTTTTCAACTCCAACCAGATTGACGAGCTCCACCGCCTCAATGTTGGTGCCAAGATTGGCATTAACTTCGGCTGGGATTGCCATTCCACCAAAGGCGACGACAACGCCGGCGCCCTTGTGCCCTACGACAACAACGGCAACAACAATGGCAACAACACCTACACCAACCCCGACGACGAAGCTGCCGCCGCTGCCCAGGCTGCCGAAGAGGCTGCCGCCCGCGAGGCCCGCTGCAACGCCCGTCGCATGAACAACCCCGACCTCGCCGCCGCTATGGCCAACATCGATGCCGACCTCGCCGAGGCCGAGCAGGCCGCCAACGAGTCCGGCTCCGCTTCCGCCAAGGAGGCTGTGGCTGCCGCCAAGGCCGCTGCCGCCGACGCCAAGGCTGCCCATAAGAACGGCAAGTACTGCAAGGCCTACGATCTCTTCAACGAGGCCTATGGCGACATCGCCGACAGCTACGCCGCCGATGCCCGCGAGTGCGCTGGCAAGAAGAACAGCTCCGAAGCCTCCCAGGCTGCCGACGATGCTGTCCTCTACGCCGAAGCTTCCCACAAGGATGGTCTCGATTGCGCCATGGCCGCCAGCCGCAACGCCAAGATCAACTCCGATATCGCCTGCGGCGCCGACCGTGGCAACCGTGGCAACAACGCCTACAATGATCCCAACTTTGCCAACAACCTCGCCAACGAAGCCATCGCCATGGCCAACCAGACTGGCAGCAAGCCCGCTCTGACCGATGGTAAGGATGCCGCCGGCAAGGCCTATCGTGGCAACCTGCCCGAGAGCTATGCCGCCGCCGCCAAGTCCTTCGCCGAGTCCGGCGAAGCCTGTGCCGTCAAGAACAACAACGCCGAAGCCAAGGCCGCCGTCAAGGAAGCCAAGCAGTACGCTGCCGAAGCTGCCGAGGCCGCCCGCATGGGCAACACCGCTGCCGCCTACCGCGCCGCCGTCATGTCCCGCGATGCCGCCCAGCGTGCCTGTGGCATGGAAAACAAACCTGCCGAAAAGCCCGCCGACCGCGCCCAGCTCCAGAACCTCCTCGACGACATCAACGCCACCGTCAACTTCGACTTCGCCCAGACCGATCCCAAGTTCGACGAGAAGACCGACCGCGCCATCAACGCCATCTGCAAGGCTATGGCTGCCGACCGCAACCTCAAGGTTGTTGTCACCGGCCACACCGACAACGTCGGCTCCGAGGAAGTCAACATGAAGTACGGTAAGGACCGTGCCGAAGTGCTGAAGGCCCTCATGGTGAAGCGTGGCGCCCCCGCTGCCAACATCACCACCGTCTCGAAGGGTGAGAGCGAGCCCATCGTCGAGAACGACACCGAGGAACACCGCTACATGAACCGTCGCGCTGTCATCACGCTGAAATAAGCTGAGACATCCTCGCACAATAACCAAGGCCGCGGCATCCATCCGGATGCCGCGGCCTTTTTTGTTTCCTTTTCTTGCCGCCTTTAACGGGCCGTCTCCAGCAGCCCTTGCAGCTCTTTGATTTCGTCGCGGTATTTCGCTGCTGCCATGAAATCCAGCTCCTTGGCGGCTGTCTGCATCTTGCGCTGGCGGTCGCGAATCTCCTTGCGCAGCTGTTCCTTGGTCATTTTCAGGTACGGCGACGGCTCGGGCTCCTTCTTTTCCTTGCCGTATTCGAATTCCTCCTCGGCGGCCATGGGCATCTGCATCTGCGCCAGCTGCGACTGCGGCGTGGCCCGTCCGGCCTCCTCGGCGGCACGTTCGATGACGCTCGTCGTGCCCAGTATGGCATCTGTGCTCTTCACAATCTGGCGTGGCACAATGCCGTGTTCCATATTGTATTTTATCTGTTTCTCGCGGTGACGGTTGGTCAGGTCGATGGCTCTCTGCATCGAGCCTGTGATGCTGTCGCCGTAGAGGATGGCCTTGCTGTGCACATTGCGTGCCGCACGACCGATGGTCTGAATCAGTGCGCGGTCGCTGCGCAGAAAACCCTCCTTGTCGGCGTCCAGTATGGCCACCAGACTCACCTCCGGCAGGTCCAGTCCCTCGCGCAGCAGGTTCACGCCCACCAGCACGTCGAACACACCCATTCTCAGGTCGCGCATTATCTCCACTCTCTCCAGGGTGTCCACGTCGCTGTGTATGTATTTGCTTTTGATGCCCAGGTTGATCAGGTAGCTCGTCAGCTCTTCGGCCATGCGCTTGGTCAGCGTGGTCACCAGCACTCGCTCGCCCTTGTCCACGGTGTTTTCAATCTCGTCCAGCAGGTCGTCCACCTGGCTCACCGCCGGCCGCACCTCCACCACCGGGTCCAGCAGCCCCGTGGGGCGTATCACCTGTTCCACCACCACACCCTCGGCCTCGCTTAGTTCGTAGTCGGCCGGCGTGGCGCTGATGTAGATGGTCTGCCCTGTGAGGGCGTAGAATTCGTCGTAGGTCAACGGCCGGTTGTCCAGTGCCGACGGCAGGCGGAAACCGTATTCCACCAGCGATGTCTTCCTCGAACGGTCGCCGCCGTACATGGCGCCGATCTGCGGCACCGTCACGTGGCTCTCGTCCACCACCAGCAGGAAGTCGTCGGGGAAATAGTCTATCAGGCAGAACGGACGGCTCCCCGGCGCGCGCCCGTCGAAGTAGCGGCTGTAGTTCTCGATGCCCGAGCAGTAGCCCAGCTCCTGTATCATCTCCAGGTCGTAGTTCACCCTCTCCTCCAGCCTCTTCGCCTCCAGGTGCTTGTCGATGCTTTCCAGGTAGTCGCGGCGCTCGTACATGTCGCGCTGTATCTGCAGCAGCGCCTCCGCCATGTGGTCCTTCGAGGTGAGGAAGTTGCTGGCGGGATAGATAACGATTTCCTCGAAGCGCTCCATGCGCTGTCCGCTGACGGGGTCGAAACTCTCCAGGCTCTCCACCTCGTCGTCCCAGAACGACACGCGGTAGCAGAAGTCGGCGAACGAGGGGTAGATGTCCACCGTGTCGCCTTTCACGCGGAAACGCCCGTTGACGAACTCAATCTCGTTCCTCACGTATTGCCCGTCGAGCAGCCGCATCAGCAGGTCGTCCCTCTTCAGGCGGTCGCCCACGCGTATCTCGATGGTGCCTTTCTTGAACTCCTCGGGGTTGCCTATGCCGTAGATGCAACTCACACTGCTCACCACGATGACATCCCTCCGCCCGCTCAGCAGCGCCGAGCTGGCGCGCAGGCGCAGCTTGTCCAGCTCGTCGTTGATGGCCAGGTCTTTCTCTATGTAGGTGTTCGTGGCGGCAATGTAGGCCTCCGGCTGGTAGTAGTCGTAGTAGCTCACGAAGTATTCCACCGCATTGTCAGGGAAGAACTGGCGGAACTCGCCGTACAGCTGTGCCGCCAGGGTCTTGTTGTGGCTCAGCACCAGGGTGGGGCGCTGAAGCTCCTGTATCACGTTGGCCACCGTGAAAGTCTTGCCGCTGCCGGTCACACCCTGCAGCACCTGGGCCCGCTGGCCGTTGCGCACCCCCTCCACCAGCTGCCTGATGGCCTCCGGCTGGTCGCCCATGGGCGCAAAATCCGATTTCAACTTGAATTCCATAGTCTATTCACAAAGTCCTTTGAGCAGCATCCGCTGGCTGGCCTGGGTCATGCCCAGCCCGTGGCGCTGCATGGCGGCGGCACGTTCGGGATATTGCTCCGCCAGGTCGTCGGTGCTTCTCTCCTTGTATCGGTACAGGCTCCGGTTGCCCTGCTTCACGCGGTAGAGCAGCAGCATCTCGCCGTCCACCACGCCGATCTTGTCGTCGGCGCTGAAGTAGGCGTAGGGCCTCACGTGGGTGCGCAGGTCCGTGCCCAGCATGCGTCCGCCGTCGTCCAGCCCCAGCATGCCCAGCACCGTCGGCGCTATGTCGATTTGCAGCGCCAGCCGCTCCACTATGTGGGGCTCAATCCTTCCCGGCGCATAGAAGAGCAGCGGCACATGGTTGTAGCTCAGCGCCATGTCGTACACGGCGTCCATGCTTGCCCCGTGGTCGGCCACGAAGACAAAGACCGTGTTTTTGAACCACGGCCTGCGGCTCGCCTCCTCCATCAGGTGCCCTATGGCCCAGTCGGCATACTCCACTATGCGCTGCTTGCGGTCCTCGGTCTTGTATTCCAGGTCGATGCCCTCGGGCAGTATGTACGGGCCGTGGTCGCTGCACGTCATGGCGCAGGCAAAGAACGGTCCGCTGGCCGCCGTGCTGTCCAGATGCTCCAACATGTGGTCGAACATCACATGGTCCGGCACCCCCCAGGTGCCCACCGACTCGTGCGACGGGTAGCTCGCCTGGCCCACCACGCGGTCGAAACTGTTCTCGTAGAGGAAGCCCCGCATATTGTCGTAGTCCTCGTTGTGCGTCATGAAGAAGGTGGTGCGGTAGCCTGCCTCCTTCAGCACATGCGGCAGCCCGTGCATGCGCGGAATGGGGGTGTTCTTGATCATCTGCCGCGCCAGCAGGGCCGGATGGCCGTAGAGCGACGAGTAGATGCCGTTGTGCGTGTGGATGCCCGCCGACCACGCCTCCGTGAAGGTCATCGACTGCCTCATCAGGCTGTCCAGATGGCGTGTAAGGCTCTTGCCGCTGCTGCTCAGGCAGGTCTTCTCGGCACTCATCGATTCCATCAGCACCAGCACCACATTCGTGCCCTCGGGCAGCCGCAGCCGCGCTTCGGCCAGCGTGCTGTCGGCCGGCAGCGCACGCCATTCGGCCAGCACCGCCTCGGCCTCGGCCTCGTCCACCAGCGCCAGGGGCTGGTTGGCGCTCTTGCCGGCATCCTCGATGCTTTTCAGGAAGGTGAACATCGGGTTCAGCCCTATCTGGTTCAGGAAGGCGTTGTTGCAGAAATAGGCCGTGCCCACGC
This sequence comes from Bacteroidales bacterium UBA3684, assembly GCA_002372855.1. Lineage (GTDB taxonomy): Bacteria > Bacteroidota > Bacteroidia > Bacteroidales > P3 > Colimorpha. Next base: position 42,818 of record DFIZ01000061.1, read on the forward strand.
GCAGCGGGCACTTCTTCTTCAGCGTGCCGCGCATGCCGGTGAAGCCCACGCCCAGCAGCAGCACCGCCAGCCCGATGGCCCAGCCCAGCGGCAGGCGCCCGTCGAGGTTCCTCAGCAGCACACGCCTGTATATCAGCCTCCCCAGCAGCCACCACCCCACGCTCACCGCCACAAACACGCCCAGGTACGCCACGTACATCGGCTCGCTCACAATCATGCTCACCGCCGTGCCGAAGCTGTCCGTCAGCCCCAGCGACGCGGCGTCGAGCCGCTGGAAGAAGTAGCAGAAATAAGGTATGTCCGCCGCGCAGGCAAAGAACGCCACCGTGTACACCACCATCAGCAGGTAGTGCGCCGTGGCGTAGTACCACCGCTTGCGTATGTGCGCCAGCTCGCCGGCTATCATCATCAGCAGCGGCAGCGCCAGCATGTAGCAGCTCACCGCCGTGTCGAACCGGAATCCGTTCCAAAGGGCGTGAAAATAGAGCCCGCCGAAGTCCGCAGGGGTCTCCGACATCGAGCAGTACACCGCTGTTTCCACCAATCTGAACAGCGTGAAAAAGACTATGCCTGCCAAATATATGCAGACCAAATAATTGTATCGTGCACCTCTTTTAAACATAACTGCAAAGATACGCATTTTTTTTCATTCCCCCCAAAAAACCTTCCCAATCCCCAATCCCTCTACCCCTCTACGACTTTACAACTCTACCCCTCTACGACTTTACAACTCTACCCCTCTACGACTTTACAACTCTACCCCTCTACAACTTTACAACTCTACCCCTCTACGACTCTACAACTCTACCCCTCTACGACTCTACCCCTCTATGACTTTACTACCCTCCGAACACCCCCCAAAAAGCACCCTTCTCATATCGTTCCTATATACTTCTCATATAGTTCTTATATCGCCTATATAAGAAGTATATGAGAAGTATATGAGAACGATATAAGAACGATATAAGAACAATATAAGAAATGCCGAATTATGTACCTCTTCGACCCCTCTTTTTACCTCCCGTTGGCGGCTTGTTGGTGGTAGAGGACG
>DFIZ01000050.1 GCA_002372855.1 Bacteroidales bacterium UBA3684
AAGTATATAGGAACGATATAAGAAGAGCCGAATTATGTACCAGTTATGAGTTAGGAGTTATGAGTTATGAGTTAAGAGTTATTGTAGATACGCGGCATGCGGCGGCTCCATAGACGGGGATGGTTGGCGGGGAGAAAAAAAAATATTTTGCCATGTCGGGGGGATTGTGTATTTTTGCATTCTAATTTGTAGAACACAAAAAAGGCAAAGATATGAACATATTACTTCTTGGATCGGGCGGACGCGAACACGCAATTGCCTATAAGATAGCACAAAGTCCGCAGTGCGGACAGCTCTTCATAGCCCCCGGCAACGCGGGCACGGAGGCGCTGGGCGAGAATGTGAAACTGGACATCATGGACTTCGAAGCCGTGGGCCAGTTTGCCCTGACGCACCGTGTGGAGATGCTGGTGGTGGGGCCCGAGGCCCCGCTGGTGGGCGGCATAGCCGACTACTTCGCCGGCCAGGCCACGCTGAAGAACATCATGGTCATCGGGCCCTCGAAGCAGGGCGCCATGCTGGAAGGCAGCAAGGACTACGCCAAGGCCTTCATGCAGCGCCACAACATACCGACGGCGCGCTACCGCACCTTCACGGTGGACACCCTGGCGGAGGGCGAGCGTTTCCTGGAGACCCTCGAGGCGCCCTACGTGCTGAAGGCCGACGGCCTGGCGGCGGGCAAGGGGGTGCTCATCGAGGACGACCTGGCCACCGCCAAGGCGCACCTGCGCGAGATGCTGCAGGACCGCAAGTTCGGCGACGCCTCGGCCAGCGTGGTGATTGAGGAATACCTCAGCGGCATCGAGATGAGTGTCTTCGTACTCACCGACGGCAGCCACTACCTGCTGCTGCCCTCGGCCAAGGACTACAAGCGCATCGGCGAAGGCGACACCGGCTTGAACACCGGCGGCATGGGCTCGGTGAGCCCCGTGCCCTTTGCCGACAAGGCCTTCATGAAGAAGGTGGAGGACCGCATCGTCAAGCCCACGGTGCGCGGCCTGCGTGAGGAGAAGATACCCTACTGCGGATTCATCTTCATCGGCCTGATGTGCTGCGGCATAGGCACGGAGGATGCGTCGCCGTATGTCATAGAATACAACGTCCGCATGGGCGACCCGGAGACGGAGAGCGTCTTTCCGCGCATCAAGAGCGACGTGGTGTCCCTCTTCGAGAACGCCGCCCACGGCGACCTCGACGGCTGCAAGCTGGAGGTGGACCCCCGCACGGCGGCCTGCGTGATGATGGTGGCCAAGGGCTATCCGGAGAGCTATCGCAAGGGCGACGTCATGCACCTGGGCGAGGATGCCGACGGCGTGACCCTCTTCCACTGCGGCACCAAGCGCGACGGCGAAGGCCGTCTGGTCACCGCCGGCGGCCGTGTCATCTGCGCCACAGCCCTGGCCGCCAGCCTGCCGGAGGCCCTGCTGAAGAGCTACAACCGCTGCCAGTCGGTGGAATGGGACGGCAAGTACCAGCGCCGCGACATCGGCCAGGACCTGCTGAAACTGATTCAGGAAGGGTGATTTCAGTTAAGAGTTAAGAGTTAGGAGTTAGGAGTTAAGAGTTGGTGTTGAAAGTCAACAGGGATATAGCCATTGGCCATTTGGCCTGTGCCGCCGCGTATGTGATTTTCGGAATCAACGTGGTGGTGTGTCGCGACATTGCGACGGACGGCGGCGTGGAGCCCATCGTGCTGTTCGCCATGCGGGCGCTGGTGGCGGGAGGACTGTTCTGGATTGTGTCGCTGTTCATGCCCAAGGAGCGCGTGCCGTGGCAGGACCTGCTGCGGCTGGCAGGGGCAGGCATACTGGGCCTTTTTCTGCCGCAGCTCACTTTCCTGCACGCCATAGCGCACACCACGCCGGTGGACCTGTCGGTGATGAGCACGACGACGCCCATCTTCACCATGTTCGTGGCGGCCATCTTCCTGAAGGAGCCCATCACGTGGAAGAAAGCCCTGGGCGTGGCGCTGAGTTTCGGCGGCATCCTGTGGCTCATCCTGCAGAGCACCTTCGGCGGCAACGGGGCTTCGGAGACGGAGCCCGTGGGCATAGCCTACTGCTTTGCCAACTACATAGTCTTCGCCCTCTACCTGGGCACCTGCCGCAACCTGATAGCGCGGTATTCGGTGGTGACGTCGATGAAATGGATGTTCCTGGTGTCGTTTGTCATCGCCGTGCCCTTTGCGCTGCCGCACCTGCCGACGACCGATTTCGCGGCGGTGCCGGGCTATGTGTGGTGGGAGATAGGGTTCATGATTATATTCTCGACCTTCATAGCCTACTATCTGGTGCCCGTGGGGCAGAAGAGGATCCGTCCGACGCTGGTGAGCATGTACGGCTACCTGCAGCCCATCATAGCCATAGCCGTGGCCATCTGGACAGGCATGGACCGGCTGACCGTCACCAAGGTGGTGGCGGCGGTGCTGGTTTTCACGGGTGTATGGGTGGTGAACCGAAGCCGTGCGGCGGCACCGAAATAATTTTCGCGCATAGGGATACGATAAAGGGAAATATAACGTTATAGCAAGTATGGATTCCGGGAAAAAAGCCGCCACCAGTGGCAATATAATACTGATACTCATAGCGATGGTGCTGGGTGTGATTATCGGGCTGATGTTCGACTCGCACCAGCCTGCCACCACTATGGACGAGCACCGAAGCCTGCAAGGCAAGATAGGCGAGGTGATCGGGCTGGTGGAGCGGCAATATGTGGACTCGGTGGATGCCGACTCGCTGAGCGAGAGGCTGGTGAGTGTGATGCTGAGCGAGCTGGACCCACACAGTTCATACCTCACCGCCAAGGAGAGCGAGGAGACGGACGAGATGATCCGAGGCAACTTCGAGGGCGTAGGCCTCTCGCTGCGCCGCGAGGGCGACACGACCTTCATCGGCGAGGTGATGGCCGACGGGCCGTCGGAGGGTTCGGGCCTGCTGCCGGGCGACATTGTGTGGAGCGTCGACGGGGTGCAGGTGAGCGGAGTGAAGATGCCTGCCGACTCGGTGGTGAAGATGCTGCGCGGCCCGCGCCGTTCGAAGGTGGACGTCGCCGTGCGCCGCACGGGGTCGAAGGAGCTCAAGCACGTTACGATACAGCGCGGGGTCGTCAGCCGGAAGACGCTGCTCTACAGCGACCTGCTTGACGACACGACGGGATATATCATCCTCAACTCCTTTGCGTCGACCAGCCATGCCGAATTCCACTATGCGCTGATGGACCTGGTGGAACGCGGCATGAGGAGCCTCATCGTCGACCTGCGGGGCAACACGGGCGGCTCGCTCGAAGCGGCCGTGGGCATCGCCAACGAGATGCTCCCCGCCGGCAGCCTCATTGTATACACCCAAGGGGCACACCAGCGCCGCCACAACGTCATAGCCCGCCGCGGAGGCCTCTTCACGAAGGGCAAGGTCATCGTGATGGTGGACGAAGGGTCGGCCTCGGCCAGCGAGGTGGTGAGCGGCGCGCTGCAGGACAACGACCGCGCCACCATCGTGGGACGCCGCACGTTCGGCAAAGGGCTGGTGCAGCAGGAATTCGACCTGAGCGACGGTGCCGCGCTGATGCTCACCGTGGCACGCTACTATACCCCCTCGGGGCGTTCCATACAACGGCCCTACAGCGCGGGGACCGACGAATACTACCAGGACTACCTGACACAGCTGATGGAGGAGTCGTATGCCGACAATCCGACACTGCACATCACCGACTCGACCCCCTACTACACCACCGGAGGGCGCGTGGTCTACGGCGGAGGAGGCATTTTCCCCGACAGGCTTATCGCCTACCGCCACGACCCAACATTCGTATACTACAACCGCCTCTCGGCCAAGCATATCCCCTACCGCGTGGCCTTCAACGAGGTGAAGCGGCATGCCGCCGAATGGCTGGAGCGATACCCGACCCTGGATGCTTTCAGCCGCCGGTTCGAGCTGAGCGACGGCGTGGTGCAGCGCCTGGTGGCCATGGGCGAGGCCGAAGGGGTGCCGCTGGACCGCAAAGGCCTCAACGCACAGCGACGCCTGATACGCACCATGCTCAAGGCCTTTATCGGAGAATCGCTCTACGGGCCACAGGCCTTCTACCACATCTACCTTGCCGAGGACGAAGACCTGCGCCAGGCCCGCGCCATAATGAAAGAAAAAGAGAAAATAAAATAATACGCAGCAAAACATGAAAAAACTGTTTGTCATACTCATCGCGCTTGGCGCCGGCCTTGCCGCCACAGCCCAGAAAAGCACCGTGAACTGCACCTTCAGCGGGCTGGAGAACGATGCGCGCGTCATCCTCAGCAGCGCCCAAGGCGGCCGCCTGATACCCACAGACACCCTCGTGCCCAACGCCAAAGGCTTGGTCAGCATCAGCCAACCCGTGGCCGACCCCACCATGATGGTTCTCAGCCTCAACAAGAAAGGCAGCCCGATGCTGCACCTGCTCGTCATGCCCAAAGAGAAAATCACCCTTGCGGTGGACTACATGCCCGCCATCAACCAGTTCAACATCACCTCGGCCAAAGGGTCGGACAACATGCGCGTGTACAAGGAATTCACGAACCTGCTTGTACGCAGTCGCCTGTGGACGCCGGAGATACCCTTCGAGCGCAGCCTCGACTCGCTCCTCTCGGCCAACAGCGGCACACTGATGAGTGCCTTCCTGGTGACATACTTCGAGCAGGCCTTCGAGCAGTATGCACCCCTGTACAAGAAAATCCGCGACGGACTCATCGGCAAATGGCCGGAGAACGAGTTTGTAAAGCACATCGACAGCCGCGTGCGCACCGCCCTGGTGGCCGGCATGGAAGCCCCCGAAATCGAGATGGCCGACCGCGACGGCAAGACCCGTCGCCTGAGCGACCTGCGAGGCAAGGTGGTGCTGATCGACTTCTGGGCCTCGTGGTGCCGTCCCTGCCGCATGGAGAATCCCAACGTGGTGCGCCTCTACGGCCAGTACCACGACAAGGGCTTCGAGGTCTTCAGCGTGTCGCTCGACAACAACCGCGACGCGTGGCTGAAAGCCATCGAGGACGACCACCTGGTATGGCCCAACCACGTCAGCGACCTGCGCGGATGGTCGTCCGCCGCCGGACGCCTCTATGGCATACAGTCCATCCCCGCCACAGTCCTTGTCGACCCCGACGGCAAGATTCTGGCACGTAATTTGCGGGGAAAAGATTTGGAAAACAAACTGAAAGAATTATTTGCACAATGATAACTACGACACAAATCGAGATGGCCCTGGGCCATGTCAACGACCCCGACCTCGGCCGCAGTCTGACAGAACTCGGCATGATTGAAAATATCAAAGTGGACGGCAAGAAAGTGAGTTTCGACCTTGTCCTCACCACCCCCGCCTGTCCCATGAAAAAGAAAATGAGCGACGACTGCATCGCCGCCATCCACGAACTGGTGGACCGCGAGGCCGAGGTGGACATCAACCTCACCTCCAAGCCCCAGCCCGACCCCAAGGAGGAATACAAGGAGATATTCTCCAAGATACACCACATCATCGCCGTTGCCTCGGGCAAAGGCGGCGTGGGCAAGAGCACCGTGGCTGCCAATCTGGCAGTGTCGCTGGCACGCACGGGTGCCAAAGTGGCACTGGTCGACGCCGACATCTACGGACCTTCGGTGCCCATCATGTTCGACATCAAGGACGAGGAGGTCTACGGCCACCGCGTGGGCGACAAGACCTACATGCTCCCCATCGAGAAGTACGGCATCAAGCTGATGTCCGTGGGTTTCTTCGTGGACCCCACCAAGGCCCTTGCCTGGCGCGGTCCCATGGCCAGCGGCGCCCTGAAACAGATACTCACCGAGACCTGGTGGGACGAGATTGACTACATGGTGGTCGACATGCCCCCGGGAACGGGCGACATACAGCTCACCCTGGCCCAGACCATCCCCGTCTCCGGCGCCATCATCGTCAGCACCCCCCAGCAGGTGGCCCTGGCCGACGTGGTGCGCGGCGTGGAGCTCTTCCGCAACGAGAGCGTCAACATCCCCGTGCTGGGCTTTGTGGAGAACATGGCCTACTTCACCCCCGCCGAGCTGCCGCAAAACAAGTACTACATCTTCGGCAAGGGCGGCTGCCGCCGTCTGGCCGAGGAGATGGACATCCCCCTGCTGGGCGAGATACCCCTGGTGCAGGCCATCGCCGAGAGCGGCGACAGCGGCAAGCCCGTGGCCCTCTTCAGCCCCGACAAGACCCAGGACCCCGTGCGCGACGCCTTCGACACCCTGGCGCAGAACACCATCAAAGAGATTTGCAAACTGAAAATAAACAATTGACCTATGACCGACCAAGAGAAACCTGCCGTCGAGCAGAAAGTAAAGAACGCCCTGGCACAGATTCGCCCCTACCTCCAGCAGGACGGTGGCGACGTTGAATACGTCGACATGACCGCCGAAGGTGTCGTCATCGTGCGCCTCACCGGCCACTGCGGTTCCTGCCCCCACGCCATGGCAACCCTTAAGCAGGGCATCGAGAGTGCCCTGAAGAAAGTCATTCCCGAAGTGAAAGCAGTAGAAAAGATATGATATACACCAAAACCGGAGACCACGGCACCACCTCGCTCGTAGGTGGCAGCCGCGTGTCCAAAGACGACAAACGCGTCGAAGCCTACGGCACCATCGACGAACTCAACTCCCACATCGGCCTCCTGGCCGAGATGTTCCGCCCCTCGCAGGGCGGATACTACGACGAACTGAAGACCGTGCAGCACAACCTCTTCACCATCCAGACCCTCCTGGCCACCGAGGACGAGGCCCTCTATGCCCGCCTGCCCCAGCTCGACGAGGAGGAGGTGGACCTGCTCGAGCGCCAGATCGACACCATCAGCGACCTGCTGCCCAAGCTGCAGAACTTCGTCATCGCCGGCGGCAACCTCACCGGCGCCCAGTGCCATGTATGCCGCACCGTATGCCGCCGCGCCGAGCGCTGCGTCGTCACCCTCGCCCGCGAGGCCAATATCGACGATGTCATCCTTCGCTACCTCAACCGCCTTTCCGACTATCTTTTTGTCCTGGCCAGACGTGCTGTTGTGGCCGACGGCAAACAGGAGGATTTGTATATCAACTGATTAAAAAAAAAATTTGCCAGTATAGAAAATTCATGTACTTTTGCACGATTTTTTGAAATAAACACAGACAGGGATTAAACTAGATTTTAGAAATTAGAAAACAGAATTCAGAAATTTAGAATCATGTATTGGACATTAGAATTAGCATCGAAACTGGAAGACGCACCCTGGCCCGCCACCAAGGAAGAACTCATTGACTACGCCCAGCGTACCGGCGCCCCCATGGAGGTGGTGGAAAACCTCCAAGAAATCGAGGATGAAGGAGACCAGTATGAAAGCATAGAAGACATCTGGCCCGACTATCCCACCAAGGAGGACTTTTTCTTTGAAGAAGACGAATATTAGTATTGTCGGCTCCGGCAATGTAGCCACACACCTTGCCCTGGCCCTTCATGCCGCCGGACACACCATCCGGCAGGTTCTCTCGCGCCAGTACGACCACGCCGCTCTCCTGGCACGACGGGTAGGGGCAACCCCCATCGTGGGAGCGGCACGCCTCGACGACAAGGCCGATGTCTATCTGCTGGCCACCGGCGACGACGCCCTCTACGACCTTGCCCTCGACCTGCCCTCCCTCGCCGACAAACTTTTCCTCCACACCTCAGGCAGCACCCCCGCCGATGTGCTCAAACGCCTCTCGCGCCACTACGGTGTCGTGTGGTCGCCACAAACTTTTGTGCGCGACATCGCCATGGACTACTCCCGCCTGCCCCTCTGCATCGAGGGCAACACCCCCGCCACCGAAGCCCGAATCGAGGAACTCTTCTCCTCGGTAAGCAACAATATCTACCACCTCAACTTCGAACAGCGTCGCTGGGCCCACCTCTCGGCCGTATTCGTCAGCAACTTCGGCAACTCCATCAACGCGCTGGCCCAGGAGATTGCCTTCAACCACGGCATCGAGTTCTCCATGCTGCGCACCCTGGCCGAAAGCACGTTGAAGAAAATGGACTACGGCTCCCTCTGGCCCCAGCAGACGGGGCCCGCCGCCCGTCACGACCAAAAGACCATCGACGCCCAACGCCGCCTCCTGGCCGACGACCCGCGCCTGCTGCAGCTCTACGACCTCATGACCGACCTCATACAATCGCACGACGAACCATGCTGACCTTCGTCGACACCCACTGCCACCTCTACGACGAGGCCTTCGACAACGACCGTCCCGAAGCCGTCGGCCGTGCCCTCGGGGCCGGTGTATCCACCATGCTCCTGCCGGACATCGACTCCGCCTCCACACCGCACCTCGATGCCCTCCAGGCCACCTACCCCGACCATTTCCGTTCCATGGCAGGCCTGCACCCCACCTCGGTCAAAGAAGACTACGAGCATGAACTCGGACTGGTGAGGCAGCGGCTGGACCAGGCATCGCACTTCATCGCCGTCGGCGAGATAGGCCTCGATTTCTACTGGGACCGCACCTTCGAAGCCCAGCAGGTCGACGCCCTGCGGCGCCAACTCCTGTGGGCCGTGGAGCTGGACCTCCCCGTATGCCTGCACATCCGCAAGGCCCACAACGAGGTCTTCGCCCTCCTGCGCGAACTGAACCGTCCCGCCTGGCGCGGTGTCATGCACTGTTTCGGCGGCAGCCTCCAGGAAGCCAAACGCGCCATAGAGCTTGGCTTCCACCTCGGCATCGGCGGCGTGGTCACCTTCAAGAACGCCACCATGGCCGACGTCGCCAAAACAGTCCCCCTCGACCGCCTGCTGCTCGAAACCGACGCCCCCTACCTCAGCCCCGTGCCCCACCGCGGCCAGCGAAACGAGAGCGCCTACATCCCACTGATAGCACAACGCATCGCCGACCTCCGGGGCATCAGCCTCGACGAGGTGGCCGAGGTCACCACCTCCTCGGCCAAAGAACTTTTCAACCTGTAAAAAAAATTCCATAAAAGCGACAAAATGCCAAATGCCGCCCGGCACGCACGTCCAAAACATGGATTGTCGCATGTAAAACACTGTGAATAACAGGACTGAAACACATACAATGTCCTTACCATCCCCCTACCAACTCCTTACCAACTCCTTACCAACTCCTACCACAGTAGGAGATGGCAGGGTGAAAACAGGGCCTTCCGAGAGGTGAAAATGACAAATGACACCTTTGTATCTTTCCTGCGAATACAACATTTTCCAAAAAAAACACATGTATTGTAGTTTTTCCGTTTTTCGATACGTTATTAATGGTGTAAGTTCGAGACTGCCCATTTGCGGACAAACATATTTTTTAACCCAAATAAGAAACAAGATGAAATAAAACAACATAATAAAATCATTTAACAAACAAAAAAACTTTTTTATGACAAAACACAAATTGAAGACCGCCCTGCTGGCAGTACTGTTGTTGCTGCCTGTGGGGCTTCGTGCCCAGCAGACGCTGACCGTCTGCGACAGCACAGCGACCAGCTCGTACGTCCCCATGTACGGGTATTACAACGATTCGCGTTTCCACAACGAGTTTGTCTATCCGGCACGCATGCTGACAGACATGGTGGGAGGCACCATCACGGAGATTACCTTCTACTCGCAGACCGCTAGCGAGAGCTGGAATTCGCCACTGACGCTGACCATCGACGAGGTGGACGACACCACCTACGACTCCTACAACGCCCCCTTCAAGGCCACCGACAACGCACAGTTGTCGTGGAGCGGCAGCTGCACCGTGACGAACGGCCAGTGGGTCATCACCCTCGACGATCCCTACGTCTACACCGGCGGCAACCTGCTGATCAGCGTGCGCAACACCGCCACCGGCTCGGGATGCCCCTACAGCTACTTCTTCGGCGTGAGCACCGGCTCAATCAACTATGCCGGCTACCGCAACGGTGGCAGCGACTTCGACCTGCTGACCATCACCTCGCGCCTGACCTTCCTGCCCAAGGCCACCTTCAGCTACACCGCCGGCGGTGGCGCCATCTGCTACCGTCCGCGCAACATCGTGGCCACCGCCATCGACAGCACCGAGGCCACCATCCTCTGGTCCGACGTGGCCGACGGCTACGTCTACGAGTGGGACAACACCCCCTTCACCCCCGGCACGGGCCTGCACAACGCCGGCACCACCACCGACACCTCCCTCTACCTGAGCGGCCTCATGCCCTCCACCGTCTACTACGTCTACCTCCGCTCCAACTGCGCCGGTGGCGACACCAGCAGCTGGGCCTCCTTCTCTTTCCGCACCGCCTGCGGCATTGTGTCTTCCAGCGCCATGCCCTTCGCCGAGGACTTCACCAACTGGACCACCGGTTCCTCCTACTTCGACCCCTGCTGGACCAAGATCAACACCGGCTCGCGCTATCCTGAATACCCCTACGCCTCCACCAACACCAACCCCGCCGGCACGTCGAGCGACAAATGCCTCAACTTCTACCCCGACAACGTGGGCGGCCAGTATGCCGTCATGCCCCGCATGGAAAATCTTAGCGGCATGATGGTCAGCTTCTACGTCAAAGGCAGCTCCAACGGCACCCTCGGCGTGGGCCTGATGAGCGACCCCTCCGACACCTCCACCTACACGCAGAAACTCACCGTCGCCTCCATCCCGTCGAGCAGCAACTGGACCTACTACGAGGTGCAGTTCGGCGACAACGTGGAACAGCAGTACATCGCCTTCCGCGGCACCGTCAACAACTCCTACGGCTACAGCATCTATGTCGACGACATCATGGTGAAAGCCGCGCCCAACTGCCCGCGTCCCACCGCCATCGCCATGCGCAACATCATGCCCACGTCGGCCGAACTCTTCGTGGCCGACAGCAACGAATACCCCGAGTACATCGTCGAGCTCTTCTCCGGCAACACCCGCCTGGACAGCGTCGTCATCAACGACAGCGTCAACACCTACAGCACCCTCACCGCCAACACTGAATACATGGTGCGCGTAACGCCCCTCTGCAGCGACGGCAACTTCCATACCCCCCTCACCACCCTCTTCCGCACTCCCTGCACCGGCATCGAGCACGACAGCCTGCCCTGGACCGAGGACTTCGAGAGCTACCCTGCCGCCTCCTATGCCAGCACCTCCAGCGTTTTCAACAATTCCTGCTGGAATATCCTCGATCGCTACAGCTCCTCCTACCCCTATGTAACCAACAGCAGCTCCTACGTGCACAACGGTAGCCAGGCCCTGGTTCTCTATGGGACCTCTACAACCCACGACGTTGTGGTTCTGCCCTACTTTGTCGACCCCGTCGCCAACCTGATGCTTTCCTTCTGGACCAGCACTTCCAACACCAGCGCCTATGTCGAGTTGGGTGTCGTGAACAACCCCAACGACGCCAGCACCTTCGTGCCGGTGCAGGAGTGCCGTCCCACGGCCACCAACCTCTACCAGCAGTTTGAGTCCACCTTCAGCGGCCTCAACGGCTACATCGCCTTGCGCTACAACGGCAGCTACAACAATGTCTACATCGACGACATCACCGTCCAGGAGGTGCCCAGCTGCGTGCGTCCCAGCGGCGCCACCGTCAGCGACGTGACCACCACCAGCGCCACCGTCACCATCCTCGACCCCAACGAGACGGGCCACTACTACATGGTCATCGGCACCGACAGCACCGAAGTCTTCGGCTCCGAAGCCTACCTGACCGACCTCCTGCCGGGCCAGTTCTACAGCCTGCGTCTCTACACCGTCTGCGATGACACCGTCCTCGGCCCCACCGCCTTCAGCTTCAGCACCAGCCTTGAAGCCACCACACTGCCCTACACCACCGGCTTCGAGGTGGACGAGGACAGCCTCTGGACCCTCGTCAACGGCACCAACGCCTGGACCCTCGGCAGCGCCGCCCACAACAGCGGCAGCCGCAGCCTCTACATCAGCAACGACGGCTCCGCCAACGCCTACTCCACCGGCACCGCATGCTTCTCCTACGCCATCCGTGCCTTCCAGATCGACGAGGCCGGCTCCTATGCCTACAGCTTCGACTGGCTGGGCGACGGCGAAAGCAACTACGACTACCTCCGCGCCTGGTTCGCTCCCGGCACCTCGCTGCCCGCTGCCAACGCCGCACCCGACGGCGTCAGCTCCAGCTACAACTTCAGCAGCATGACGCCCGCTGGCTGGGTCGACCTCGGCAACGGCCTCATGAACGACGCCACCACCTGGCAGACCAAGAGCGGCGACTTCAACATCGCCACCCCCGGCACCTACTATATGATCTTCATGTGGGCCAACGACGGCGGTGCAGGCAACCAGCCCGCCGGCGCCATCGACAACGTCCAGCTCATGGCCCTGAGCTGCAACCGTCCCACCAACCTCGCCCTCGACACGGTCACCGAGAACAGCATCCTCTTCCACTGGACCGGCGATGCCTCCTCCTACGACGTCAGCATCAATGGCGAGCACTTCACCACCAGCGACACCTTCTACCTGGCCGAGAACCTGTCGAGCAACACGGCCTATAGCGTTGCCGTCAGCGCCATCTGCGGCGGCGACCTCTCCATGTCCGCCACTGCCACCTTCCGCACCGCTTGCGGCGCCATCGCCACCCTGCCCTGGACGGAGAACTTCGACTCCTTCGGCGAGTACTTCACCAACTATGCCTCCGCCATGGTCGGCACCAAGCCCGTGTGCTTCGACTTCATCGCCCAGTCGAGCAGCGCCTACATGAGCCTCTCCGACAACTCCTACCGCTACGGCACCAGCGGCTACAGCCTCCTCTTCTACCCCGGCACCAACTATGCCAAGAACATCCTCGTGCTGCCCACGTTCGCCGACGACATCAGCGGCATGGAGCTCTCCTTCCAGACCCGTCCCGAAGGCACCAGCGCCTACACCGGTTCCCTGCAGGTGGGCTACATCACCGATGTTACCGACAGCACCACCTTCGTAGTCGTGGAGAGCTACAACTACAGCGACTTCAACAACGCCTACGAGTCCCGCAACGTCACCTTCGCCAATGCCCCCAGCGGTGCCCGCATGGCCTTCCGCCACAGCGCCGGCAACGCCTCCAACTACTACTGGTTCATCGACGAGCTTGACGTCCACGAGGCCCCCCTGTGCCAGCGTCCCGTCGCCGTCAGCGTCTCCGACATCGACACCACCACCGCCGTCATGCACATCGACGACCCCGCCGAAAACGGCAGCTACCGCTATGTGCTCAGCCACACCGGCGCCAACGGCACGGTGAACGACACCCTCTACACCACCGACACTGTCACCACCCTCACCGGTCTGCAGCACAGCACGCCCTACACCCTTACCGTGGCCGCCGTCTGCTCCGACATGTCGGTGACCTCCTCGGTCTCCACCTCCTTCACCACCGAGTGCGCCCCCGAGGCCATACCCTTCGCCTTCACCCCGGCCCAGATGCTCGCCGTGCAGGCCAGCGGCTTCACCACCTGCTGGAGCTTCAGCAGCTTCTACCGCAACAGCAACAACGGCGTGGGCTACGTCTACTCCTACACCAACGGCGGCACCTTCCAGCTGCCCGCCCTCAACGTGGAGTCCACCGACTTCACCAACCTCCAGCTCCGCACCCATGTCGCCACCACCTATGCCAACAATACGTTCCGCGTGGGTGTGAACGAGGGCACGGGCATCGTCTGGCTCGACACCATCGCCCTCGAGCAGAACGCCACCTACACCTCCGGCACTGAATACGTCATCCCGCTGACCTCCTACTCCGGCAACGGCAACCAGGTCGTCGTGGGCACCCTGACCACCAACTCGGTCTACTTCCTCGACTTCTACGTCGAACCCCTCGACGACTGCGCCATGGTGAGCGACATCGTCATGAGCAACATCGACGCCGACGAGGCCACCCTCAGCTGGGTGAGCAACGGCACCGAGAGCGAGTGGATGGTCGTTGTCAACGGCACCGACACCCTCACCGCCACCACCAACCCCTACACACTCACCGGCCTCAGCGCCAACACCGCCTACAACGTCAGCGTCAGCGCCCTCTGCGCCGCCGGCGACACCTCGCGCACGGTCAGCGTCAACTTCCGCACCCCCTGCGTCGCCATCGAAACCCTGCCCTGGACGGAGAACTTCGACTCCTACACTGGCGATAGCTACGCCTCCGCCACCAGCCGCTTCGACGACCCCTGCTGGACCATCCTCAACCGCTACACCGGCTACGGCAGCACCTCCAACTACCCCTACATCTACAACTCCTCCTCCTACGCCCACAGCGGCACCAACAGCCTCAACTTCTACGGCTCCTCCAACCCCGCCACGGTGATGGCCCTGCCCAAGTTCGCCGACAGCCTCAGCACCCTGATGTTCTCCTTCTGGATGAACGCCTACAGCACCTACGCCGTCGAAGTGGGCTACATGACCAACCCCTCCGACGCCAACAGCTTCGTCGCCGTGCAGACCGTCCACCCCACCACGAGCTATAGCTACGAATACCATGAGGTGCTCTTCCCCGCCGCCGCCAACGGCCACATAGCCCTGCGCTACGCCTACTCCTACAGCGGCAGCAGCATCTACCTCGACGACTTCACGGTCGACCACGTGCCCTCCTGCGCACGTCCCAGCTCCGTGGAGGTGACCGACATCACCGCCAACAGCGCCACCGTCACCGTCGCCGACCCCAACAACGCCAACCACTACCGACTCATCCTCGTCTCCGGCGGCGTGCAGGTCGACAGCGTCGACATCACCGCCAACACCTACACCTACACCTCCCTGGCCCCCTCGTCCAGCTTCTCCCTCAGCGTGAGCACCCTCTGCGACGACGGCACCGCCACCATGCCTGTCAGCACCAACTTCTCCACGCCCTGCGTGCCCGTCACCGTCCTGCCCTGGAGCGAGGACTTCGACGCCATCCCCGCAGGCTACAACCGCCTCTACACCGACACCAGCTCCTACCTCAACTGCTGGAACCTCTACACCGGTGCCTACGACAGCGCCTCCAACACCGCCACCCTCACTCCCGCCACCTTCGACGTCTTCGCCGCCGTCAACTACGCCACCGCCTTCGACTCCTCGATGCACCTGCGCGTGAACATCTACGGCGATAACGTCCACCGCTGGCTCGTCACCCCCAGCATCGTCCTCGGCACGGGCAGCACCCTCTCCTTCAACTACGCCCTGACGCAGTACAACAACAATAACGCCATCACCGAGGCCGGCGACGACGACCGCTTCCTCGTCCTCGTCACCACCAACGGCGGCACCACCTGGACCCCCGTCAAGACCTGGGGCCACGGCAGCGGCTACGACTTCGAATACCGCAACGCCTCCTCCACCGGCGACTCCGTCAGCATCGACCTCAGCGCCTATAACGGCCAGACCGTGCGCATAGCCTTCTTCGGCAGCAGCACCGTCTCCGGCGGCGACAACGACTTCCACATCGACAACATCGCCATCACCGCCGACAGCACTGCTCCGCAGCCCGAAATGTACACCGTCAGCGCCACCAGCGCCGACGCCGCCATGGGCAGCGCCACCGTCAGCGCCACCCGCGTGGCCGCAGGCACCAGCGTTACCGCCACGGCCACGGCCAACATCGGCTACCACTTCACCAACTGGACCGCCGCCGGCACCGTCGTCTCCACCGCCAACCCCTACACCTTCACCGTCAGCGCCGACATCGCCCTCACGGCCAACTTCGAAGCCAACGGCACGGAGCCCGAGGAGTGCGTCGACCCGACCGACGTCGCCGCCAGCGACATCACCGCCACCTCCGCCACCATCTCCTGGACGGCCGGCGGCAGCGAGACCCGCTGGGCTATCGACTGGGGCACCGGCGCCGACACCACCGCCAACAACCCCTACACCCTCACCGGCCTCGAGCCCAACACCACCTACTACGTCAAGGTGAAAGCCCTCTGCGCCGACGGCAACGAGAGCGGCTGGAGCTCCCCCGCCACCTTCACCACCGCCACCGTGGGCATCGACGATGTCGACGCCGCAGCCATCAGCCTCTACCCCAACCCCGCCACAACCACTGTCACCATCAGCGGCATCAGCGGCCAGGCAACGGTGACGGTTGTTGACATGAACGGCCGCGAGAACGGAGAGTGGAGAGTGGAGAACGGAGAACTCACCCTCGATCTCACGGGCTATGCCCAGGGCGCCTACTTCGTTCGCATCGTCGGCGAGCAGCAGAACGCCGTCCGCAAGCTTATCGTGAAGTAACACTACATGGACCGCCGGCGTCCCGCCGGCACCACCCCCAACCCCCGCAAGGCCCACCCCTTGCGGGGGTTTGTTTTTTTTTACCCCCACCCGTAGAGACGCGGCATGCCGCGTCTCTACATTAACTCTTAACTCATAACTCCTAACTCTTAACTGCTACATAATTCGGCCCTTCTTATATCGTTC
>DFIZ01000002.1 GCA_002372855.1 Bacteroidales bacterium UBA3684
TTGGATAGGGGTTGGATAGGGGTTGAGGTGGGCTCGGGGTGGGTTTGGGGTGGGCTAGAAGCGGAGGCGGGCCTGGAGGTGGAAGGTCTGGCGCAGAGGGCCGGGGGTGGCGGCATCGCCGGAGCCGATGGCCTCCTCGCCGGGGCGGGCGGTGAGGGTGTATTTGAAGCCGAGGTTGAGCCAGCGGCCGACGTCACAGCGCACCACGGCGGCAAGCCGCAGGCCACGGCCTTGGAGCGTGGGGATGCTGAAGGCGTACTGCAGGTTGCTCTCGCTGAGGGTGATGCGGGCATAGTAGCCGTCGATGTCGTGCCAGGCGGCCTGGAGCGTAGCCTGCCAGCGGCCGTGGGTGTAGCGGGCCTCCTGCGAGAGCAGCCATCCGCCCTGGCGTCCGGCCTGCCCGGCGTCGAACCACGAGAGGATGGCGCGCGAGGTGAGGCGCCAAGGGCCGAGGGTGAGGCGCAGCTGGCCCTGCAGCTGGCGGCGGAGGGTCTCCTCGGATAGGTAGAGGGTGCTGTCGATGCCGGGGACGTTGCGCTGCTGCAGGCGGTGGAGGTAGCGCAGCGACACCTCGGCGCCACCGCCGACACGGCGGCTGAGCTGCATCCGCAGCCACGAGCCCGACGAGGGGGAATAGCTGCCATAGCGCAGCGCAGTGTGGCGCTGGAGGTCGGCGCCGAGCAGGGCCGTGACGCGGAAGGGCAGCTGGAACTGCGCGTCGAGGCTGAGGCCCTGCTCGTTGCGCGTCTGCGAGAGGGCGTAGGCGGCAGCGTGGGGGTTGTGGTAGCGGGCGTCGTAGTGGCGGAGGGTGAGGCCGATGCTGTTGCCGCCGCCCACCGAGAGGCGAGCACCGCCGATGCCGGCCAGGTGGCCTTCGGCGTCGGTGGCCACTTCGCCGAAGAGCAGGGTGCGCCCGGACTGCCACAGGGCGTCGAGGCCGAGGGTGGCGGTGCAGTCGCCGCGGAAGTAGTCCTGGTTGTAGGCGTAGTCGCGCAGCTGCACCGAATCGTCGAGGAACACGGCGGCGGCAGTGAGTCCAAGGACGAGGTTGCCGCGGCGGAGGGCGAGGTGGCCGCCGCCCAGCCACTCGCCGTCGGTGCGCGAACCGAAAGCCGACAGGCTCAGGCCGCGGGCCAGGCGCAGGGTGGCCGCCACGCCCTGCTGCCAGCCTTCCTCGCTGAAGGCACTGGCGGGCCTGATGCCCGTGGCATAGCGCACGGGCGAGGCCCCCAGCAGGCTGAAGGGGGCGAAGCCGGTCCACAGTGCCACACCCTGCCCGAACTGGAGGTTGTAGCGTCCGACGATCATTTTTTCCAGACGGCCGATGTCGTTCAGCGCAAGGCTGAAATTATTCAAAAAGTACCCCCCCCAACCCTCCGTCGGGTCCTTGTCGGCACTGATTTGCAACGAGATACGGTTGCCGAAAGTGAAACGGTAGCAAAGGAGGGCGCGGAGGTTGTCGCCGGAGTAGTGGCCGTTGGCATAGCCTTCGGCCTGTTCGACGGTGCCGCCGATGCCGGCGACCAGTGTGTGCCGGCCGCGGCGCAGCAGTTCGGACAGCGAAGGAATGTTCTGTTCCTCAAAGGGTTCGGCTTTCACCAGGGGTGCGATACGGTCGACGATCAGGCTGTCGAAGCCCGGAACCATCAGCAGCTCGCGAACGGAAACGAGCTGCCCGTAGAGGAGGATGTAATTGTGTAACGATTTGATTTGAAAAGGGGAAAGGAACGGCAACGAAGAGAGCGAAGCCGTGTCGTTGAGATTGGCAGGATTGTCGGCATATTGCAACAGAATGTCGCTCAGCTCGGAGGCGTCGGCGTCGGAGCCGCGCTCGTCGATCCACTGCTCGATGGCCGCGTCGACCTGCGCCGACGCCAGGGTTGGGACAGCCATCAGGAGCAGTATTATCAGCCTTCGTATCAGAAGCATACGGCAAGACTTATCTGCGGGGTGAGGCCGAGGACGGGATGGCTCTCGGCGCTGATGTCGATGAGGTAGCGTCCGTAGGCGATGCCGGCACCGGCGGAGAGCACCAGGGGCGCAGTGGCAAGGCCGGCGCGGAAAAAGAAGTGCTGCCGGTAGCAGTATTCGAAGCCCATCCGCAGACGCCAGCGCTCCTCGCTCTCGACCTCGACGAGGGTCAACAGGCGGTTGACGGCGCGGTAGGCCATGCCGACATGCAGGCGCCAGGGGGGCCCTTCGTCCCACGGGCGTGTGCCGACGAGGCCCATGGCTTGCAGCCTGGGAGTAAAGGAGATACGCGCCATGGCCGCGGGGGCGAGATAGTGGCGGTTGCGATAGTGGCCGTCGGCAACGGCCTGGAGGGAATAGGCGGCGGCGATGCCGACTTCGACCCTGGGGCCAATCTGCATGGAATAGGCTGCAAGCGCCTGGTGCTCGGCGTAGTCGGCATCGCCGAAATGGCTGTATCCGGCGTGCAGACGCCCCCGCTGGCCGAGGGGGAAGGAGGCATCGAGACGGGCGGTGGAGAGGCCTGCCGTGGCAAAGCCGGAACGATAGCCCATGGCCACGCAGCGCGTCGTCCCGTCGTCGATGAGGCATCCACCCATCGCAGCGCTGCGGGCGGAAAGGGGGACATAAACAAATTGGGGAAAGGCCTGGAGGGCAGGCAAAAGGAGCAGCAGCACTATGAGCATACGCCTCATAGCATGGCCGTTATGCAGGTTTGTCCACTATGGTGCCCTGGGAGACGAGGGCCTTGTAGGTTCTCTCGGCGGCCAGCTGGTCGGCAGCCTTGATGGAGAATTCGATGGCGGACTTCTGCGCCACGCCGTCGATGCTGACGAGGCTCTCGTAGCGGCGGCGGCCGCGACCCTGGACGATGGTGCGAACCACCTCGAAGGTGACCTTGCGGTGGTTTTTCTGCCCCCAGTCGATGAGTTTGCTTTTGTAGTTCCAGTCGGTAGTGGCGATGGAATCGACGTCGAGATAGGTGCGGAGAATGCGGTCGACGATGACGCGTCGGGTGAACTTGTAGCCTTTGTCGATATACATGGCGCCCACCAGGGCCTCGAAGGCGTCGCCGCCGACGGACTTGAAACCGCCGGAATCGTCGTGCTGGTACTCGACGAGGGGGAGGAGGCCGATCTGGATGGCGAGCTTGTTGAGGCTTACGCGGCTGACAATCTTGGACCGGAGCACCGTGAGGAAGCCCTCGCCCTGATAGGGGTACTTTTTGTAAAGGTATTCCGCCACGACGGCTCCCAACATGGCGTCGCCCAGGTACTCGAGGCGTTCGTTGTTGATGCGGTGGCCATGTACCTGAGTGGAGAGGGAGCGATGGGTGAAGGCAACACGATACAGCCGCGTGTGTCGCGGAGTGTATCCAAGGACGTTTTTAAAGAAGTGGTTGAATTCCTTGCTTTCGTTGTTTTTTCGGAAGAAAAACATGCTGGCTAGTACTTTCTGAAAGCGAGACAGACGTTGTGACCGCCAAAGCCAAAAGCGTTGCTGATGGCGAAGTTGACCTCGCGCCGCTGGGCCTTGTTGAAAGTGAAGTCGAGGGCAGGAATCTGCGGGTCGTCGGTGAAATGGTTGATTGTCGGGGGGACAATGCCGTTCTTGATGGTGAGGATGGTGGCAATGGCCTCGACAGCGCCTGCGGCACCGAGAAGGTGGCCGGTCATCGACTTGGTGGAATTGATGGCGATTTTGTAGGCATAGTCACCAAAGAGTCCCATGATGGCTTTCGGCTCGGAGATGTCGCCGATGGGGGTCGAGGTGCCGTGGGTGTTGATGTGGTCAACATCGGTGATGGCCATGCCAGACTCCTCCACGGCCTGACGCATGGCGCTGATGACACCGAGGCCGTCAGGATGGGATGCAGTGATGTGGAAAGCGTCGGCAGAGAGACCGGTGCCGGTGATTTCGGCGTAGATGTGTGCACCACGCGCTTTGGCGTGCTCAAGCTCCTCGAGGATGAGCGCGCCGGCACCCTCGCCCAGGACGAAGCCGTCGCGGTCCTTGTCGTAGGGGCGCGAGGCGGTCTGGGGGTCGTCGTTGCGTGTCGACAGGGCACGCATATTGCCAAAGCCGCCGATGCCAGCCTCGACAACAGCGCACTCGGAGCCACCGGCAATCATGGCGTCCACCTTGCCCAGACGGATAAGGTTGAAAGCGTCGCCAATGGCGACGGCCGAAGTTGCGCAAGCGGCAGTGGTGCTGTAGTTGGGGCCGCGCAGACCATAGCGGATGGCTATCTGGCCGGCGCAGATGTCGACAATGACTTTGGGAATCCAATAGGGACTGAAGCGGGGATTGCCATCGGAGAGTGCGAACTCGCGCAATTCGTCCTGAAGACTTTTCACACCGCCCATGCCGGAGCCCCAGATGACGCCGAAACGGTCCTTGTCGACATTGGAGTCGTCAAGGCCGGAATCGCGCATAGCCTCGTCGACAGTGACCAAACCATAGACGGTATAGCCGTCGAGGAGGCGCATTTCCTTTTTGTCGAAAAAGTTGAGAGGGTCGAAACCTTTAAGTTCCGAGGCAATCTGGCAACGGAACTTCGAGGCATCGAAATGTGTTATCGGCCCGGCTCCGCTCACACCTTTAACCAACGCGTCCCACAAAGCGGGAACATTGTTGCCTATAGGGGTGAGCGCGCCGAGACCTGTAACAACAACTCTTTTCAACTCCATAAAGCGGAAAGAGCAGACTTAATTTGTAAAGTTACTTTTTCGCGTTTTCGATGAAAGCGATAGCGTCGCCAACGGTGACGATCTTCTCAGCTTCCTCGTCGGGAATCGAAAGGTCGAATTCCTTTTCGAGCTCCATAATCAGCTCGACGGTGTCCAAAGAGTCTGCACCAAGGTCGTTGGTGAAGCTGGCTTCGGGAGTGACCTGACTTTCTTCAACACCAAGTTTGTCGGTGATGATGCTTTTTACTTTGGTTGCAATTTCTGACATTTTCTTTGTAATTTTAATTGATAAAACTGGATGCAAAGAAACAAAATTTTTTTGACATATAAACACTTTTTAACATTTTATTTGTCAACAGGCAGCACTAATCTACTGGTACCAAGTGAGGTAATAATTTAAAAAAACATGTTTTTTTGTTTTTGCAGGCATGTTTTTCTGTTGTAAATGCAGCAAATTTTAATTAAATTTTGCAAAATTGCACACTTTTTCGACAATCCATTTTGGTCCACCGAAGGGGTGTTTGGGAATGGAGAGAATGTTTTTTTTACATAGTATCAATATTTATTCTTATCTTTGCATTTTGAAATTGGAAAAAACAAACCGATATGACAAGACTAGCCATACTGGGTTCCGGCAACGGAACCAACGCACAACAGATAACAGAATACTTCGCCGGACGCAAGGATGTTGAAGTGGCCTGCATCATCTACAACGTAAAGGATGCCTACATTGCCCAGCGAGCAAAGAATCTGGGCGTCGAAGCACGCTATTTCGGCCGCAAGGACTTCTACGAAAGCACTGCCGTGCTGGACTACCTGCGCGAAAAGCAGGCCGACTGGGTGATTCTGGCAGGATTCCTGTGGCTGGTACCGCAATCGATGCTTGAAGCCTATCCCAACCGAATCATCAACATCCACCCTGCCCTGCTTCCCAACTACGGCGGCAAAGGCATGTACGGGCACCACGTGCACGAGGCCGTTGTGGCCAACCACGAAAAAGAGAGCGGCATCACGATCCACATCGTGGACCAGCATTACGACCGCGGGACCACCCTGTTTCAGGCACGCTGCACCGTCGACCCGGACGAGACGCCCGACAGCCTAGCGGCAAAAATACATCTGCTGGAAAAGGAGCATTTCCCCCGCGTAATAGACGAAACCATCAAGAGCAGAGGATAATGCGCATCGCCATCAACACACGCCTGCTGCTGAAAGGCAAGATGGACGGCATCGGATGGTTCACCGCGGAGACGGCCCGCCGAATGGTGGCCAGCCATCCCGAACACCAGTTCTTCTTCTTTTTCGACCGAAAGCCCGCCGAGGAATTCATCTTCGGGGCTAACGTGACGCCCGTGGTGCTATGCCCTCAGGCACGGCACCCAGTGCTATGGTACCTCTATTTCGAATGGGCCACAACAAAGGCGCTGAAGAAGTATAAAATAGACCTCTACCTGTCGCCCGACGGCATGATGCCCCTGCACCCGAAGGTGCCTACACTGACGGTGATTCACGACCTGAACTTCGAGCATGCGAAAGGGAACCTCAAACCATCGCACCAGCGGTACATGAGTCACTACTTCCCTCTTTTTGCCCGCTACGCCACAAGGGTGGCAACGGTGTCGACATACTCGAAAAAAGACATTGCCGAAACCTATGGCATAGACTTGTCAAAAATCGACGTCGTCTACGACGGTGCCCACAGCAACTACCGCCCGCATTCCGCAGAGGAGAAGGACGCCATACGGAAACGATTCACCGACGGATGCCCATATATAATATTTATAAGTACAATATTAAAACGGAAAAACCTGGCGAACCTGCTGAAAGCTTTCGATATGGTGAAACAGCACGGTCAAAGCGACCTGAAACTTGTGGTAGTGGGCAGCCGTGTGTGGTGGCAGGACGAGCTGTCCGAAGCCTACGACAATATGAAGCATCAACAGGATGTCATCATGCCCGGACATGTCGACCCGATGGACCTTTCGGCCCTGCTCTCGGCAGCACAGATGCTTGTCTATCCATCATACTTTGAAGGATTCGGAATCCCCATACTCGAAGCCATGTACGCCGAAACGGCGGTGGTAGCGTCGAACACCACGTCGATGCCCGAAGTGGGAGGCGACGCAGCACTCTACATCGACCCTGCCGACCCCAGCAGTATAGCCAGCGCCATTGTGAGCCTTGACGACGAAGCACTCCGGGAGGAACTCATCGAAAAAGGCCGTCGCCAACGAACCCGCTTCAGTTGGGACCGCACGGCGGAACTGTTGTGGGATAGCATGATGAAAACAATAGAGAATTCATGAAGAAACACTGGATCAGCCTCGCATGCTTTGTTGCCCTGTGTGCCGTTGCTCCACTTCGTGCCCAGACAGGAGGCAACCTGGTGTACAACCCGTCATTTGAGGAGCATCGCCGGTGCCCGACAAAAATCGAAGCCATGGGCATAATGCGCGAGGCCGATGCCTGGTGGCAGCCCACGGGCGGCAGCAGCGACTATTTCAACGCATGCGGAGGGCGGGAATGCAATGTTCCAAGGAACAAGATGGGCGTGCAGGAAGCGCACTCCGGCGAGGCCTACTGCGGCATCTACTGCTCGCAAGAGCTCTACCGGGAATACCTCCAGACCGAACTCAAAGCCCCGCTGGTTGGAGGAAAACGATACAAGGTGAGTTTCTGGGTAAGCCTGGCGGAGAAATCGCCTCACGCCACAGCCACCCTGGGCGCCATTCTAACCCCGGAACGTGTGGAAGACTCGGCTCGCGGCATCCTGATGGAGAGAGAAATGTCCCAAATAGGAGGCAATGGCTCTCAAAGCATCGCCACCTACTTCACCCCACAGGTGGTCAACGAGGTGGACAGAATACTCAACGATACGAAAGGATGGACCGAAATCCAAGGAGAATTTGTGGCGGAAGGCGGCGAACGCTTTCTCACCATCGGCAACTTCTACTCGTTCAACAAGTCCAACGTGGTGAGCACCACCAACACCAACACGCCGCTGCAGGGGGCATACTATTATATCGACGACGTCGAGGTAATCTGCCTGGACAGCATCGACAATCCTCCCGCCAAGGTGCAGAAAACAGTCCCCGTGGGCAAAGTCGTCGTACTTGAGAACATCTTTTTTGCCACCGGCGAAAGCGAAGTCCTGCAACAATCGTACAACGAACTGATGAACCTCAAAGCGATGCTCGAGGATAACCCAAGCATGCAAATCGAGCTCCGTGGACACACCGACAACCAAGGCACCCAAGAATACAACCAAAAACTCTCCGAAGCACGAGCCAAAGCGGTGCTGGACTACCTCGTGGACCGCGGAATCGACCGCAAGCGCCTTTCCTGCGTGGGCTACGGCAAAAGCATGCCCGTGGCCGACAATGCCACCGCGGAAGGACGGCAGAAAAACCGCCGCGTGGAATACAGGATAGTGGCGCAGTAAACAATCATTCTTTTACGGACACAAAAAAAAGGGCGGGACCTCCAAAGGAAGTCCCGCTCTATTATCCATAACTGTCTAGAACTATTCAATCACACGGTAGAAGCTGACGCGACGGTTGAGGGCGTACTGGATGTCGCCGAAGGCAACACTCTTACCCTTGTACTCGGTCTGGATGCGATTCTCGGCGATGCCATACTTCTTGACGAGGAGGCGCTTGACCTCGTTGGCACGCTTTTCGGAGAGCTTCATGTTGTAGCTGTCGCTGCCAGTGTAGTCGGCGAAGCCAACAACGAGAACCTTAACATCGGGGTTGTCTTTGAGGACGCGGGCGACGGCCTTGACCTTGGCGTCTTCGTCTTCAGAAACCTCCCACTCGTCAACACCGTACTGGACGGAGAAGGGCATGGCGTAGAAGGTGAGCTGGTCGGCCTTAATCTGGTCGATAACGGCCTGGAGGCTGTCGGCAGCAGCGCTGTTGCCACCCTTGCCACCCTGGGCGAGGGCCTGGGCAAGCTGATCCTCGAGTTCGGCAATGCGGTTCTCAAGGCGCTTCTCGTTGTTGCGGCTGTTGCGGAGCTGGTTGTCGAGGTTGTTCACCTGGCTGTTCAGGGCACCGAAGTTCTCCTGGGTCAGCATGGCCTTCTGGGCAGCAACGGCCTGGTCGGTAGCGGTGACACCGAAGCAATAGAAGTAACCAAGACGGAAGATACGGTTGGTGTGGTGAAGGTCGCTCGAGAAGAAGGTCTTGGGGCTGGGAGCGTCGCCATTGATGTCATAGCCATACTCGAAGAAGACGTTGTGGCTCTCACCGAAGCGATAGCTGGCACCAATACCGCCATCGAGAACGATACCGACGGTACCGAAGTCCTCTTTGGGTTTCGAAATCTCTTCGTTGCTGTTGCCGCTCAGGGCGAGACCACCGCCGGCATAGAGATAGAGGTTGAAACGACGGTCAGGGTTGTAACCCATCAGCGAGTTGTTGATCGACCACAGAATGTCGAGAGTGGCGGTCATGTGACGGTCATTGTAGTAACCATCGCGGCCCTGCATGGGAGCCCAGAAGCTGGGGAAGCCGAAACGGATGCGCCAGTCGAAGGCGTGGTTCAGTTTCTGCTGCAGGAAGATGTCCATACCAGCATTGGTAGCCTTACGCCAGCCGCCGAGGTCGCCACCGGCGTTCATGAAGGCCTGATTGTTAAGGTCGATGGAAACACCAAGCGACCAGTTGCTCCAGAAGCCATAGTGAGGATACTCGGGCTTGCCGGTGTTCTGAGCAAAGGCGTTCACGGAGGTCACCATGAGGGACATCACAACGCCCATCTTGATTAATTTTTTCAGCATTTCAAATGTTTTTTATTTATTATTAATTCTTTTCTATATACCTTTCAGCGATTAATTTTTTGCAAAAGTACGTATATTTTTTCATATACGAAAAATATTTTTTTTATTTCTTCGTTAATTTGAAGAAAATAATGCAGTTACAATTGAAAAAAAATTGACAGACGGTCTTTTTTAGACCCTAAAACATAGAGTATTAACCTATCAGATAAGCACAAAAATGGGACAAATCAAAATCAAAACCGACCACATTGTGTCGAAAATGGGGCAAGAGCCTATCGCTCAGATTGAAAAAGAGATTCTCGCAGCCAAAGAACACCTGCTGAAAGGCGACGCCGAAGGCAACGATTTCCTCGGCTGGGTCAACCTTCCGGAGGAGTACGACAAGGCCGAATACGCCCGCATGAAAGCCGACGTGGCCCGGCTGAGCGCGAAAAGCAAGGTCTTCGTGGTCATCGGCATCGGAGGCTCCTATCTCGGCGCCCGCATGGTAATCGAGGCCCTGCAGTCGGAGTTCGCCTCCATGGTGCGCGGAGAAAAACCCTACGTGGTCTACGCCGGCCACACCCTCGGCGAGGACTACTACACACAGCTGCTAACCCTCTTGGACCATGAAAATTACAGCGTAGCCGTCATCTCCAAGTCGGGCACCACCACCGAGCCCGCCGTGGCTTTCCGCATCGTCAAAGCCCACCTCGAAAAGAAGTACGGGAAAGCCGAAGCCTCGCAGCGCATCGTGGCCATCACCGACGCCCGCAAAGGCGCCCTGCACGACATCGCCGTCAACGAGGGCTACCCCATGTACGTCATCCCCGACAATGTCGGCGGCCGCTTCTCCGTGCTCACCCCCGTCGGACTGCTGCCCATCGCCATGGCCGGATTCGACACAGACCGGCTGCTACAGGGCGCACAGGACATGCGGCGCCTCTGCATCGAGAAGAACACCCTCGCCGAGAACCCCGCCATGATGTACGCCGCCGTGCGCAACATCCTCTACCGCAACGGCATCAAAGTCGAAATGCTGGTGAGCAGCCTGCCCAACCTGCGCTATCTGGCCGAATGGTGGAAACAGCTCTACGGCGAGAGCGAGGGCAAAGACCACAAAGGCCTGCTGCCCCACAGCCTGAGCATCACCACCGACCTCCACTCCATGGGCCAGTACGTCCAGGACGGCGAGCGTCTGATGATGGAAACCATGGTCCACGTCGCCAAACCCGCCACCCACGTCGATGTGCCCACCGACGAACACAACCTCGACGGCATCAACTACCTGGTTGGCAAGAGCCTGACCGAAATCAACGACTGTGCCATGCAGGGCACCGTCCAGGCCCACCTCGAGGGCGGCGTGCCCGTGGTGGAAATCGATGTGGACCGCATCGACGAGTACACCCTCGGCCAGATGATCTACTTCTTCGAGTTCGCCTGCGGCGTCAGCGGATACACCCTTGGCGTCAACCCCTTCAACCAGCCCGGCGTGGAAGCCTACAAGAAAAACATGTTCCACCTCCTGGGCAAGCCCGGATTCTGATTCCCGGCACGCCATCGGCCGTGCAACAGGGCATACCGTCGCCAAAAACGGTATGCCCTTTTTTGTCACCATCCAGGTATCGGATTCCGGCAGCCGGGAGAGCAAAAAAACGACAAAATGTCAAATTCCACCCGCACAAAGACCCCAAAACACACTCCATACGGACGTAAAACACACTGAATAAAAGAGCTATCACACCCATCACCCCCATACCAACTCCTTACCAAGTCCTTACCAACTCCTTACCAACTCCTACCACAGCAGGAGATGATAGGGTGTTAAAAGGGGGTTGGTAAAGGTAAAAATGACAAATGGTGCGAATAAAACTATAGAACATGGAGAATTATTTTATAAAATATTATGAAAATCAAAAAAAATATGTATATTTGCAAAATGATAGGAAGCGTATGAAATAATGTATACAACTAGCATACAACCGTTTACACACCGCAGCATCCGTTTCCTTTGGACATTGCTGGTGTTGGTGCTACCCTTTTTGCACGAGGGGAGCGCCATGGCGCAGACCATCACCATGCAGAATGGGCAAACCATATACGCCGCCCTCTGTGCCAACGGAGCGGACATCTACGACGACGGCGGACCCAGCGGAAACTACAGCAACTCCTTCCAGGGGTGGGTCGTGCTCACCACCAACGCCGGCGCCACCATCACCCTCACCGGCAACTACAACACCGAAAACAGCTACGACTACCTCAGCATCTACGACGGAGAGACCCAGATTCTCCGCGTATGCGGCACCAATTCGCTCAATGTCGTTGCCACCAGCGGCACCATGAAAATCCACTTCACCACCGACGGATCGGTGATTCGCCAGGGCTTCTCGCTCCACGCCGTCACCTCGGCGCCCCCAACGGGTTGCAACTCCACGGTACACAACCTTGCCGTCTCCAACCTCAATGCCACCTCCGGAACCCTCACCTGGGATGGTTCGGGCGAGAACCTCATGCTCGACTACGGCACAGGCCCCATAGCGGTGTCCGGCAACAGCTACGACCTCACCGGCCTTGTGGGCAGCACCGACTATACCATCAGCCTCTACGCCCAGGCCGACAGCGGCGAGACCTGCTGCACCTCCACGCTCCACATCACCACCCCCATCCAGGGAGGCCACGGCTGCATCGACCCCTCCGACCTTACGGCACCCTACGTCCAAGGCTACTACGGCTCGTTCTCGTCGCCCTATTCATCCATCGGCATCATCAACCACGGCCCCTCGGATGCCTACAGCCGCCATACCGTCCACACCAACCCCAACGAGCGCGACCCCCGCACAGGCAACCTCCTCAGCACCGTGCCTCCCGGAGGCTCCTCCTCCGTGCGCCTCGGCAACTGGCGCACGGGCAGCGAGGCCGAAGCCCTGCTCTATGCCATCGAGGTGGACACCATGCTCGCCGACCTTCTCATCCTGAAATATGCCGCCGTGCTGGAGGACCCCAACCACTCGCCTTCGGAGCAGCCCCGATTCCGCCTTGAAATCCTCAACGGCAACATGGAGGTCATCGACCCTACATGCGGAGTCGCCGACTTCATTTCCAACTCCAACCTCGGCTGGAATACCCACTATTCGACCCTCTGGAAAGACTGGACCACCGTCGGCATCGACCTCACCCCCTATGCCGGGCAGACCATCATGGTGCGTCTCACCACCTACGACTGCTCGCAAAGCGGCCACTACGGCTATGCCTATTTCACCCTCGAATGCAGCCGCAAGAATATGGCGTCGGAGACCTGCGGCGCCAATGCCAGCAATACCTTCACCGTCCCCGAGGGTTTCTCCTACCTGTGGTACACCGACTCGCCCCAGAGCCCCATCAGCACCGCGCGCTCCATCAACGTCACTTCCGACACCGGCACCATCTACCACTGCCTCCTGAGCTTCGTCGACAAACCCGCCTGCAACTTCACCATGAGTGCCTTCGCCGGCGTGCGCTATCCGTTGGCGCTCTTCGACAGTGTGGTGACAATGGAGAACTGCGAGTTCGACGTCAGCTTTGTCAACCGCAGCACCATCTCGGCCGACGGCGTTACCCCCAGCGGCACCGGCGAGAGCTGCGAAGCCTCGTGGTGGAGTTTCGGCAACGGCGACACATCCTCGCTCTACCATGCCACTGCCCACTACGATGCCCCCGGCCAGTACGAGGTCGTCCTGGTCTCCTCCATCGCCAACGGGCTCTGCACCGACACCATTCGCAAGACCATCACCCTGATGCCTCCGGGACCCAATCCCTCCATCACAGGACCCACCGACCGTTGCGACAACAGCCCCGTCAACGACACCCTCATCGTCAGCAACGCCCTGTGGCATTCCTGGAACAGCGACACCCTCGTTGTGTCGCCCACCGCCACCACCACCTATACCCTCACCGCCCAGGACACCAGCCACTGCCCCTACACCCTCAACCATACCATCACCGTGCATCCCTCGTACAACCTGCACGACACCGCCGTCATCTGTCCCTCCGGGTTGCCCTATTCCTATGGTTCACTCGTCATTGCCGACGCCACCGACACCGGGAGCTACTCCTACTCCGAACTCTCCTCCTTTGGTTGCGACAGCATAGGCACCGTGTTCCTCGTTGTCAAGGACACCTCCATGGCCGACACCGTGGCCGTGGCCTGCGACCGCTTTGTGTGGTACGGCACCGAGTACACCACCAGTGGCGCCGTGGCCCAACGCGTCACCACCAACGCCGTCGGATGCGACAGCACCACCACCCTGTTGCTGACCGTCAACGCATCCTCCAGCAGCAGTTTCTACGACACCGTGGTCGAGAACCTTCTTCCGCATACCTTCAACGGCACCACCTTCTCCCAGCCCGCCAGCGACACCACTGTCACCATTGTCAACGCCGCCGGCTGCGACAGCACCATCAGCTACTCGCTGCATGTCCACTGGAACGTCGACACCACACTCTACGACACCCTCTGCCGCAGCGCCTTGCCCTACACGTGGAACAACGCCTCCTTCGACACCGTCCTCTCCGCATCGGCCACCATGACCCGCGCCACAACCCTCCTCTCCCACACCGGAAGCGACAGCCTTGTCACCATGCTCCTCACCGTCCACCCCCTCTACGACCACCACCTGACCACCGCCATCTGCGACGACACCGTCTTCGCCTTTGGCGACAGCCTCTTCAGCGTCAGCACCGACTATACCGACAGCCTCCTCTCCATCCGCGGATGCGACAGTCTCTCCTCCCTCCACCTCACCGTGCACCCCACCTTCGACCACCACACCTACGACACCATCTGCTCCAACCAGAGCATCGTCTTCACGCAGCACACCTACAACACCTCCGGCGACTATGCCCACCAGCTGCTCTCGCGCCATTCGTGCGACAGCCTCTCCACGCTCCACCTCACCGTGTGGCCCGCCTACGACTACCACACCTACGACACCCTCTGCGACGATTCCTCGCGTCTCTTCATCGACTCGACCTACCGCCAGACCGGAACCTTCCTCCACCACCTCTTTTCCGCCCACTCGTGCGACAGCCTGCAGACCCTCCACCTGAAAGTCTATCCCACATACAACATCCACCTCTACGACACCATCTACGACGGCGACACCTACACCTTCGAGCATACCCTCTACGACACCACCGGCACTTACCCCCACCTGCTGCAGGCCGTCTACGGCTGCGACTCGCTCCGCACCCTCCACCTGCAACGTAACCGTCGCACCTACGTCGACAGCATCCTCTGCCAAAACAGCCTGCCACTGGTGTGGAACGGCGCCGTCTTCGCCAACGGCAACGGACTCCGCTCCGCCCACCGGCAGACGATGGCCGACAGCGTGCATCTGCAGGGCCTCGACGGCATCGACTCGCTGGTGGTCATGCGCGTGGTGGCCATCGACACCTCGGCCACACTGGAACAACTCCACGCCTGCGACTCCCTCACCTGGCTCGACGGCATCTCCTACACCGCTTCCACTTCGGCCCCCTTCCTGCACCTGACCAACCAATGGGGCTGCGACAGCATACACCACCTCGACCTCACCGTCGACTCCACCCACCTCTTCACCGACCGCCACATGGTGTGCGACTCTATGCGATGGCTCGACAATACCGTCTACCACGCCGACATCCAGGGTCCGCAAGTCACACTTGTCACATACCGTGGATGCGACTCCATTGTCACCCTCGACCTCGCCGTGCACTATTCATCCTACGAGGAGAGCGTCGACACCTTCTGCCACGGCCAGACCTACCACTGGCACTCCTTCTCCGTCAGCGGTGACTCGGCCTATCTCAACGAGGACCACCTCCTGCTGGACACCCTCCACTCGGTCTATGCGTGCGACTCCGTGATCGCCCTCCGCCTCACCAAGATGGCCCAACCGCGTATCGACTTCAGCTATTCCACCGACTGCCTGCACCGCACCTACACCATCAGCGCCACCTCCAGCGTACCCTATACCCGCTGGTCCTCCTACCCGATGGACAGCCAGCTCGACGGAAACGAAGACCTCCTCACCGTCACCGTCGCCCCGTCGGAGCCCACCGAGTATTCCCTCTATGCCGACTACCGCGACATCCCCTTCTGCCCCTTCAGCAAATCCATCGTCCTGAGTCCTGTCGATGTACCGAAGGCCGAGCTGCAGGTCAACCCCGGCGCATTGAAGTACAATGCCATGGACTATACCGCCTACGACATCTCGAAGGAGTATGTCGAACGCACATGGTACGTCGACGGCGTGCGCCAGAGCGAACCTTCGCGCATACTCTATGGTCGCGGCGACGACCATTCCGACACCATTACCCTCGCCCTCAGCGTCTACAACGGCCAGTGTCTCGACACCGCCTTCTACCTCCTGCCGGTGCTCCGCGTGGCCGTCTTCGCCCCCAATGCCTTCACCCCCAACCTCGAAACCAACAACCGCTTCACCATCGTCACCCAAGGTGTCATCGACGGCGAGCTGTTCATCTACAACCGTGAAGGCCTGCTAATGTACCAAACCACAGACTTCGGCAACATGGGCTGGGACGGAGGCAACTGCCCGCAGGGGAACTACGTATGGCGTTTCAACTACCACGCCGTCGACTACCCCAACTCCCCCAAGTCCGAAATCGGCACCGTGCTGCTCATCCGCTGACGCACACCGCCACACCCCTCTCCTCCCTTCCATCACAAAACCATCAACTCCCTACCAACACCTACAGCGGTAGGAGTTGATAAGGAGTTGGTAAGGCCATGCCAAGGCCTTGGCAAGTACCTAATACGTTCGATCTCAGAATGGGAGGTCTCCCAATGGCTCGGTCTCGTTGTTGAGAATGTCCATCAAGGGGTTGTTGACCTGCTGCGATTCCTCGTTGCGTTGGCGATTGGACAGGAGCAAGAGGTTGTCGGCGACCACCTCGGTGACATGGCGCTTGTTGCCCTCTTTGTCTTCCCAGGTACGGCTCTGCAGGCGTCCCTCGACATAGATCTGGGCACCTTTGTGGAGAATGCGTTCTGCGATGTCGGCCAGGCCGCGCCAGCACACCACATTGTGCCACTCGGTGATTTCCACTCTTTCATTGTCGCGGTTGCGACGGTATTCGGTTGTTGCGAGGGGGAAGGATGCTTTCTTCACGGGAGTGGACCCCTCGGAGGGGAAAGTAACTACATCCGGGTTCTTTCCTACATTCCCAACCAGGATTACTTTATTGACTCCAATCATACTTTGTTTATAGCTTTTTTAGTCAATTTGAGACTGCGAAATTACGACTTTTTTTTGAATATACAAAATAAAGATTTTCACAAAGTCTGCAAATACCTATCAATCAACCTCGACACCGGGATTTTTTTTATCATTTTCACCTCTTCGACACGACATTTATGCGGTATCACGGGCGGTTCTTCCCCGAGTTCTGCACGCAGAAACCGGGCATGGATAGTACGGTGTGTAAGCTGGTGCTTGAATATGACAGAAGGATTGAACTCGACAGTGCCGAGGCCGAACTCGCGGGCGGCGAATCCGGCGGCGGCCGGCGCCAGCGCCACGTCGTCCAGTTCATGCTCCGTCTCCAGCAGCGGGAACTGGTACAATCCGCGCCAGATGTCCTTTCCCGTACGTTGCTCCAGCAGGGTGAAAACCTTGCCGTCGCGTTGCCAGCGGAGGTCGAGGTAATAGAACCAGCGGTCGACAGGCTTGACCTTCGGGGCCTTGACGGGCAGCAGGCCCACGCGTCCCGTGCGCAGCGCGTTGCACTCGTCGGCAAAGGGGCAGGCCGTGCAGTCAGGCTGGGGCTTGCACTGCAGCGAACCGAAGTCCATCAGGGCCGCATTGAAGCGGTCGGGCCTGCGACGGTCGATCTGCTCCTGCAGCAGCCGTTCAAACTCGCTGTAGGCGGCATCGGTGCCTATGGGGGTGGCAATGCCATAAAGGCGGCTGATGAAACGGTAGACGTTGCCGTCGATGACCGGGTAGGGCAACCGGAAGGCGAATGAGGCGATGGCGGCCGCCGTGTAGCGCCCGACGCCCTTGAGGCGCAGGATGCCCTCGTGGCTGTTGGGGAACCTGCCTCCGCATTCATCCATTATATATTGCGCGGCCGCATGCAGGTTGCGCGCACGCGAATAGTAGCCCAACCCCTGCCATAGGCGCAGCACCTGCTCCTCGCTGGCGGCGGCCAGGTCGGCCACCGTGGGGAACGCCTCCACGAAGCGGTGGTAGTAGTCGCGACCCTGCTCGATGCGCGTCTGCTGCAGTATGATTTCCGAGAGCCAGATGCGATAAGGGTCGTCTATCCCGCGCCACGGAAGCGTGCGTCCGTAGTCCTCGTACCAGGTGTCCAATTTCTTCGAAAGCGACATAAATCAGGACTGTTTTCAACAAAAAACGATTGCTAACTTACTGAAAAAACTATGTTAAAATCCATTTTAACGAAATCAGCAATCATTTGTATCATAATTGATTATATTTATCGAAATGTTAAAAAAGTTTAAAAAGCCACTTTTGGAAGGTCAAACGTTTTGCCATGTCGAAAAAAGGTGGTACTTTTGCAGCCGTTTTCGCATCAAAAAGTGTGCGGAAAATATAACGTAAACAAACAATAAAAATTATACTACAATGTCGAAAAAATGTGAAATTACCGGTAAGAAAGTGATCGTGGGCAACAACGTTTCGCACTCCCGCATCCACACCAAACGCACCTTCGCCCCCAACCTGCAGACCAAGAAGTTCTACATTCCCGAGGAGGACATGTGGATTACCCTGAAGGTCTCCGCCAAAGGCATGCGCATCATCAACAAGAAAGGCATCATCGCCGCTCTCAACGACGCCGCCGCCCAGGGCCACCTGATGTTCTAAGAGAAGACAACAAGTCTTAAATAAACAATTTTATTATTAACCCTTAACAAAGAAAGAGGTATTAACAATGATCGTAGTTCCTATCAAAGAAGGTGACAACCTCGAACGCGCCCTCAAGAAACTGAAACGCAAATTCGAGAAAACCGGCGTGGTGAAAGAGATGCGCCGTCGTCAGCAGTTCACCAAGCCCAGTGTCATCAATCGCGAGAAGCACCTGAAGGCCATCTACGTCCAGCACCTGCGCCAGCAGGAGCTCGACAAATAAGAGAGCCCTCTACCGCAACCGCGTTGGAATCGACGCATTGGAAAAAAGAATCCCCGAACAAATGTTCGGGGATTCTTTTTTTATTATGCTAAAAACAGTAAAACATTTCTGTTGCCACTAAAAAGAAGTATGCTTCGCCCACAAAAAGACGAAGCATACTCGACAAGTGTTAAACGGTGACAGCACCGTTCAAATCCCACTCAAACACTCATCCATTGATTTTCCAGACATTGTCACGACCACGCTTCATGGGGAACGAGGTCTCGACGGTTTCGGTTTTACCATCTTTCGACTCGAAGACAACCGTAGCTTTGACTTTGGCCAAATTCGGGTCGGTCCTGTCTCCTTCCTCCACTACATCCCAACTCTTTATTACTCTATAGGAAGACTGCATTGTCTGGTCCAACATGGCCTTGGTCACGCGCTCGACATTGTTAGGAATAGTATCAAACCTTACATTGCCGTTTGCATCCTTCATATTCTTGATGACCACCGTGTCAGGCACATTGCAGCAAGCAACGGCTGTAGCGAAATCATTTTGCTGAATAGACTGATACATACGCTCCACCACCATCTTGGGAGTGTCGCCATTCTTATCCTTTTCTGGGGTAGCCGATCCACATGACACAAGTCCTGTCATCAACATAGTACCACAGATTATAGAAACGATTCTTTTCATGATCATAATTGCTTTTTATAATTCTACTTTTTTTTATTTCGTAACCCTTTCGAGCCACTTCACCATACCGAACATCACGATTGCAGAGATAAAGCATACGCCCATAAACACCGCCCAGCACTGCCAGATAGGCCACATGTTGTACAGCAGCGGTCCAATCCAGAGCAGGCCATTTCCGACAGCGGTTGCACCAAGCCAGAGTCCCTGGCAGAGACCCAACAGGTTCTTCGGAGCAACCTTGGAAATGAACGAAAGGCCTAACGGAGATATGAACAGTTCGGCAACAGTCATGAAGAAATAATAGATAATCAGAATATACGGCATTGCCTTCATCGCCGCTGCATCAGCTGCCGGCATCGATTTAAACTGCACTGCCGAAGGATAGCCTTTCCACATGCAGAAGAGCGAAATAATAAGGTAGGCACAGCCAGCCACACACATACCGATGGCAATCTTTTTGGGCGTGGAGATTTCTTTGCCTTTCCGGGCAAGGTTACCGAAGAACCACATGATAATGGGCGTCAGCAAAATGACGAAGAAGGGGTTCACAGCCTGCCAAATCTCGGGAGCCAGAGAGTCAGTATTGACAAAGTCTTTGGCAAAGAGCGACATCGACGTGCCGTTTTGGTGGAACGAGAACCAGAAGAACACTGCAATGATAAGCACGGCAAACATGGCATACAAGCGCTGTTTGAGCTCTTTGGCCATAGCCGCCTTTTCTTCGGGAGTATAGGAGACCGATTCCGCAGCCACTTTCTTGGCCGGCGTGGGGAACATACGTTTGGTGCTAATGAAAATAATCAGCGAGATGAACATAGCCACCACGGATGCGATGAACGAGTAGTGGACACCCTCATTGAATATCTTCAAGTAGTCAGAGCCAAAGGCCTGCAAATCGGTAGGCATCGAAGAAGTAATCTGCGGAATGAGCTCCATCATCTTCGACATAGCGGCAGCGCCCATGGCTACACCCTCATTGGCATACTGATGGAAGAGTGCGGGAAGGTCTGCATTGTATCCCATGCCGTTCTGCTGCAGCCACCAGCTGCGAAGCAAGGGAGCAACAAAAGGAGCGATAAGACCGCCGACATTGATAAACATATAGAATATCTGGAAACCAGAGTCACGCTTGCTCTTGGCAATAGCGAGTGCCTTATCGCCTTTCTTGGCCTCCTCAGCCTCAAGGTTGTCGTACATCTGTCCCACAATGGCCTGCAGATTGCCTTTGAAGAGACCATTACCGAAAGCAATCAGGAAAAGAGACACACACGTTACAGGGAGCAGCCAAGAGATGTTACCCGATGTTGCAGTGATGGGTATGGCAAGTATCACATAGCCACTTGCCATCACAAAGAGACCCGTCATAATGGTCCCTTTATAGTTCTGAGACCTGTCGGCAATAATACCGCCCACAAGGCTCAAAATGTAGATTCCCATGTAGAAAATGGAATAAATAAGGGTGGCTGATTCGTCTGGCAAACCAAACTTTGAACAGAGGAACAGCACCAGGACTGCATTCATAATATAGTAGCCAAAACGCTCACCCATATTACTCAAGGCAGCCCAGATAAGTCCTTTAGGATGTCCTTTAAACATAGTTGTAATTTTTTGGTTTATAAATAATTGAACTAAATTTTACTCCAATTAACTTAACTTAACAATATGCAAAAGTACAAAAAAATTTCAAACCATGCAAACCATGACGTATTTTTTTCGTACTTTTGCAGCATGAACATCAACGAAGCAATACGGCTGACGGTCGACGCCCTGCGCCAAGGCAAGACCATCCTCTACCCCACCGACACCATCTGGGGCCTCGGCTGCGACGCCCGCAACCGCGACGCCGTCGAACGGCTCTACCGCCTCAAGGAACGCGACCACTCGAAGAGCATGATCGTATTAGTGGAGAGTGGTGAACGGAGAGCGGAAAACGGAGAACGGCCCACAACCTACATCCTCCCCCACTCCCAATGGCACGACACGATGCACCTCGCCGTAGCCGACAACATCCCCGCCGCCGACGGCACCCTGGGCGTCCGCATGCCGCGCCACGCCTTCTGCCAGGAGGTGATACGCCTGCTCGGCGCCCCGCTGGTGAGCACCTCGGCCAACCTCAGCGGCAGGCCGTCGCCGCGAAACTACAACGAAATCGAAGATGAACTGCGCCGCCGCGTCGACTTCTGTGTCCCTCCCCTTCCCGAACTCCTGAGCGAGGAAACCCGCGGCAGCCGCATCGTGAAAATCAATGCCGACGGCTCTACAACCGTCCTTCGTCCGTAGACGTCTTCGCCCGTGCCAGCGAAGCCACCACCTCGGGCCCGCCGCACGGCAAATCCTCCACCGCCATATCCTTCCCCTCGAGGGCATGCACCATGCTCCCGAACCCGCGGATGCCCGTGCCGCGCAGCTTCAGCGCAGCCTCCTTGCGCGTCCACAGCTGCAAAAAAGCCATCACCCCATCGGGCGATGCCTGCACCGCAGCCAGTTCCGCAGCCGAACAGACACGCCGCATGAGCGACCCGTCCACACGTCGGCGGCTCTCCACATCGATGCCCACCCGCTCCCTGTCCGACACCGCCACGGCCACAGCCTGCCGGCAATGGCTGATGCTCAGCCACAGCCCCGGGTGCGACGGCATAAAAGGGGCACCCTTGCTGTCGTGCTCCACAACGACCTCCTCGTCCATCAGGCGGCACAACAAAAGACGGGCGGCCGCACTCTGTTCGGCATGCGACCGCCAATCTCCTAATTCAATACGCCATTCCGTACCGGAAATCATGCCTTGCCGAGGATGTCGTAGGGCACGGTGCCGTCGGCGCGGGGCTCGACGATGGGGCCGAACTGCTGCTCGAACTTCTTCAGGTTGTCGTTCAGAGCGGCGAGCAGACGCTTGGCGTGGATGGGGTTCATGATGATGCGCTGGCGCACGGTGGCACCCTCGATGCCGGGAAGCATCTGGGCGAAATCGAGCACAATCTCCGAAGGATTGTGGCTGACGACCACGAGGTTGGAGTAGGTGCCGGCGGCCACTTCGGGGTTGATGTTCAGTTTGAGGTTGTTCTGTTCTTTAGGATTGTTTGCCATAATAATCTTGTTTTTTTCTTCCATAACGCCGCATTTCCGTTTTTATTATGTCGCACCAGCAATAAAACTATCAACAAACATGGATCCAATACCCACCAAAGAGCACCCTTCCCATATAGTTCCTATATACTTCTCATATAGTTCTTATATACTAAATATAAGAACTATATGAGAAGCATATGAGAACGATATAAGAACGATATAAATACAATATAAGAAATGCCCTATTATGTACCTCTTGGACCCCTATGGGAGAGGTGTTCAACGGACGTTGGATTCGGTCGGCATACCACTGAGGTCGAGGCGGAAGAGCGAAGACTGGCGGACGACGAAGCGAAGGGCGAGGGTTTCGCGGGTG
>DFIZ01000046.1:0-36097 GCA_002372855.1 Bacteroidales bacterium UBA3684
GGAACGATAT
Organism: Bacteroidales bacterium UBA3684; assembly: GCA_002372855.1. Taxonomy (GTDB): domain Bacteria; phylum Bacteroidota; class Bacteroidia; order Bacteroidales; family P3; genus Colimorpha. Next base: position 11 of record DFIZ01000046.1, read on the forward strand.
AAGAAGGGCCGAATCATGTAGCAGTTAAGAGTTAGGAGTTATGAGTTAAGAGTTTTTTTTAATTTTTAATTCTTAATTTTTAACTTTTAATTTTTAATTGTTTCACAATTTTTTCGGGGATTGGGCGTTATTGTGGTGTACTTTTTTTTCGATGGCTTATGAATCACGGTAAAGATATCTGCAAGGAGCTGAAGGCGGTGCGGCGAAGCATCGCCGAGGAGAACGGCATCGCATTGGAGATGCCTGAATGCACCTATCAGGGGCCCTGCCGGGGCACCTGTCCGCGCTGCGAGAGCGAGTTGCGCTACCTGGAAAATGCGTTGGCCGAGAGGCTGCGCATGGGCCGGACGGCCAAGGTTGCGGGCATTGCGCTGGCGCTGGCGTCGACGGCCGCCGCCGGGGCGCAGACGAATGAAGAGCTTGGCGTGAAGAACGAGGAATCGGCAGCCGCTGGTGTGGACGCGACGGTTGGCGGGCCGGTGGTTCCGTTGCGGGAGCCGATTGTGGGCAAGCCTGCCGTGATGAGCGCCGGCCTGGCGGCGAATCCGCCGCGGGTGGTGGCGGACTCGGTGAGGGTGACGGGAACGGTGCTGGACGAGCGGTCGAAGGAGGCGTTGCCGTTTGTGAATGTCGTTGTGAGGCAGGACGGGAAGACGGTGGGCGGCGCAACGACGGATTTCGACGGCAATTTCAGTGTTGATTTGCCGAAGGGGCGGTATGATTTCGAAATCAGCTCTGTCGGGTATGCCAGGTATTTGATGAACGACGTGCGCGTGCCGCAGGATTTGCCGCTGAAGCCTATCGAGCTTAAGAGCGGTACCGTTGTGATGGGAGAAATAGAGATTATAGAGGAAAACCTTAATCCTTTGATCGAGTACGATGCCGGGGGTGCGACGCAGAAGATGGAGATTCAGGGGGTGCAGGTGAAGGCGCAGTACTAAAATGAGAAATGAGAAATGAGAAATGAGAAATGAAAAATGAGAGTAATTAGCCTTTCATTGGCCTGCGTAGCCTTTGAAAAATTAGAGTCATTCGCCGTTAAATAAAAGTTATTCGCCGTTAAATAAAAGTTATTCGCAGATGGAAGCAGTACCGTTCATAGGCATCGACCGTCACCGCTTGGGTGTCGACGGGGTGGGGGTGACCACGCTGGCGGCGTTCCACGGGTGTCCGCTGCGTTGCCGCTACTGCCTCAACCGTCGCTGCCTGGAGCCTGCCGAGGGGCTGGTGCGCTACACTCCGCAGGAACTCTACGACCGCGTGGGGGTGGACAACCTCTACTTCATCGCCACGGGCGGCGGTGTCTGCTTCGGCGGCGGGGAGCCACTGCTGCGGGTGGATTTCCTGGAGGAGTTCAAGGCCCTCTGTGGCCGTGGGTGGAACCTGACGGCGGAGACGTCGCTGCAGGTGGAGCGCGAGAGCGTGGTGCGTGCCGCCGAGGTGGTGGGCGATTTCATCGTGGACATCAAGGAGGGCAACGCCGCAATCTACAAGGCCTATACGGGCGGCGACGCGGCCCGTGCGTGGGGCAACCTGGAGTGGCTGCTGGGACGCATGGGGGCGGAGCATGTACTTGTCCGAGTGCCGCTGATTCCGGATTTCAACACCGAGGCCGACTGCGACGCCACGGCCAAGCGTCTGGAGGCCATGGGCGTCACCCGGATAGACCGGTTCGGGTATAGAGTGATGAGTGATGAGTGATGAGTGATGAGTGGTGAGTGATTGAGTGGCTGAGTTTTTTTTCACGACAACATAGACAACATGGACAACAAGCAAACCGCAACATGCGGTTTGCCTGTGGGTGTGCGACGGTTGTTGTTGTTGTTGTTTTATGCTTGCGCGGGTTCCGCAGGCTGGCTGCCGGTGTCCCATTTGGTTTCGAGGGCTTCGCTGACGTTGATGACGTGGTCGGCGAGCTTTTCGTATAGTGCGTAGAGATTGCTGTAGGCGATGCCGACGTTGTAGTCGTAGCGGTTGGACTTGAGGGCTTCGAGGTGGTCGTTGCGCAGGCGGTCGCGCAGGTGGTTGATGTCCTGCTCGAGGGCGTGGGCGGTGGCGAAGTCGGCGTGGTCGTAGTCGTGGAGGTTGGCGTCCATGGTGTCGAGGGCGCGACCGACGAGGGTGCTCATCTGGGAGAGGTTGTCGTTGAGGGCGTCGCTGAAGTGGGCGGCGTCGGCGCGCTTGCTCTGGCGGACGAGGGCTATGTGGTAGATGTCGTCGCCGATGCTCTCGAGGTTGTCGGAGATGCGTAGCATGGAGGAGATGCGCTGTGAGGTGTGCTGGCTGACGCCGCCGGTGCCGAGGCGGGTGAGGTAGCGGGTGATTTCCATGTCCATGTTGTCGGTAATCTGCTCGTAGTGGGCTATGCGCTGGAGGGTGTGGTCGAAGTCGTCCTGGCTCTTGGCGGTGCGCAGGGCGGGGAGGAAGGTGTACATGCGTAGCACACGCTTGGAGAACTCCTCGATTTCGAGTTTGGCGCTCTGCAGGTTGAGCTCGGCGGTGCTGAGGAGGGTGGGCTCGATGTATTTGAGGCGGAAGGACTCGTCGTCGCCGCTGGCGGGCTTTTCCTTCACCATGTGGTTGACAATCTTGATGATTTGTGGGATGAAGAAGGCCAGGAGGATGGTGTTGCCGACGTTGAAGACGGTGTGGAAGAGGGTGATGGCCATGGGCATGTCGTGGGGGAAGATGCCGAGGATGAAGTTCATGATGGGGTGGAAGAGGATGAGGGTGACGAGGACGCCGACGACGTTGAAGAGCAGGTGGGCACGTGCGGCCTTCTTGCCGGCGGTGTTGGCCACGACGGCGGCGATGTTGGCGGTGATGGTGGTGCCGATGTTCTGGCCCATGACGAGGGCCATGGCGACGTTGAAGTCGATCCAGTTGTTGTAGCACATGACGAGGGTGATGGCCATCATGGCCGAGGAGGACTGGACGATGCAGGTGAGCAGGGCGCCGATGGCGACGAAGAGGAGGATGGACCAGAAGCCGTAGTGGCCGAGGGCGGCGAGGGTCTGGAGGAACTCGGGGTATTCCTTGAGGTCGGGCATGGCGGCCTGCAGGAGGTCCATGCCGACGAGGAGGAGCGCCAGGCCGATGACGGTCTGGCCGATGGACTGCATGCGGTCGCGCTTGGAGAAGATGAAGAAGAGGCTCACTGCGGCGATGAGCATGGAGAGGGGCAGGCCGCTGCCGCCGTCGCCGAGGCCGAGGAGGGTGATGATCCAGGCCGTGGCGGTGGTGCCGATGTTGGCGCCCATGATGACGGCTATGGCCCCGGAGAGCGAGACCATGCCGGCGTTGACGAGGCTGACGACCATGACGGTGGTGGCCGACGAGCTCTGGATGATGGCGGTGATGGCGGTGCCGGTGAGGATGCCGCTGAGGGGGTTGCCGGTGAAGTGGCCCAGGATGGTCCTCATGCGAGAGCCGGCGACCTTCTGCAGGCCCTCGCTCATCATTTTCATCGAGAAAAGGAACACGGCCAGCGCACCGGCGAACTTGATGATAATCAGTAGAATTTCTGTTGCTGTCATAGTAGTTGTTTTTGTTGTTTTACGGCTGCAAAAATACCACTATGATGTTACAAAACGGTTACGAAATGGTTAAGATATTGTTAAGTTTTTTTCGGTGGATTAGGCTCCGCCTGCGGCCGAGGGTTCCCCCGCTACGCGAAATCCTGGAGATCTTGGAAATTATTTTTCGATTCCATAAGATTTCCAGGATTTGCCTAGGTCATGTAAATCTTGGAAATCCGACAGAATCGATTTCCAGGATTTTCAAGATTTCCGCCGCAGGCGGGGAATAATCAGCAGCAGTCGTGGTCGTGGCAGTGGGAGCTGCGGGTCTCGAGTTCGAGGGTGCTGTGGTGGATGCCGAGGGTGTCGAGGAGGTCCTTGACGCGGTCGGTGACCTCCTCGAGCATCGTGGCTTCGGGGATGACGACGTGGCAGGTGAGGGCGGTCTCGGTGGTGGAGATGGCCCAGATGTGGATGTGGTGGACGTTGAGGACGCCGTCGAGGGCCTGGATGCGGTTCTGGATGTCGTCGACGTCGTAGCCTTCGGGCACGGCGTCGGTGCTCATGCGGAGGCTCTCGGAGAGGAGCTCCCAGGTGGAGACGAGGATGACGACGGCGATGACGAGGCCGATGATGGGGTCGACGACGGTCCAGCCGGTGTACTTGATGACCACGCCGGAGACGACGACACCGACGGAGACGAGGGTGTCGGCGAGCATGTGGAGGAAGGCGCCGCGGGTGTTGATGTCGTGCTGCTGCTGGCGGCTGAGGGCCCAGGCGGTGAGGCCGTTGATGACAATGCCCACGGCGGCGGTCCAGATGATGAGGTCTCCGCTGACTTGGCCGGGGTTGAAGAATTTCTGGATGCTCTCCACGATGATGGCGCCGACGGCGACGAGGAGGATGATGGCGTTGAGGAGCGAGATGAGGACGGAGGCCTTGCGGTGGCCGTAGGTGAAGCGCTTGGTGGCGTGGCTGGCGGCCAGCTTGAGGGCTATCATGGCCAGCAGGAGGGAGAAGACGTCGCTGAGGTTGTGGCCGGCGTCGGAGAGCAGGCCGAGGGAGTTGCCGACGAAGCCCGCAACGGCCTCGACGATGACGAAGAGCAGGTTGAGCGCGACGGCGACGATATAGATGGTGGACAGTTTCTCTATTGCGTGCGCGTGGTGGTGATGGTGATGGCCGTGGTGGTCGTGGTGGTCGTGGTGATGGACCGCCGGCATCTTGCCGGCATCATGGTGTTCGTGGTCGTGATGGTGTTCCATAATATTGATGTTTTTTTTGTTCTGAATGAGTTTAAAATTTCATTTTGCAAAAGTACGAACTTTTTCTGACATGGGAGTGTCACCATTGCTGGTGAGAGGATTTTTTAGTGTTAAGTGTTTAGTGTTAAGTGTTAAGTTTTAATTATTAGATGTTTAGTGATAAATATTTGGTGCTGGGTTTCTATGCACACATCCGGTGGGCGAGGGGAAAATGGTGCTTGAGGGGCTTTTAAGGGGGTGTTTTCTGTAGTTAAAAATTGTTAAAAACGATACCCACTTGTAGACTTTTGGCGAAAATGATGTTATAATAGTGTATGTGAAAAAAATAAAAAAGGCAAAATAACGTTAATGCAAAAAATAAACACTATGAAAATGAAGAACACATCCTTTGTAGTCCGCTGCTGCATGGTGGCGGTGTTGATGGTGTCGGCCATGGGTGCCGCACAGGCACAGAGCGAGCGCGCGACGCTCAAGAAGGCCGAGGGCCTGGTGGCCCAGCGGCAGTATGCGTCGGCTTTTGCCATGCTGGACGAGCTGGACCCCGCGAACGACCGTCCAGCGGTGCTGGCCATGAAGGCCGACATCGTGCTGCACTACTTTGCGCAGAGCATGAACCACATGATTTTCTCGCTGGTGGACCTGAAGAAGGGTGAGAGCCTCGACTCGGTGCGCCGCAACTTCGAGATGGGGGATGCGTTCGCCTTCGATGTGGACAGCCTCTCGCGCCGTTTGCTGGCCGCTCATCCCGGCGACCAGTCGTTGCTGGCCACCCATGCTGCCTACCACAAGGCGCTGCTCGACGACTATGGCGACGATTTGTGGATGACATACCTTGCGCCCGAATGCAAGGCCCTGTTGCAACAGGCCACGGAGAGCGCCGATGCCTGTTCGCAGATGGGGTATCTCTACACCTCGGACGAGGCCACGGCCGACAGCGCGGCCTACTACTTCCGCCGTGCCGTTGCGTTGCAGGACACCCTCTGGGAGGCGCACTACAACCTGGGTGTGATGGAGTACCAGCTGGGGCACAACGACAAGGCCCTGGCCCACCTAGAGCGTGCCTGGAAGGGCTATCGGGTGCCGCGGCTGAAAGGCGACGCCGCCCGCGTGATGGCCATCATCTACGACCAGGCGTTGAACAACGCTGCCAAGGCCGAGCGCTACTACCGCCAGGCCGTTGCCGACGACAGCACCGACGTCACCAGCTGGGGATTCCTGCTGGATTTCCTGCTGCGTCAGCCGTCGGCGCAGGACGATGCACTCCACGTGTTGCGGTCCGGTTGGCATGCGGCTGTGCAAAGCGACGATCTGTTTGACGAAACGGGTTATATTATCGGCCGATGCGTGAAGAACGAGAAGGGGAGCATGGCCATCGCGTTCCTGCAGTCGCGTTGCAACGAGGCGAAGGAGGACTTCGAGCTCGGCATCTGCCACCTCTACCTCTTCCAGCTGATGGAGAGGGGCGGCGAGGCTGTCGCCCATCTACGCAAGGCTATCGAATGTTTCGAGCGCGACGAGGCCCCGAAGGATTTCCTGAAATGGCTGCGCGATACGCTGGAGGAGGTGGAGAAGTAAGTGGTGAGTTTTAAGTTTTAAGTTTTAAGTTTTAAGTGTTAGGTGTTTAGTGTTAAGTGTTATGCACACAGGGTTTTATAAGATAATCGTTGCGGTTGTGATGTTGGGGGCTGCCGGCGGCGGCCGTGCGGCGGCGCAATGCATGGAGAACATCGGGCACCGCTACCCCACCACCTTCACGCGGCACGGCGATACGCTGCTGCTGGGCGTCACCTTCGGCGAGGAGGAGATGAAAATCAACTACTCCTGCCAGCGGCAGCAGGACGGCAGCATTGTGGTAATCGGCATGGTGACCGCCGCCAGGACCGGCGAGACATTGCCCTACGTGACGGTGAGCAGCGTTTACGAGATATCTGGTGAGGAATGTTTCTTGCCTTGGGAGGAGTTGGCGGTGACCGACGATTTCGGCCTCTTCTCCTTCCGCCGTCCGGCGCTGAGCCACCGGACGCTGGCCTTCTGCTATGCGGGTTTCATGCCGGAACTCTTCGAGGAGCATTGGGACACCATAGCCGTCAGCGAGCGCGAATACATGGCGCAACGTGACGTCAGCCAGCGTTTCGACACCGCTGCCGTCACTACCGAAGAACACATACGCTTGATGACGGAATTCTATGAGGTGTTCCATTCATGGCCCGGGTGCGACGAGTATGCCTGGCTGGAGAGCGAGGGACTGCGCTGCCGCATAGGGCGTTTCCAGCCTTCGGGCACGCTGGGGGTGCACATGCTGTGGCCCATCGACGACCGCCGGAGCTTCTACTTCAACGGCATGCACTACACGAGCTTCTATGCCGACCGCCTCTTCGCCCTCTCGCCTGAGGGTGTCTTCGCCTCGCAGTCGCCCTCGTCGGGCGATTTGCGCGACCACCTGCACATCTCGCTCATCGACGGAAATGAGGTCTCCGGATTCCACGACCTTGCCCTCGACAGCACACAGGGCGTCCTCACCGGCCTGCGCTGGGCCGAGGGCGGATGGCTCTACTTCCGCTCCGAGCGTGGCGGATGCTACAAGCTGCATGTCGACATGCACCCGCAGACCAACTGCAGGATGGAGGACGTGGAGGTCAGCGAGGCCGAATACCTTGCCGCCAAAGCCTCTTTCGACCAATACAATCACGCCCGCAAGCAGTATGACACCCCCACGGCGGCCGACACCGCCGCGGTGCTCCGCTACCGGGAGAAGTACAACATGTCGTGGTGGGACCCCATGGGCGCGGACTCGCAGGATGTGGAATACTTCCACCTGGAGGGCACGGACATCGACATCTTCTTGGTAGCCATAGGCGACGGCTGCACCACCATCATTACCGGCGACACCGCCGAGATGAATGCCTGTTGGCTGGCGCTGTCGAAAGAGGGGGTCTTCGCTGGTTATCAGGTACCGCTGGAGGTGGAAAGTCCGGGGTACGTCTATCTCTACCCACTACGGCCTCACCCCCAACCCCTCTCCCAAGGAGAGTGGAGAGGAATGCAAGTGGCGGAGAAGTGGGTCTACCAGACCACCCCCGCATGGTTTCCCTACGATGGGTGCTTTTGGGGTAGCGACGGCTGGCTCTACCTCGAAGGCCGCGACGGCAACCACGACCGCGTGGTCTACCACAAGGTGAGGCTGAGGGGAGAGTGACTGAGTGACTGGGTGGCAGAGTGGACTTAGTTGCTTAGTTACTCGTTCTCGAAAGCGTTTGGGCTGGCGCAAGAGCGGTTCGATTGCCCTATTTCCGTTTCATCGTGTATGTTTCAACGACGGTGCAGTCCTCAAAGTCGTACTCGTCCTGGAATACCAGTTTGTCCGGGGTGAGCTCCACAATCTTCCATTCGTTGGGATAATTTCCTGCGTAGTACCACGTGATGGTCTCATTGTCGCAAGTGTAGCCGACCCTACTTTTTGAAATTTCCAGCGGAGGCACGGGGTCGCAGCCGCCCTTGTCGTGTTCTACCATCGTGATGGAATCCTCGTCGATATCAAAAGAGATATATCTGTATTCGGCGGAATCTAGTTTGGGGTTGTATTGCGTGGTATCGGCAGCGCTTCCCGCTGCAACCATTTCTTCAGGGCTTTCGCTGCAATCCCATTCTTCTGTCGCTGCCACTGTCTCCCAATGCCCGACAAGAGTCTTTTCCTTGTTGTTTGCCGTCCCGCTCTTGCAGGCGGACATCATCCCAAGGGCGCACAGCATAGCACCGACTAAAATTAGATTCTTTATATCGTATATCTTAGGCATATCACTATTGTTATTTCACGCAGCAAAGATACACATAATTTTCTATTCGGCAAAATATAATTGTTGGTTGATGTAAAACGCCACGTCGGTTTCCGAGCTATACCGTCGGTAGTAGTAGCATATAGGAAACATAACGTTACAATATAGTCAGACAAAAGATGAGAAAAGTTTGAGTAAAAGGGGAGTAAAACCTAAAGACTATTTTTGTTCATAAAGAAGGATACCTTTGGCATCGGTATTATCCGTAACATTTCCGCGCTGCCTCATCCATTCGGTGCAGATTCGTTGTATCACCAGGAGTCTATTTGCTGCATCAGTTCATACGCAGGAAGCACCGATGCCAACCCCGTGAGACGGCTCCACTCCTTGCCCTCTTCGACTGCATCCATAAATGCTTTCACCTCGCCATAGAAACCTTCTGATAACAAGGTGCAGGCCTCTGGAATCGGCGAGAACGTCTCACGCCGATAGAGGGTCCACTCCGATGCATGACGGCGGAGTACCTTTTCCATCGGAACACCCACCAAGGAAGGCGGGATGGGTGTGCATGTAAGCCGTTCCGTGCCCTGCAGGTGGTACACCCCTTGCCGACCGACGACGGTCAACTCCTCCATCGGATGCTGCCAAGAATAGTCGGTCGAAAGCTCCAGAGCCCCGGCAACCGACTCATGGAGCAGGTGCACCAACAGCGTTCCTTGCCCCGACCGGACGACACTGGCGACCTGGGCGGAGCCAAACAAAAACACCACGAGGTCAAGCGGATGGATAAACAAATCGGTCAATGCGTTGCCTTCCGGGTAAGCACCAGTACAATAGCGCAAAGTATAGTGTTCCAACCTTTGGTGTCGTAGGTGGCGTACCAGCGTCTGTACGGCAGGAGCATATCGTTTCTGCAAACCGACCTGCACCCGTTGGCTTGGTAAAGTAGCCAGATGGTCCAGCTCGTCCAGTGTGCGGCAGGGGGGCTTTTCTATGAAGAGAGCCTTGCTGCTTTGCAGCACCTGGCAGGCCAAAGAATACTGTGCCCTAGGGGGCGTGGCGACAAAGACCGCCTCCACCTCCGGATCGGACAGAACGGGGTCGAGACTATGAACCACCCGCACACCCGGGAAGCGCTGTTCTACCAGAGGGGCCAAACGGGTTGAGTGCAAACAGATATAACGCAACGGTACACGAAGGTTCTCAATTACAGGGTAAAGATTGGTCAGGCTGTGGTGACCTATGCCGACAAAAGCCACCGGACGCGAATAGCGACAAGCAAGCATTCCGGCCATCCGACGGCGTTTGAATGCAGTAATTAATTCTGAGTACATAACTTTAGCTTTTTGATAAACTGTCGGTACGTAATCGCCTTATCTTCCGTCCAATGGTAGTCCCCATAGACCTTGCGCAGGAGCGCGCGTGGAAAAAGGCGTTCGAGGTTGGAGAGCAAAATGATGTCGTACTTCCGATGGAAGTTTATCCAACAGGCGTTACAATTGGCACCATAGTGTCGTTGAGTGCGACAGGTCTGCTGCGAGTTGAATATCTCATCCAGGGACTGCTCCTTGATATTGCCGATAGTAACGTCAAGATTCTGGCACAGAGGCACGTCGCCGTTGCTGTGTACCACCAGCTGGCTGCGGATGCTTAAACACGGCAGGCGCAGATGGCCAGTGCGCCACGACTCATACAGCGCCAAATAGTCGTAATTCTGATCCGTATGGCGAATGTCGTCCGGAATGTGCGACGCGAAGTCATCGGCGGGCAGCAATCCTTGCGTGGTATCGAAGAACGACATGGTTCCGTAGATACCCACACGAAGGTCAACCTCAAGGCGGTTTGCCACTTCCGACACATACTGCATGTCCTCGAAACTATTCCAAGGCGACAGACAGAACATCAACGAGATGGGCACATGGTGCCTCAATCGTTCGGCCGACCTTATCACACGGTCAAAGCCGTCTACGCCACGCATACGCAAATACGTCTCTCGCGGCCCGTCGAGCGAGAGATAGAGATGCCGTGGCGGATGACGCAGCACCATTTCCTCCAAACGCTCGGGGGCAAGGCCGTTGCTGAGAAGTGTGAAATTTGGGTGACACTGTCTGAGCCATGCCATGATTGCCTCGGATTGAGGATGAAGAATAAACTCACCCCCTTCAAGTCCGATGGTGGTTTGGCGCGACACACAATGGCTCCGGGCCATCCGTTGAATATCATCCAGCGTAAGGTGCTCATGGGGTTTGCGCCAGATTGAACAGTGTCGGCAGCGCGACTGGCAGGATGTTGTGGCATAGATCATCAGCTGTGCCAACTTCTTGTGCCGCGGACGAATAGTGTTGTTCAGGTAAAGACCACCATTGAACAGATAATCATTCATGTTATACATTTTCTTGTTGTTTATGGGTGTTCTACTTGTATTTCTATACCAGTAGAGACCCTAAACGGAAGGAAGACTGCACCGGAGGTCAAAAAAGCACACGCAGTCCCAAAGGGATGGCGGGCAACAGCCGATGGCTGTCAAGATATGTGGTCGGCATCGAGTCCGAACAAAGAAAGTAGCGCAACGAGGGTTCCACATAGAGGCTCAAAGCGGGCGAAAGGTGCCACTGCAGACTGATTCCCGCCCCGACAGAGCCTATTACACTGTTTCTTAATGCAACTCGCTTATGCAACTCCACATTCTGATTGACAATATAATCGGTTGCAATGGATGCGTGGAGTGGCAGATGAAGCGCTGCTCCAGCACTGACACTGACCGAGATTGGTTCATAACGCCAGACCTGCCACGTGACGCTCGTATGAATACCCAGGTAGAAGAGTGTCTGCTCCTGCTCTAGGCGGTTGAGGCCTTCGCCAAAGCGGAAGTGCGAGCTGAGCGACATCAGACCCAGACCGGCACCAACCGTCCACCCGTTGCCGATGTTCTTGGACAGCATGCCATTCACCTCTACGGGGGGCAGGTGGTTCTCGCTGCGAGAGATGACACCGCCGTTGTTGTCGATATTCGACACGGCAATCTTGCCCAGCAAGATATCCTCCAGTGTAGACAATCCTGTATGCACCGGCATGGCATATTCGCTCCAGTTGTTGATAGCAACGCCATCCGAGAGCGTCAGCGCATGAGGCTGGGTGAAGTTATTGGCGCCGGTCGTAGGCTGGGTGTACGCCACCGTGAACGACCAGTGGATATCCTCCGGAACACTACCTTTCATCAATGGCTCTGCGAGGATGCTCACACTGTCCCACATATCTTCCCTCACCTGCGGCCGGACGACAACTGTATCCCGTCGCAACGGTTCGACGGGGAGCTGCTCTATGGGCGGTACTAACGCAACGGCACTACTGTCTGTCGAGAAACCCGATAATCGCTGAGGAATCCCTTGCTCCCTCTCCAAAATCGGCAATATGGTATCCACCACCGTCTCCGATGCCACCAGAGGAGGCTTCTCGTCCTTTTGATGCAGAAGCAACCAGACGACAGGCACAACCAGGAGTGCCCATCCAAACCGCAACATGGTGCGAAGCATGCGCTTGGCTCGGGTCAACTGCGACGAAGAAGAATGCGGGGCAATGCCGAGCTGATTGGCAATCTCCTGATGGCTTTTCCCCTCGAGTACCGAGAGACGAAACACCTCCCGATAGCCAGCAGGCAGGGTCGCCACTGCCTGCAGTATCTCCTCCTCGCTGATGTCCGATTGTTCTGCCGCCGGCATTTCCGCAACCTCCTCCAAGGGTAGCAACACCAGCTGACGCTGACGTCGGAGGTGCCGTATGGCCAGCCGACGGGCTATCTGACAGACCCATGACTCGTAGCGCGCTGCATCCTGAAGCTGGCCAATTTTGGCAAAAGCAATCACAAAGGCATCATCGGCCAGTTCCTCGGCCAAGAGAGGATCCTTCACAATGTGCCGACACGTAGCGACAACACGCGACCGACACCGCTTGTATAGTAGCGTCTGCGCCATCTTGTCCCCACCCTGGGCATCGTCTATCAGCTGTTCCATGTCGCTCATATCCATATATGAGGCCACCGGCAGCATAAAGACTGCATGGAGCATAAAAAAATCACAAGCCTCACACCATCGTGTGAGGCTTGTGTATAGGGATGGGGTTGCCGGTCACAATACAACAGGTTAGTTGTTGCGGTCGCGGCCGAAGAGGCTGCCGATCCACTGCCTATTGAGGCGGGCGATGTTCTGGCGCTTGATCTGCTTGGGGCATTCGGCCTCGCAGGCGTAGGTGTTGGTGCAGGAGCCGAAGCCCAGCTCGTCCATCTTGCAGACCATCTTCTTGACGCGGTCCATGGCCTCGGGCTGGCCCTGGGGCAGGAGGGCAAGGTGGCTCACCTTGGCGCCGACGAAGAGCATGGCGCTGGCGTTCTTGCAGGCTGCCACGCAGGCGCCGCAGCCGATGCAGGCGGCGGCATCCATGGCTTGGTCGGCCTTGTGCTTGGGCACGAGGATGTTGTTGGCGTCGGGCACACCGCCGGTGGTGGCGCTGATGTAGCCGCCGGCCTGGATGATCTTGTCGAAGGCCGTGCGGTCCACCACGAGGTCGCGGATCACCGGGAAGGCCTTGGCACGCCAGGGCTCCACCCAGATCTCGTCGCCGTCGTTGAAGTGGCGCATGTGGAGCTGGCAGGTGGTCACACCGTCGTCGTTGCCGTGGGGACGGCCGTTGATGTAGAGGCCGCACATGCCGCAGATGCCCTCGCGGCAGTCGTTGTCGAAGCAGACGGGGTGGGTGATATGGTCGTTGACCAGCTTCTCGTTGAGCTGGTCGAGCATCTCGAGGAACGAGCAGTCGGCGCTGATGTTGTCGATCTCGTAGGTCTCGAAGTGCCCTTTGGCGCGGGCGTTCTCCTGGCGCCAGATATGTAGTGTGAATTTCATCGTTAAATGGTTTAAGGTTTAAGGTTTAAGGTTTAAAGTATAAAGATTGCGTCAGCCTCCTTAAACTTTAAACAGTAAACCTTAAACTGATTATTTATAATTACGTTTCACAATCTTAATGTACTCGTAGTTGAGGGGCTCTTTGTACATCACCTCGGGTTTGTCGTGGCCTTGGTACTCCCAGGCGGCGACGAACATGAAGTTCTGGTCGTCGCGGAGGGTTTCGCCGTCCTCGGTCTGGTGTTCGATGCGGAAGTGTCCGCCGCAGCTCTCTTCGCGCTGGGTGGCGTCGTCGACGATGAGGCGTGCCAGCTCGAAGTAGTCGGCCAGGCGGTAGGCCTTCTCCAGCTCGGGGTTCATCTCGGCGGCCTTGCCGGGGATGAAGACATGCTGGTAGAAGTCGGTCTCCAGCTCGGCAATCTTCTCCTTGGCGGTGGCCAGGCTCTCCTTGCTGCGGGCCATGCCGCAGTACTCCCACATCACGCGGCCCAGGGCCTTGTGGTAGTGGTCCACAGAGTGGAGAGTGGAGAGTGGAGAGTGGAGAGTGCCTGTCTGCGGCAGCTCGTTCTCCGTTCTCCGTTCTCCGTTCTCCACTCGGCCAATGGCCATCAGGCCGTCGAGGCGGGCGCGGACGCTCTGCTCGGCCTCGTCGAACTCGGGGCCTTCGGCTTTGATCTTGCCCACGTAGATCTGGTCGGCCAGGTAGTTCTGCAGCGTGTAGGGCAGCACGAAGTAGCCGTCGGCCAGGCCCTGCATGAGGGCGCTTGCGCCGAGGCGGTTGGCACCGTGGTCGCTGAAGTTGGCTTCGCCGGCGGCGAAGAGGCCGGGAATGGTGGTCTGCAGCTCGTAGTCGACCCACAGGCCGCCCATGGTGTAGTGGATGGCGGGGTAGATCATCATCGGCACCTTGTAGGGGTCGGCGTCGACAATCTTATAGTACATCTGGAAGAGGTTGCCGTATTTCTGCTCCACCACGTCGCGGCCGAGGCGCTTGATGGCGTCGGCGAAGTCGAGGTAGACGGCCAGACCCGTGGGGCCTACGCCGTAGCCGGCATCGCAGCGCTCCTTGGCGGCGCGGCTGGCCACGTCGCGGGGCACCAGGTTGCCAAAGGCAGGGTAGCGGCGCTCCAGGTAGTAGTCGCGGTCCTCCTCGGGAATGTCGAGGGGGCCTTTCTCGCCGCGGCGGATGGCCTCGGCGTCCTCTTTCTTCTTGGGCACCCAGATGCGGCCGTCGTTGCGCAGCGACTCACTCATCAGCGTAAGCTTCGACTGGTAGTCGCCGTGCACGGGGATGCAGGTGGGGTGAATCTGCACGTAGCAGGGGTTGGCGAAGGCGGCACCGCGGCGGTGGCACACCCAGGCGGCGCTGCCGTTGCTGTTCATGGCGTTGGTCGAGAGGTAGTAGACGTTGCCGTAACCACCGCTGGCCACCACGACGGCATGGGCGGCATAGCGCTCCAGCTCGCCGGTGACGAGGTTGCGGGCAATGATGCCGCGGGCGCGGGGCTTGCCGTCCTTGTCGGGAACAACGACGAGGTCCATCATCTCGTGGCGCTCGTGCAGCACCACGGTGCCACGGGCAATCTCGCGGCTCAGGGCGCCGTAGGCACCCAGCAGCAGCTGCTGGCCCGTCTGGCCGCGGGCGTAGAAGGTTCGGCTCACCTGTGCGCCGCCGAACGAGCGGTTGTCGAGCAGGCCGCTATAGTCGCGGGCGAAGGGCACACCCTGTGCCACACATTGGTCTATGATGTTGCCGCTGACCTCGGCCAGGCGGTAGACGTTGGCCTCGCGGGCGCGGTAGTCGCCGCCCTTGATGGTGTCCTTGAACAGACGCTCCACGCTGTCGCCGTCGTTCTGGTAGTTCTTGGCGGCGTTGATGCCGCCCTGGGCGGCGATGGAGTGGGCACGGCGCGGCGAGTCCTGGATGCAGAAGATGTCCACATGGAAGCCTAAGGCACCGAGGCTGGCGGCGGCCGAGGCACCGGCCAGACCGGTACCGACGACGATGATGTCCAGTTTGCGCTTGTTGGCCGGGTTCACCAGCTTCTGCGCGGCTTTGTAATTGGTCCACTTCTGACTGAGCGGGCCTTCGGGTATCTTGGAATCGAGATTCATTGCGAATGGATAATTGAAAGTTACAAATTGAAAATTAGAGGCCGAGGAATACGAGTATCGGCACCACGGCGAAGCCGAGGACGATAATCCAGGTGTAGATCTGGCCGCAGACCTCGATGGCGGTGTTGTACTTGTAGTTGTTCAGGCCCAGGGTCTGGAAGGCCGAGGGGAAGGCGTGGCGCAGGTGCATGAACAGGGTCACGAAGGTGACGAGGTAGAGCAGCACCATGATGCCGTTCTTGAAGAGGTTGCGGGCCTCGTAGTAGAAGTCGGGTTCCACGCCGCACTCGGGCGCTTTCTCTTTCAGCATCTGGCGCTCTTCGTAGGTGATGTGGCGTATCCATTTGCGGTCCTCGCTGAGGTTGTCCTCCTGGAGGGCCTTGGTCATGAACTCGGCCACAGGCACGGCGTCGCGCAGGCTCTGCATGTTGGCCTCCATTTCGGCCACCTGCTCGGGGGCGAGCTGGTCGGCATACATGGACATCTGGTTCTCCACGGCGGCCACCACGTCACGGGGCTCCATGCCGTTCTGGGCGGAGTACTGCATGATGGTGCTCACCTCCTCGTTCTGCAACTTCTCCACCTCCACCATGTACTGGCCTTTGACCCATCCGGTCTTGACAAAATAGAACTGGCAGAAGTGCATCACCAGGAAGGCGAAGATGAGCACACCCGTCCATGCCATGAGCTTGGAGGTGGTGTGGGTCTTGGAGCGCTGGGGCTGGTGGTAGCGCGTGGGACGCGCCAGACGGTTGGTCAGCGCGAGCCAGAGCGTCAGCAGTATGTGCAGGGCGACGACTCCGAGGAGGATGACCTCGAAAATCTTCACCACCCAGTTGGTGCCCATGAAGTGGCAGAAGGCCGAATACCACGCTCCATCGTCGTGGCGCAGGATGAAGAGGTTGGCAGTCATGTGGAACAGCAGGAAGAGCAGCAGGAACGTGCCTACCAGGGCCACAAGGAGCTTCTTCGTGATGGAGTGAATTTTGGGTAATTCCATAGAGTGTGTTGTTTTTGTTGTTATTATATAATATTCCTCATAAATTTGAAAGTGCAAATTTACGAAAAAAAAACGATATAGATACAAAAATATTCAAATCTTGCCGCGGACGCTAAACGATGAGCCTATCAGACGGCGAAAGCCCGTCGGCGACGTCCCGCTCGTCGCCTTGCCGGGGTGGTGTCCCCCGCGAGGGGGTGGGGGCGATCACCTCGCCCGTCTCCGGGTCGACGGTCTCCCCGGAGAACCTGGAAACCCCGGAAATTCCGGAAACTCCGGAAAATCCGGCTTCTCCGGAAAATCCGGAAACTCCGGAAACTCCGGCAACCCCGGCATACGCCGTCTCCGAGCAGCGTCCCTGGGCGTCCTGCACAAAGGCATAGACATGGAGCGCCGGCGTCCCGCCGGCAAAGAAAGCGTCCGGCAGCGCCACGCTCGCCTTCTGCATGCGGCGGTAGACGGCGTTGCTCAGGTAGCCCTGCTCCAGCTCCTCGTTGTAAATCCAAAAGTATACGTTGTCGAAGCTCTGGCAGCTCCGGCGCAGGGGGTTCTTCTCAAAGCTGACGTTCAGCACGTTGTCCCCGTCCACCGAAGCCTCGGTCATCGCCACGGGCGCCACGGGGCCGCCGCTGACCTGCAGGGCGGCGTAGTCCACCTTCAGCGTACCGTCCACGGCGCTGAAAGCCTGCTGGTTGGCCTTGACGAAGAGGTTCAGCGTGGTCATGTTCATCTCGTCGGCCGGGAGCTTGAGGCCGATGTTCACGGCCCAGCGCATCCTGCCGGCGAGCTGCACTTCGGCCTTGAACAAGGCGCGGTGCGCCTGCTGCGCCTCGGTGCGCGGGTTTTTGACAAATCGCGACTGCGAGCGCATGCACCACAGTCCCTTCCAGCGGTATCCCACCACCGGACCGAGCTTCCCGTTGAAGCCCCCAAGGAATCCTTCTGTCTGTTTAGCCATAGGTAAATGTATTTTGTTTTCCAGTTATGATAACGTTATCCTCGCTTTATTATTGCTTACTTTTGAAAATTTTCATAAGGAGGGGAGAAGGAGGGGAGTAAGAGATGAGTAAGAGGGGGTGGCTATTTGGTGTTGGTTTTCAGCGGGGTTGGGTAGGTGCATATATGCGAATACCGCCTGGCGGAGGAGCCGTCAGGCGGTATCTGTTGTTTTGATGGATGTCTGTTGCCGGCGGGACGCCGGCGGTTCAGGTTGTTTGTTGCCGGCGGGACGCCGGCGGTCCGTATTGTTGCTTGTGCCGGCGGGAGGCCGGCGGTCCATCGTCACTTCTTGGGGGCGCCGCCGCCGAAGTCGTCGTAGGCGATGCTTTCGGGCTGGACGCCAAGGGAGTCGAGCATCTTGACGACGGCGGAGCTCATGGGGCCGGGGCCGCACATGTAGTACTCGATGTCCTCGGGGGCGGGGTGGTCCTTGAGGTAGGTGTCGTACATGACGTTGTGGACGAAGCCGGGGGTGTAGTGTACGCCGGCGGCGTCGGCGGCCGGGTCGGGACGGTCGAGGGCCAGGTGGAAGTGGAAGTTGGGGTGCGTCTTCTCGAGTTCGAGGAAGTCGTTGAGGTAGAACACCTCGTTCAGCGCGCGGGCGCCGTAGAAGTAGTGCATGGGGCGGTTGTGGCAGTCGAGGGTGCGGGTGAGGTGCATGATCTGGGCGCGGAGGGGTGCCATGCCGGCGCCGCCGCCGACCCATATCATCTCGTTGCCGCGGGGGTCGTCGGTCCAGGTGTTGTTCTCGGTGCCGCGCACGTGGAACTCGCCGTAGGGGCCGGACATGATGACTTTGTCGCCGGGACGGAGGGAGAAGATGTAGGAGGAGGCTATGCCGGGGTTGACGTTCTGGAATCCGGAGCGGTCGGCCGTGAAGGGCGGCGTGGCGATGCGGACGGTGAGCATGAAGACGTCGCCTTCGGCGGGGTAGTTGGCCATGGAGTAGGCGCGGATGGTGGGTTCGGTGTTGACGCAGCGGAGGTCGAACATCTTGAATTTCTCCCACGCGGGCAGGTACTCGTCGCCGATGAGCGAGCGGTCGAAGTCGCTGTAGCGGATGTCGAACTTGGGGATGCGTATCTGGGCGTAGGAGCCGGGGACGAAGTCCATGTGCTCGCCGGCGGGCAGCTGCACCTTGAATTCCTTGATGAAGGTGGCCACGTTCTTGTTGCTGACCACGGTGCACTCGTACTCCTTGATGCTGAGGATGCTCTGGGGGAGACGGAGGGCGAGGTCTTCCTTGACCTTCACCTGGCAGCCCAGGCGCCAGCCTTCCTGCACTTGCTTGCGGCTGAAGTGGGGCACCTCGGTGGGGAGGATGGAGCCGCCGCCTTTGACGACACGGCATTTGCACTGGCCGCAGCTGCCTTTGCCGCCGCAGGCCGAGGGCAGGTGGATGCCCTGCTCGCCGAGGGTGGAGATGAGGGTGCCGCCGGTGGGCACGGTGAGTTCGCGGTCGTCGTTGATGGTGATCTTCACGTTGCCTTGCGGCATGAGCTTGGCGCGCAGCACCAGGAGCAGCGCCACCAGCAGCAGGATGACCACCAGGATGAGTATGATTGAGATGATAAGTGTTTGTGTCATTGTGTTATTGTTTTTAGTTTTAGTTTTCAGTTTAAGCACTCGGCGCCATGGGTGACGGCTGCTGATAACTTAAACTTGAAACTTAAACTGTTATAGTTTGAATCCCATAAATGACATGAAAGCCATGCCCATGAGGCCTGTGATGATGAAGGTGATGCCGACGCCGCGGAGGGCCGGGGGGATGTGGCTGTAGCGCAGCTTCTCGCGGATGGCGGCGATGGCCACGATGGCCAGCAGCCAGCCGATGCCGCTGCCCAGGGCGAAGACCGTGGCCTCGCCGATGTTGGCGTAGCCGCGCTCCTGCATGAAGAGCGAGCCCGACATGACGGCGCAGTTCACGGCGATGAGCGGGAGGAAGATGCCGAGGGAGTTGTAGAGCGAGGGGCTGAACTTCTCCACCACCATCTCCACCATCTGCACGATGGCCGCGATGACGGCGATGAACATGATGAGGCTGAGGAAGGAGAGGTCCACATCGGCCAGCGAGGGCGAAATCCACGCCATGGCGCCAGGGGCGAGGAAGAACTTGTTGAGCAGGTAGTTGATGGGCACGGTGATGAGCAGCACGAAGGTGACGGCCACGCCCAGGCCTGCCGAGGTCTTCACGGTCTTCGACACGGCAAGGTAGGAGCACATGCCGAGGAAGAAGGCGAAGATCATGTTGTCGACAAAGATCGACTTGATGAATATGTTGATGTATTCCATTGTTCTGTGTTTATAGTTTCTATAGTTCCTATAGTTTCTATAGTGGCTATAGTTCCTATATTGTTTTATTGTTCAACCAAATCTTTGTTTCGCGAGCGGTGCCACCAGATGATGAGTCCCACCAGGATGAGGGCCATGGGGGGCATGATCATGAGGCCGTTGTTCTCGTAGCCGATGTTGTAGAGGCCGAGCTTCTCCATGACGGGGTAGCCCCAGAGGGTGCCGCTGCCGAAGAGTTCGCGCACGAAGCCCAGCGTGATGAGGATGACGCTGTAGCCGAGTCCGTTGCCGATGCCGTCGAGCAGCGAGGGCAGGGGTTTCTCGACCATGGCGAAAGCCTCGAGGCGTCCCATGACGATGCAGTTGGTGATGATGAGGCCCACGAAGACGGAGAGCTGTTTGCTGACGTCGTACATGTAGGCTTTCAGCACCTGGTCGACCAGCACCACGAGGGTGGAGACGACGACGAGCTGCACGATGATGCGGATGCGCGGCGGGATGGTGTTGCGCATGAGCGAGATGATGAGGTTGCTCAGGGCGACGACGACGGTCACCGAGATGGCCATCACCACGGCGGGCTTGAGCTGCGCCGTCACGGCCAGGCAGGAGCAGACGCCCAGCACCTGCACGAGGATGGGGTTGTTCTTGCTGAAGGGGAGTTTTATCAGGTCAAAGTTTTTCATTCGGTAGCCTCCTTTCTTTCTTCTGGGATTTCCGGAGTTTCCGGATTATCCGGATAATCCGGAATCTGCTTGTAGTTTTCGTAGGCTTTGGCCAGCATGGCGGTAACGCCGTTGCTGGTCATGGTGCCGCCGCTGATGGCGTCAACCTCGTAGGGGTTGCCGCGGTCGGCGTTCTTCTTCAGGTGGATGGCTTGGGTGTCCATCTTCTTGCCGATGAAGCGGGAGGCGAACTTGTCGGTGGCAATCTCGCCGCCGAGGCCGGGGGTCTCGCCCTTATGGTCGAAGACGGCGCCGACGACGGTGCTGGTGTTGTCGAGAGCCAGGTAGCCCCAGATGGGTCCCCAAAGGCCGGTGCCCTTCAGGGGCAGGATGATGCCGCCGTCGAAGGTGTAGTAGTTGTCGGCCTCGGTGATGTGCTGGGCGTAGAGCTGGTCGGCGTTGTCGCGCGTGGCCTCGATGCCGATGGTCTTGAGGATCATCTGCTTGGTCTCGGCGCGCTGGTTCTTCTCCTGTGCGGGCTTGAGGCTGACGGCCACCACGGTGAGGATGAGGGCCGCCACCACGACGAGGACGGCCGAATAGATGAAGATATAGCTGTTGCTGAAGTTCTTTTTAGCCATTGTGAGCCTCCTTTCCTATTGCGGCGACGCGTTTGGCGCGGCGCTTGATGTTCTGTGCCACCACGCAGTGGTCGATCAGCGGAGCCATGCAGTTCATGAAGAGGATGCTGAGCATCATGCCCTCGGGATAGGCGGGGTTGCAGACGCGCAGCAGCACGGCGAAGGCACCGATGAGCAGGCCGTAGATCCACTTGCCGGTGTTGGTCTGGGCGGCGGTGACGGGGTCGGTGGCCATGAAGACGGCGCCGAAGGCGAAGCCTCCCATGAGGAAGTGGTAGTAGAACGGCAGCTGCATGTACTCGTTGTAGCCTATGGCGTTGAAGAGCAGACCCATCAGGCCGCCGCCGAGGAAGACGCTGAGCATGATGCGCCAGCTGGCGATGCCCGTGAAGAGCAGCAGCAGGGCGCCCAGGGCGATGGCGATGACGGAGGTCTCGCAGGTGGAGCCGGGGATGGTGCCGAGGAGCATGTCGAGGGCCGAAGCCGAGGGGTTCATGCCTGCGGCCAGCTGTCCCATGGGCGTGGCGCCGGCGATGGCGTCGGTGCCCCAGAGGTCGGCGGCCACCCATACCTTGTCGCCACTCATGTGGGTGGGGTAGGCGAAGAAGAGGAAAGCGCGGGCCACGAGGGCGGGGTTGAGGAAGTTCATTCCGCTGCCGCCGAAGACCTCCTTGCCGATGATGACGGCGAAGGCCACGGCCAGTGCCAGCTGCCACAGCGGGGTGGTGACGGGCACAATCATCGGTATGAGCAGGCCGGTGGCCAGGAAGCCCTCGTTGACTTCGTGATGGCGGTATTGTGCAAAGGTGAATTCGATGAACAGGCCCACCACATAGCTCACCACAATCATGGGCAGCATGCGGAGGAAACCGAACCACCAGCAAGATAAAAGTGGAAAGTGGAAAGTGGAAAGTTCGCCGGTAGCAGTATAGGTCTGGTAGCCGATGTTCCACATGCCGAAGAGCAGGGCGGGCACCAGGGCGATGACCACGATGATGATGCTGCGCTTCATGTCGACGGCGTCGCGGATGTGGCTGCCCTGGCGGGTGACGGCCTTGGGAGTGAAGGCAAAGGTGTGGAAAGCCTCGTAGGTGCTTCCCAGCCAGCTGAGTTTGCCTTTGGGTTCAATCTTCTCGAACCATTGTTCGAGCCATTTCATATTCATGCGGTAGCCTCCTTTCTGAGGACCTCGAGGGCCTCGCGGATGATGGTCTGTATTTCAGTCTTGGAAGGGTCGATGAATTCGCAGAGGGCGAAGTCCTCGGGCTCCACCTCGTAGATGCCCAGCTGCTCCTGCAGTTCGATGTCGCCCACGATGCAGGCCTTGATGAGCTGCAGGGGGTAGATATCGAAGGGGAAGACACGTTCGAAGCTGCCTGTGAACAGGAAGGGACGCACCGAGCCGTGGAGGTTGGTGTTGAAGGAGTAGGTGGGCTTGACGGGCATCAAGGGTTCCAGCATCTTGAAGGGAGCCATCAGCCCGCTGAGGAAGGTCTTGCTGAAGCTGAACTTGTTCAGTCCCGGCATGAGCCATCCCATGAACTCGTACTGGTCGCCCTCCTCGATGAAGGTCAGCTGGTGGTCGTACATGCCCAGGAAGCCGTCGGCTTCGATGCGGGTGCCACTGAGGACGCTGCCGGAGACGATGCGGGTGGAGAGTGGGGAGTGGGCAGTGGTCAGTTGAGGATAGCAAGGATCCATCAGCTGCACCTCGGCGATGCGCTGTATGCTGGTGCCGCAGAGCACACGGTAGTACTTTGGACACTTGGCGGCGGGGCCACCGACGGCAATGACGCGCTCGGGGCGGTACTCGCCGGTGAGGCACCAGCGGCCGATGGTGGCCACATCCTGTGCGTTGACGGTCCATACGTATTCGCCCTTGTTCAGGGGGCTGATGGCGGCAATCTGTGTGCCGACGTTGCCGGCGGGGTGGGGGCCTTCGGCATGCATGGTGTGCACCTCGGCCAGCCGGCTCAGAGCGGCGATGCCGGCCTCGAACTCATGCTCGCGTCCGCGGAGGGCGAAGGCGAGGTCCGGAGCCAACGGGTTGGTGTCGCGCATGGAGACGAAGATGCCTTTGGGCTTGTGGTCGGGGTCGGCGATGGTGCCGAAGGGGCGTTCCTTGATCATCCACCACACGGGAGCCTCGGGGCTGAGGGCGCGGGCGCCTCCGGTTGTTCCGGATTCTCCGGAAACTCCGGAACATCCGGAAACTCCAGTTTTCCCGGCGGCCACTATGACTTCCATCAGGCGGCGTTTTTCGCCGCGGACGATGGCTTGCACTTTTCCATTGACGGGGGAGGGGAGGGTGAGGCGCTGGTCGCGTTTGTCCTCGACAAGAGGCTGTCCGGCAACCACTTCGTCGCCCTCGGCGACGAGCAGGCGCGGCGTGAACCCCACCACATCGGGCGGTTTCACGGCGTAGCGTTCCTCGCTCCGCATGTCAACGACAATCCTCTCAGCGTCGCCACTGAGAGGAATGTCCAATCCTTTTTTTATTTTTATGTTGTGATTCATATTTTCAATTCCACCGGTTGCAACATATTCTCGGGTTTCAGAATCTCGTCGAGCTGTTCCTTGGTCAGGAGTTTGTGTTCGAGCACGAGTTCGTAGACACCACGGCCGGTCTCGCTGGCTTCCTTGGCAATCTTGGTGCTCTGCTTGTAGCCAATGATGGGGTTGAGCATGGTGACGATGCCGATGGAGTGCTCCACGAGCTGGCGGCAGCGTTCCTCGTTGGCCTTGATGCCATCGATGCAGAGGGTGCGGAGGGTGTCGAAGCCGTTCTCCAGCAGATGGATGCTCTCGAAGAGGGTGTAGGCGATGACGGGCTCCATGACATTGAGCTCGAGCTGGCCGTTGTCGGAGGCGAGGCTGATGGTCATGTCGTTGCCGATGACGCGGTAGCACACCTGGTTCATCACTTCGGGGATGACGGGGTTGACCTTGCCGGGCATGATGGAGCTACCGGGCTGGCGCTCGGGCAGATGGATTTCGTTCAGGCCGCAGCGGGGACCGCTGGAGAGGAGACGGAGGTCGTTGCAGATCTTGTTGGTCTTGATGGCCAGGCGCTTCATGGCGGCGCTGTAGGCGAGCATGCAGGTGGTGGCGCTGGTGGCCTCGATGAGGTTGTCGGCCAGGGTGATGTTCCAGCCGGTGATTTTGCGCAGGGCCTGGATGCAGGCCTCGCTGTAGCCGGGCTTGGAGCAGATGCCGGTGCCGATGGCAGTGGCGCCCATGTTGACAATGAGGAACTCGTCGGCGGTGGTGCGGAGGTTCTTGTATTCGCCACGCAGCGAGTCGGCGAAGGCGCCGAAGGTCTGGCCCAGGGTCATGGGCACAGCGTCCTGCAGCTGGGTGCGACCCATCTTGACCACGTGTTTGAACTCCTGGCTCTTCTTGTCGAGGGCCTCGATGAGCTGCTCCATGTGGGGCATGAAGGCGAGGTGCTCGAGGGCGAGGGCCATGTGGATGGCGCAGGGGTAGGCGTCGTTGGTGCTCTGGCTGGCGTTGACGACGTCGTTGGGCGAGCAGTATTCATACTGTCCGCGCTGGTAGCCCATGTGCTCGAGGGCGAGGTTGGCGATAACCTCGTTGGCAGCCATGTTGGTGCTCGTACCGGCACCGCCCTGGATCATGTCGATGGGGAACTGGTCGTGGTACTTGCCGGCGATGAGCTGGTCGCAGGCCCAGATGACGGCTTCGCCCTGTTTTTCGGTAATCATGCCCACCTGCATGTTGGCCATGGCGGCGGCCTTCTTGGTCATGGCCATGCCGATGATGAAGCGGGGGTAGGAGGAAAGGAGATGGCCGCTGATGTGGAAGTTCTCCATGGCGCGGGAGGTCTGGACACCATATAATGCCTCGGCGGGAACCTGCTTGGTACCCAGGAGGTCGCTCTCTGTACGGAATTGTTCTTTGTTCGTCATGTTGGTAAATTATTTTAGTTGTTTGTTATTCATTTGTTTATGCACAATGCTCTCTCATCAATCCGGCAGCAAAAGTACAAAAAAAAAACAATGTGGCAAATTTTTTCGTAACTTTTTTATCGAAATATTTACAATCGTCTGATTTATGCTGCTTTAAAGAATGAAAAAAATTGAATGCAAGAGCCACCAACCTCCGCCCAACGGCAGTCGGGGGTCCTGTCTCCGACCTACCATCTTTTACCGTGGTAGGAGATGGTAGGGAGATGGTAAGGCGATGGTAAGAAGATGGGAAGAAGATGATAGGTATTCGGTGCTGATTATTAGTGTGTTATATGTTCGTTTATTGCGTAAGTGCAACGGATACAATGTGTTATCTGTCAAAAAATCGTTGTAAGTCGTTGATTTCCAATTTTGGCTTGTTGTGGCGTTTTTGTATTGAAAAACGGCAATCGGAGGGGAGCCGGGCGGGGACAAAAAATATTTTTTTCGGCGCAATGCAATAAATAGCGCCATGAGACGTTAATAAAAATGTTTTATTATTAAAGTAAAAGGAAAGAATCGAATGGCAAACTGTCGATGGAAAAATCATATGATTGCGTTGTGTGCGTTGCTGCTCTTGTCTTTTGTTGCTGAGGGACAGACGAATGTGTCGATTCGCGGCACTGTGGAGGGAGGCTCGGGCAAGGGTGTGCTGCTGGGTGCCTACAGCGACATGCTCACCCAGCGCGAGGTGGCGCTCGATTCGGTCAAGGTCGACAGCAGCGGCCGCTTCGAACTGCGGTGCTATGCCAACTATCCGCGGCTGGTGTTTGTGCAGATGGAGTGCTACAGCCAGTCGTTCTACATTGAGCCCGGACGCGACTACGAGGTGTATGTGCCCGAATTCGACTGGGACCAGAACGAGAAGCACAATGTCTTCCTCGACCCTGTGGCTTTGCCGTTGCGATTCCTCAATATCGACAGCAACGATTTGAACTTGAAAATCATGCGATACGAGGACGCCGTGGACAGCTTCCTCACCGCCAACCGCGAGCGTATGGATTTCCGTTTCCGTCCCGACCGGCGTGCCTTCAAGGAGATGAGGACGATGGTGGAAAACCGGTTCCTCAAAGGCGAGGACGAGAACTCGTTCTATGCCCGCTACGTGAAGTACACGATGCTGGAGATGGGGCTGGCGATGCGGATGGATTCGCGTGTGCGGCTGGCTGCCAAGTATGTGGAGCCGCTGCGCTACCACGATGAAACCTACATGCGATTTTTCTTCGAGGTTTTCTCGCATGCCATTTCCGGCGGCACGAAGAAAGTGGCGCAATGGAAGATGGCCGAGTGGGTGAGAAGCGGAAATGTGGCGGGATGGCTCGACACGCTAGGTCTGGACCCCCTCCTGCAGAATGAGCAGGTGCGCGAATTGGCCGCCCTCGAGGCCCTGAAGGAGATGTACTACGACAAGGCATACGACCGGCAGGGTGTTGTGGCGACGACCAAGGCTTTGCGCAACGCCACCAAGTTCGAGGAGCATCGCACGTTGGCCGAAAGCCTCCTGGAGAGCTTTGCCGAGCACGAGCGTGGCGGCAAAGCCGGCGGGTTCACGCTGCCCGACGTGGAGAGGCACATGGTGAGCCTGGACGACTTCAAGGGCAAGTGGGTGTACCTGAGCTTTGTGCGTGTGGGTGACCCGCATTCTATCAAGGAGTTGGAGACTATGGCGCACTTCCGCGACACGGTGTACAAGTCGTGGCCCGACGTGGTGTTCGTCACCGTGAGCTGCGACCGCGAGTTCCAGAAAATGTACCACCTGCTGAAGAGCAGCAAGAAAGGCGCACGCTACACGTGGACATGGCTGCACTTCGACGGCAACTATCGTATGCTCGAACGTTTCGGCGTTACGAGCTACCCCACCTTCTTCCTCATCGACCCGGAAGGGAAGCAGGTCTACGACTATACCCCCGCCCCCGCAAGCGGCATACTGCTGCGCGGCCCGTGGATAAAGAACGAAGACAACCGCGAGTGGGGAACATATAAATTTTGAATAACACATTTGAAGATAGAAATATGAAGAAAATCATTGTTGTGGGATTGATGGGTCTGATGACCCTGACGGCGAGCGAAGCGATGGCCCAGCGCGTGACCGACGAAGGCCGGCAGCGCGAACTTTACCGTCAGGCCATGGACCTCTATGGGAAACAGAAGTACGCTGCCGCACAGCAGATATACGACGAAATCGCCCAGGGGGCGAAGGATCGTGCGGACCTGACGACGGCCGACGCCAACTACTATGCAGGTGTCTGCTCCGAGAAGCTGGACAACAACGATGCCTGCTACCGCCTGGAGGAGTTTCTGAGGCTTTACCCCCAGAGTTCGCGTTGCAACATGGCGCGTTTCTACCTGGGCAACTTCCACTATGCCCGCGGCTCGTACGAGGCAGCTCTTGCGTGGTACAAGGAGGTTGATGCCCGCGAGGTGGAATACAACCATCGCAGCGAGTACAATTTCAAAATGGGCTATTGCTACTTCCATTTGGGCGACAATAAAAAGGCCTCGAGCTACTTCGCCCAGCAGGTGGGGGGTCAGTCGAAGTACCGCAACTCCAGCCTCTACTACTATGCCCACATCCAGTATATGGATGGCCAGTACGAGCTGGCGCTGAAGAACTTCAAGGAACTGGAGAAGGACAAAAAGTTTGCCAAGATTGCCCCATCCTATATAGCCCGCATCTATTACTATCTGGGTCGCGAGGACGAGCTGTTGGAGCTGGCGCCGCGCCTGCTCAACGACAGGGACGCCTTCCGCAAGAACGAGGTGCACCAGATGGTGGGCGAAATCTATTTCAACCGTGGCGAGTACCAGAAGGCCCTCGAGCAGTACAAGGCTGTGGACGAAGCCGCCAAGCGCGAGCAGACGCAGAGCTGCACGCCGCAGGACAACGACTACCAGATCGGTTACTGCTACTACCAGACCGGCGACTACCGCCGCGCCGCCGAGTACCTGCAGCGCAAAACCGCTTGCAACGACAGTGTGGCACAGAACGCCCTCTATGTCCTCGGCGACTGCTACCTGAAGACCGGGCGCAAGAAGGAGGCCCGCAGCGCTTTCCAGCAGGCAGCGAAGATGGACTTCAGCCCGCACATCAAGGAGGACGCCCTCTTCAACTATGCCAAGCTCAGCTGCGAGCTGAACCAGAACGCCTACAACGAGAGCATCCGCTCGTTCGAGAGCTACCTGAAACAATATCCTGACACCAAGCACAAGACCGAGGTGCAAGAGATATTGACCGAGCTCTATTGCTCCACCAACAACTACAAGGACGCCATCCGCCTGTTGGAGCAGATACCCCAGCGCAACGCCGCCCTCGAGCAGGCCTACCAGCGCGCGGTGCTCAACCGCGGCATGGAACTTTGCAACAGCGGCAAGACCAGCGAGGGTGTGGAAATGTATGAGAAGGCCGTCAAGATCAATGCCGTTCCGCGCATCACCGCCGACGCCAACTACCTGTTGGGCGAGGAACAGTACCGCGCAGGACAATACGAACAGGCCGAGAAGAGCATGAACAAGCTCCTCCTTTCGTCCTACAGCAAGACCTCGCCCTACGCCAACGACGCCCGCTACACCTACGGCTACCTGTTGATGCGCAAGAAGCAGTATGCCGATGCCTATGAGACTTTCAGCGAGCTGGATTCGCGCATGCAGATGCCTGCAGGCACGTCGGCCGGAGCCTCCAAGCAGACCCAGATGAAGAACGACGTATGGAACCGCATGGGCGACTGTCTCTATGTGCAGAGCCGTTTCGCCGATGCAATCAAGATGTACAACAAGGTCATCGACGCCAAGGGCCGCGATGCCGACTACGCCACCTATCAGAAGGCCCTCTCCTACGGCGCCCTGGGCAAGAACAGCGAGAAGCTGACCTACCTCAACTATATCTTCGAAAAGTTCGACAACTCCCCGCTCAAGTCCAAAGCCATGCTCGAGATTGCCAACACCTATATGATGTGCGACAACAACGAGATGGCAATGACCTACTACAACAACTTCGAGAAGCAGTACCCCAAGAGCGTCTATGTGAAGAATGCGTTGCTCAACGAGGGTCTTATCTATTATAATACCGACCGCTACGACCAGGCCCTCTCCACCTTCGACCGCCTGCTGACGCAGTATCCCGGCACCGCCGAGGCCCACGACGCCCTCGGCACGGTGAAGAACATCTACATTGCCCAGAACCGCGTGGCCGAGTATTTCCCCTATGTGGAACGCACCACCAAGTTGAAAATCTCCACCATGGAGCAGGACAGCACCATCTTCCTCGCCGTCGAGGAACGCTATCAGGAGGGCCAGTACGCTGTGGCTGCCACCGGTCTGGAGGACTACCTGAGCCGCTTCCCCAACGGCCTCTTCGCCCTCAAGGCCCACTATCTGTTGGCCGACAGCTACAGCCGCCAGGAGCTCTATGCCAAAGCCCTGCCGCACTACAAATACGTCGCTCAGGCCCCCACCAACCAGTACAGCGAGCGCGCCCTCTCCGCCGGTGCCAACATTGCCTACAGCCTGGGCCAGTATGCCGATGCCGCCGACCTCTACCAGAGGCTGACCACCTATGCCGAGAGCGACCAGAGCCTGCTGCAGGGCGAGATGGGCAGCCTGCGTTGTGCCGTCAAGCGTGGCCTCTACGCCGGTGTCATCGAGGCTGGCCAGCGCGTGATGGGTGAGCAGAAAGCCACCGCCGAGATGAAGGACGAAGCCACCCTGGCCATGGCCCGCATCTGCTTCGACTACCGCCAGCTCGACTCCGCCTTCACCTACTATGCAGGTCTGGCCAAGTCCGCCAACGGCGAATACAACGGCGAAGCCCGTTGCCGCCAGGCCGAAATCCTCATGCTGCGCCAGCAGTACGACCCCGCCGAGAAAATCATCGAGCGCATCGTCTCCGACGCCACCAGTGACTATTGGCTGGCCTACAGCTTCATCCTCTGGGCCGACATCTATTACGCCCGTGGAAACAACCTCCAGGCCAAACAGACCCTGCAGAGCATCATCGAAAACTACGATGGCGAGGACCTCGTCTCCGTGGCCCGCGAGAAGTACGACGCCATTGTTGCCGCCGAGCAGCCCCAGGCTCCCGCCGAACAGGACGAAATCATTATCGAACTCTAAAAACATGGATGTGATATGAAGAACACGTTGAAATATATCTTGTGCGCAAGCATCGTTTTCAGTTTTCAATTCTCCGTAAGTGCCCAGCAGGAGGACACCTACAACGAGTCCGTGCTCGTCAAAGGTTCCTTCCGCCCCGTCATCGAGCAGGCCGAGAAGCAGAACTTCCCTGCCGTCATCACCGACACCATGGAGCGCATCGACCACTCCTTCCAGTATTCCATCTCCCCTTCGCGCCTCAAGGCCCTCTACGAGCCTGCCCGCATCAAGGCCGCCCGCATCATCGGCGAGCCCGCCACCAAACTCTACAACAACTATCTCCGCCTCGGCATGGGCAACTACTGGTCGCCCTTGGCCGACCTCTATTGGTCCTCCACGCGCGATACCAAGAAGACCTATGGCGTCCGCATCAATCATCGCTCCTCCTGGGGCAGCCTGCCCGACTACGGCAAGAACCACTTCGGCCTCACCGGCGTCACCCTCTTCGGCAAATACATCGTGGCCGACAAACTCCAGCTCTCCGCTGATGCCAACTATGAGCACGACCACAACCTCTACTACGGTTTCACCGACTCCACCCTGCAGGCTGTCCTGGGCAAGACCCGCGACGACATCTCCGTCTCCGACTACCGTGCCAAGTACAACGTCGCCAGCCTCAACCTCGGCGTCCGCAGCATGAACCTCGACGCCTACGCCCTCGGCTATGCAGCCAATCTGTGCCTCTCCGACCTCTGGGCCTCCTGGGGACAGAACGAGTTCAACCTCAACCTCAGCGGCGATGTGCACTACGGCTTCACCCCCCTGCGTGGACTGATGGGTGTGGCCTACCTCCATGCCGAATGGGACGGCTACGCCCACAGCGTCAGCCCCAACTTCGCCGCCGAATGGCCCTTGGGGTACAATGTGCCCGCCGTCTGGGACACCGTTCGCGGCAGCCGCAACATCGTCAAACTCAACCCCTACGTCGACTTCATGTATGAAGGCCTCCTCTTCCATGCCGGCTTCACCGCCGGATGGGACGCCTTCACCGCCAGCGACAGCGTCACCTTCCGCTTCTTCCCCGACGTCGTTGTCAGCAAGAACCTTATGAACGATGCCCTCGTCCTCAGCCTCGGTGCCACCGGTGGCTTCAGCGCCAACAACTGGGACGTCATCCGCAAGGTCAACCCCTATGTTGCCCCCGGTGTCGAACAGCGCGCCACGCGCCACTACGACTTCACCGCCCATGCCCGCTGGACCATCAGCAAGAAGCTTGAGGCCAACGCCGAGGTCAGCTACAGCCTCCTTCAGGACGACCTCTCCTTCACCCTCGACAACGACTACGCCCTCAACAACGTCTTCCGCACCGCCTACGTCGACAACAACCGCCTCACCGTCGGCGCCGACATAGCCTTCGTCAACGACGAAATGCTCACCCTCCGTGCCGCTGGACACTACTACCACTACACCGTCACCGGCGACGACTCTGTCCTTCTCTACCGCCCCGACTGGGACTTCATCCTCTCCGCCGATGTCAACTATAACGACAAGTGGCTCTTCCACCTCGAAGGACAGCTCCTCGGCCAGATGGACGGCGACCTCGGCGAGACTCTCCCCATGCGCTACGGCATCAACGCCGAAGTCGAATATCGCCACAACCGTGCCCTCTCCTTCTTCCTCAAGATGGACAACCTCGCCTTCCAGCGCTACAACCTCTGGACCAACTACCCCTCCCAGCGTGGCCTCTTCATCCTCGGACTCACCTACACTATCCCCCACAAATAACTAACCACTCATCATTCATCACTCATCACTAAAGAATGACCTATCAAGAAACCTTAGACTTCATGTTCTCGCAGCTGCCGATGTACCACCGCATCGGCGCTGCTGCCTATAAGGCCGACATCCAGCCCACCATCGACATGATGGAGGCCCTCGGCAACCCCGAGCGCAAGTTCCGCTCCATCCACGTGGCCGGCACCAACGGCAAAGGCTCCGTCTCCCACTTCCTCGCCTCCATCCTGCAGGAAGCAGGCTACAAGGTGGGCCTCTACACCTCGCCCCACCTCGTCGACTTCCGCGAGCGCATCCGCATCAACGGCGAGATGATTCCCGAGCAGGAAGTCGTCGACTTCATCACTCATCACTCATCACTCATCACCGAAAAACACCTTTCCTTCTTCGAGATGACCGTCGGCCTCGCCTTCGACTACTTCGCTCGCGAAAAGGTCGACATCGCCGTCATCGAAGTAGGTATGGGAGGACGCCTGGACAGCACCAACGTCATGCCCCCGGCACCTCCCCTGAATCAGGGGAGGTGTCCGCAGGACGGAGGGGTCATCCTCTCCGTCATCACCAACATCGGCCTCGACCACACCCAGTTCCTCGGCGACACCCTGGAGAAGATAGCCTTCGAGAAGGCCGGCATCATCAAGCCCGGCGTCCCCGTCGTGATAGGGGAGACCCAACCCGAAACCAAGCCTGTCTTCGAGCGCGTCGCCGCCGAGCGCCACGCACCCATCACCTTCGCCGACCAGCATTGGCATGTGCGCACCAGCGCCGGCAACCGCGACGAAAGCCGTCTCCTCTTCGACGTGGAGCGCCGGCATCCTGCCGGCAATACAAGCCCCGAATGGCGCTGCGGCCTCGTATCCCAGCTCGCCGGCAGCTACCAGCTCAAAAACCTTGCCACCGTCTTCGAGGCCGTCCGTCAGCTGCCCTTGCCGCTGAATGGCCACATTGTGGAACGAGGTATCGCCCGCGTTGTCGACAACACCCACCTCCACGGCCGCTGGCAGGTCATCGCCAACCGTCCGCTCACCATCTGCGAGACCGCACACAACGCCCCCGGCATCGACGCCATGCTCGGCAAACTGGCCACCATGCACTTCGCGCGTCTCCATGTCATCTACGGCTGCGTCAACGACAAGGACTACCGCAAGATTCTCACCCACCTCCATACCGAATTCGCCAAACTCGGCAAACCCTACGACTGGCGTTTCTCCCAGCCCTCCGTCCCCCGCCAGCTCCCCGTGGCCGACCTCCAGTCCGCCGCCCGCGACCTCGGCATCGACGGCCCCGCATTCCCCAACGTCAAGGACGCCATCGCCGACGCCCAACAGAAAGCCGATGACCAGGACCTCGTCCTCGTCACCGGCAGCATCTTCCTCATCGCCGACGCACTCGCCGACTAATACTCCCCGCCTCCGGCGCACCCCGCGCGGCGGGAGACGTGAGCACTCAGCCACTCAGTCACCCAGCCACTCAGTCACTCAGCCTCAGTATCCGTACTTCGCGCCCCAGTGCTCGTGCAGGCTGCGGCGCGTCTCGTTCTCGCGCGGCGTGTTGCCGGGCTCGTAGAAACGGCTCCCCTCCAGCCCCGCGGGCAGGTACTCCTGCTGGGTGAAATTGCCTTCGTAGTCGTGGGCGTATTTGTAGCCGTCGCCGTAGCCCATGTTCTTCATCAGCTTCGTCGGCGCATTCCTTATGTGGAGCGGCACCGGCAGGTCGCCCCACCGCTTCACCGCTGCCTCCGCATTCGCCAGGGCCATATACGTCGCGTTGCTCTTCGCCGAGCAGGCCAGGTAGCAGGCGCACTGCGACAGGTTGATCTGGCACTCCGGATAGCCAATCTTGCTTACCGCCTCGAACGTCGCGTTGGCCAGCAGCAGCGCGTTGGGGTTGGCGTTGCCGATATCCTCGCTGGCGAAGATGAGCATCCTCCGGGCAATGAACAGCGGGTCCTCGCCGCCGGCAATCATCCTCGCCAGCCAGTACACCGCCCCGTTGGGGTCGCTGCCACGCATGCTCTTGATGAAGGCCGAGATGATGTCGTAGTGCATCTCGCCCCCCTTGTCGTAGAAAGCCAGGTTCTGCTGGATGACCTCCGTCACCGTCTTGTTGTCGAGTACGTGGGAGCCTTTGTTCACCACCAGCTCCACGGCGTTCAGCAGCTTCCTTGCGTCGCCGCCGCTGATGCGCATCAGGGCGTCGGCCTCCTTCACCTCGATGTCGAGGCCTTCGTTGGCGTAGTGCCTCACGGCGCTCGCTATCAGTTGCCGCATCTCCTCCTCGCCGAACTCTTTCAGCACATACACCTGGCACCTCGACAGCAATGCCGAAATCACCTCGAAGCTCGGATTCTCCGTCGTCGCACCTATCAACGTAATCGTGCCGCGCTCCACCGCGCCCAGCAGCGAGTCCTGCTGCGCCTTGTTGAAACGGTGGATTTCGTCGATGAACAGTATCGCACCCTCCTCCTCCTGGGCCGCATTGATTACCTCGCGCACCTCCTTCACGCCGCTGCTGATGGCGCTCAGCGTGTGGAACGGACGCTTCAGCGTCTGCGAGATAATCATCGCCAGCGTCGTCTTGCCGATGCCCGGAGGACCCCAGAAAATCATGCTCGGAATGTTCCCGCTCTCTATCAATGTGCGAAGAACAGCACCCGGTCCTATCAGGTGCTGTTGTCCAATGTATTCGTCGAGGCTCTTCGGCCTCAGTATCTCGGCTAAAGGAGTCATATCTAGCCTCACCCCTTGCCCCTCTCCAGGAGGAGAGGGGTATTCGTTTGCGCGGGTGAAACGCCTTTTTTATCTCTTTGTTTATGAATTGTTTTGTATGTTGTGCTGTCTGTTCCCCTCTCCCCCTGGAGAGGGGTAAGGGGTGAGGCCCCTATACAATCAGCATCGCGTCGCCGTAGGTCGAGAAGCGGTACTTCTCCTTGATCGCCGTCTGGTACGTCTCCATCAGCAACTCCGGACCGGCGAAGGCACTCACCATGATGAACTGGCTGCTCATCGGGTGGTGGAAATTGGTCACCATCATGTCCGCAATTGTGAAATCGTAGGGCGGGAAAATGAACTTGTTCGTCCAGCCGTCGAAGGCGCATATCTTGCCCGGGATGGTCACCGCGCTCTCCAGGGCGCGCATCGTCGTCGTGCCCACGCAGCACACCTTCTTCCCCTTCTCTTTGGCGTCGTGCACGGCCTGGCACACATCCTCGCCCAGGTGCATCTCCTCGGCGTCCATGCGGTGCTTCGACAGGTCCTCAACCTCTATCGGCTTGAACTCGCCCATGCCGGCATGCAGCGTCAGCTCTTTCCACACCACATCCTTGATTTCCATCCTTTTCAGCAGCTCACGGCTGAAGTGCAGCCCCGCTATCGGCGCCGCCACACTGCCCTCGTTCTTCGCGTAGATGGTCTGGTAGTTCTCGGCGTCGCTCTTCTCGATGTCGCGCAGCCTCCGCAGCTCTTCCGGCAGCGGCGTGCGGCCCATGCCGCGCACCAGCGAGATGAACTCCTCGTGGCTCCCGTCGAACAGGAAGCGGATCGTGCGCCCGCGGCTCGTCGTGTTGTCCACCACCTCCGCCACCAGCGCATCGTTCGTCCCGAAGTACAGTTTGTTGCCTATGCGGATTTTGCGCGCCGGGTCCACTATCACGTCCCACAGCCGCATCTCCTCGTTCAGCTCCCTCAGCAGGAACACCTGTATCCTCGCACCCGTCTTCTCCTTCTCGCCCTCCAGCAGGGCGGGGAAGACCCTCGTGTTGTTGGCGATGACCACATCGCCCTCGTCCACATACTCGATGAAATCCTTGAAAATCCGATGCTCCACCTCGCCCGTGTCGCGGTGCAGCACCAGCATGCGGGCCTCGTCGCGGTTGCGCGGCGGCTTCTCGGCAATCAACTCCTTCGGCAGGTTGAACCTGAACTGCGATAATTTCATAATTCTTTCTCTCCTTAATTTTCCGTTTGTCTGTTTTAAAAAAACATCTCTATAACGAAAAAAAATCCATATTGGTATGCACCTGCGAAAATTTTTTTTTCCGCGACCACTCCGACAGGGGTCGAAGAGGTACATGAT
>DFIZ01000046.1:36133-40004 GCA_002372855.1 Bacteroidales bacterium UBA3684
ATTCGGCATTTCTTATATCGTTCTTATATCGTTCTCATATACTTCTCATATACTTCTTATATAGGTGATATAAGAAGTATATGAGAAGTATATAGGAACTATATGAGAAGGGCCGAATTTGGCAGGTGTCGGGGCGGTGTACGACAGGCACTTGCGCGCGGAGGTGCTTTTTTTTTTGAAGGGTTGCATACTATAATTGTTTTTTTTGCGTTAAGAGGGGTATGAATCTGAAAATGCACCATATTGCCGCGATGCTGCTGATGCTGGCGCTGGGGGGACCGGCGACGGCACAGGGCAATTTTGACGGCGACGAGGTGGAGATGATGACCAAGCGCTACACCGATGCCTACGACAGCCTGATAGGCAGCTACTACCTGCGCCAGTTCTCGCACAGCCGTCTGCTGAGCAGCCGCGAGCTGTCGCTCGAAGAGTTCGACGCCCTGCCCGATTCGGTCATCGCCAACCGCCTCGCCAATCTCCATACGGTTATCCCCATGACGTTCAACAGCGAGGTCCGCTCGTATATCCGCTTCTATTTGAAGTATATGTCGCGAAGGCTGGATGTGATGCTGAGCCTGTCGCAGTATTACCATCCGCTGTTCGAGGATGCCCTGAGCCGCTACGGCGTGCCGGAGGAGCTGAAGTACCTGACCATCGTGGAGAGCGCCATGAACCCGATGGCGACGTCGAGGGCGGGCGCCGCGGGACTGTGGCAGTTCATGTACAGCACGGGCAAGAACTACGGGCTGGAGGTGAACTCGCTGGTCGACGAGCGCCGCGACACGTACAAGTCGACCTACGCAGCCGCGCATTTCCTGAGCGACCTGCACAGGGTGTTCGACGACTGGACGCTGGCCATCGCGGCCTACAACTGCGGCCCGGGCAATATCAACAAGGCCATTGCCCGCAGCGGCGGCAAGAGGGATTTCTGGGAGATATACTATTTCCTTCCGCGCGAGACACGCGGATATATCCCGGCGTTCATTGCCGTCACCTATGTGATGAACTACTACCGCGAGCACGGGCTGCGTCCGGTGGAGATCAAGGTGCCGGTGCAGACCGACACGCTGATGCTCGACCGCGATGTGCTGATGACCTACGTGCAGGAGTATACCGGCGTGGCCTACGACGAGCTGCACACGCTGAATCCGCAGTACCGCGCGGACTTCATCCCGGCCTCGTCGGGACGCTACTCGCTCTGTCTGCCCGTGGCGAGGATGGAACGTTTCATTGCCAACCAGGACAGCATCTACGCCAAGACGCAGGACAGCCTCTCGCGCCGGCCGATGGCCGTCGAGCCCGTCAAGCAGAAGGCTGAGAAGGCCAGTTCGTCGAAGGGCGGCAGCGGAAGGTACTACACGGTGAAGAGGGGCGACACGCTCTCGTCCGTAGCCCGCAAGTACGGCCTGACGGTGCAGAAACTGAAAAAACTCAACGGCCTGAGGCGTGACCAAATCAATGTCGGCCAGCGGCTGAAAGTGAGATAGCCATGAAGAAACTGCTGAAAATAAAAGGTTTGAAATACTGGGTGGCCACGGCGGTGTTCGCCGCGGTGATACTCTTCCTCGACCAGAACAACCTTCTGGTGACCATGAAGCTGAGCCGCCAGGTCTCGGCGTTGCACGAGGAGGAGGAGCAACTGCGCGAGGCCATCGTGCAGGACAGCATCAACAACGCCACCCTGAAGGGCAACCTTGACGCCATAGAGCACTACGGGCGCGAGAATTATTACATGAAGCGGCCCAACGAGGATGTTTTTGTTATTAAGTGATGAGTGATGAGTGATGAACGACGAACGACGAGTGACGAGTTTAAGAGTTAAGATAAATGATTAAATACCGGAATATAATATTGATGGCGCTCGGCATGCTGCTGCTGACGGGATGCGACTCGCTGAAGGCCTTCATGTCGCGCGACCTGGAGGACGAGGATTTCATCATCGGGCAGCTCTATGCCGACGAGGTGGTCGCCGAGACGCCGGTCATTGCCCGCCCCGTGGCGCGCAACACGACCGCCCGTGGCAGCAACCCCCTGGGCCTGACCTACAGCGCAGAGGACAACATGGCGCTCTACGAGGCCATCAATTCATGGCTCGGAGTGCCCTACAAATACGGCGGCACCGACCGCAACGGTATCGACTGTTCGGCTTTTGTGGGGGCCATCTACAAGGAGGTCTACGGCATCGCCCTCAACCGCACGGCCAACGATATGACGCGCAATGTGAATTTCATCCCGCGGTCGCAGCTCCGCGAGGGCGACCTGGTGTTTTTCAAGAACAGCAACGGCAAGGTTTCGCATGTGGGCATATACCTTAAGGACAACCTCTTCGCCCATTCGTCCACCAGCAACGGCGTCAGTGTGAGCAGCCTTGAGAACACCTATTGGAAGAAGCATTTCTACAAGGCCGGCAGGGTGAAGAAGTAAACGGCCTCACCTCTTGCCCCTCAGTTATTTTGTGTTGCTATAGCCAAGCGATTGGAGGATGGAGACGATTTTCTCTTTGATTTCGCCTTGGATGATGATTTCGCCGTCTTTGGCGGAGCCGCCGGTGCCGCATTTGGTTTTGAGTTGTTTGGCCAGGGCCTGGAGGTCGTCGTCGGAGCCGACGAAGCCTTTGACGATGGTGGCCGTCTTGCCGCCGCGCCCTTTGCGTTCGATGCTGACGCGCAGTTTCTGCCGCTCGGGGGCGAGGGTCTCGACCTGGGGCTCGTCGGGCTCGAGGTTGAAGTCGGGGTTGGTGGAATAGACTATCATTTGTGTGCGAAGATTTTGACGGATTGGGGGTGGTTGACGAAGTGGAGTTCCTTGCCGAGGTTCTCGCCTTCGCCGTCGATGTTGACCCATTTGTGCACGTTGCCCTCGATGATGATTTCCTTGCCGCGGAACATCTCGGCATGCTGGGAGTGGTCGAGGAGGTTCATGAAGGCCAGGGGGGCGGTGATGGGAATGTGGTCGAGGGGTATTTTGTCGATAATGCTGATGTCGATGAGGCCGTCGGTGAGCTGTGCTTTGGGGGCCACGGCGAAGTTGTAGCCGTACTGGCGGCCGTTGGCGACGGCGATGAACCAGGCGCTGCGCTCGATGGTGCGGTCGTCGATGGTCATGCGGTAGGTGTTGCTCTTGTAGGAGGCGTATTCGCGCAGGACGAGGTTGGCGTAAGCCGCGAAGCCGCGGGTTTTGGCGGCATGCATCAGGCGGGCGATATAGGCGTCGAAGCCCACGCCGGCGGCGTTGACGGACAGCCAGCGGTCGTTGATGACGATGGAGTCGATGGCCAGTTCGTTCATCTGGTTGAGCGTGCGGATGGCGAGGGCGGGTTTGAGGGGGATCTTGAGGGTGCGGGCGAGGCCGTTGCCGCTGCCGCAGGGTATGATGCCCATGGTGACGCCGCTGTCCTTGATGCCCTGGGCCACATCGTTGACGCTGCCGTCGCCGCCCACAGCTACCACACAGTCGTAGCCTTGGTCGACGGCCTCGCGGGCGAGGTCGGTGCCGTGGTGGATGCGCTCGGTGTAGCGCACGGTGTAGTCGAAGAGATCCTGGTTGAGGTTGTCCTTCAGGAGGGTCTCTATTTTCTTCTGCCGGCCCATGCCGGAGATGGGGTTTACTATGATGGCTGTCTTTTTTTTCATTGGGCTAGGAGTTTGTTGTCGATTACGCGGTTGAAGTATTGCTGCAGCACGGCTTTGAGGAAACGCAGGTTTTCGGGCGTGCCTTCCTCGTAGGTGCATTGCAGGAGGTGCTCGTCAGTGTCGTCCCGGCGCATGCCGCTGATGACGGTGATGTCGTGGAGGGTGGGGTTGGAGGGGTTGTTGCTGACCATGCAGAAGTAGTCGTTGCCGAAGAAGACTTGCCATCCCTGTTCGGGATT
>DFIZ01000046.1:40060-45937 GCA_002372855.1 Bacteroidales bacterium UBA3684
TCCCTGTTCGGGATTCTGCATGACGCTTTGGCCGAAGGCGAGGGTGCGGTCGTCGAAGCCCAGCCAGTCGACGATGGAGGGAAGGAGGTCGGTCTGCTGGACGATGCGTTGCGACACACGGCCCTGGGGGTTGCGGGCGTCGAAGACGACCATGGGGATGCGGTACCAGCCGTCGTAGCCGTGGTACTCGGGCGTGATGCCGGGGCCGCTGTGGTCGGCGGTGATGATGAAGATGGTGTTGGAGAACCAGGGTTGGCGGCGGGCCTCGTCGAAGAACTTGCGGAGGGCGTTGTCCATGTATTCCACGCACTTGAGGATGGGGTGGGGGCCTTCGACGAAACGGTCCTTGTATTGGTCGGGGAGGGGGAAGGGGTCGTGGCTGGTGACGGTGAAGACGGTGGTGAGGAAGGGCTGGCGGAAGGTGTTGGTGCGGCGCACGACGTATTGCAGGAAGGGTTTGTCGTAGATGCCCCACACGCCGTCGAAGTCCTCCGGACGGCTCTTGGGGTCGGCCTCGAACTCGTTCTTGCCGAGGTATTCCTTGTAGCCGATGCGTTGGCATACCTTGTCGAAGTCCATCACGCCGTTGTGGCTGCCGTGGAAGAAAGCGGTGTGGTAGCCGTGGCGGTTGAGTACGGTGGGAATGCCCTGGATGCTGTCGTTGCGATAGGTGCTGTTGACGAAGGGGACGTACATCCAGGTGGGG
The DNA here is from genome assembly GCA_002372855.1 of Bacteroidales bacterium UBA3684. Lineage (GTDB taxonomy): Bacteria > Bacteroidota > Bacteroidia > Bacteroidales > P3 > Colimorpha. Next base: position 40,767 of record DFIZ01000046.1, read on the forward strand.
ATGCCGGTGTTGATGGCGGTGATGCCCTCGATGGAACGTTTGCCGTTGGAACGGCCCTGATATACGGTGCTATAGCGCGCCAGCGAGTCGAGGAAGGGGGTGCGGGTGTCGGCGCCGGGTTGGTGGTTGTAGATGCCGCTGTATTCCTGTCCGAAGCTTTCCACGATGATGAGCACCACGTTGGGCGGCAGGGTGCGGAGGCTGTCGGGGGTGGTGTCGAGCACGGGGGCCGTCTTGGCAGCCAGGGGGATGTTTTCGGGGGAGAAGAGTTGGTCGGCGGTGCGCTGGGGCATGTATTTGTGCCGCTCCAGCTGCGGGCGCATGAGGGTGCGGACGATGTTGTAGCCGCTGTTGCTCACCAGGGGTATGTTCTTCGGCTGGCAGTAGCGGGTGGCGTCCTCGGGCTGGATGAAGGAGCCGAAGCCGCCGCGCATGAGGAACCACACCACGAGCAGTCCGGCGCCAAGGCCGATCAGCTCGTTGGCCATCACGGTGTTGGGGTTGCGCTTGGCGAGGCGTATGCGATGGTTGACGACGAAGAAGGCCACGATTATGAGGATGCCGAAGACGAAGGCGTACCAATAGTTCACCATGAAGTGGGGTATCATCTTGTCCATCGGGCCGCTGTTGCCGAGGTAGGCGAAGATTTCGTTGGAGAGCATGTGGTAGGTGTACTGGTAGTAGGCCGAGTCGGCGGCACGTGCCACCAAAAGGAACAGCACCGGAAGCACGTAGAGCACCTCGGTGAGGATCCGGTACCACCGTTGCCAACGGGCTTTGGTGGGCAGCAGCATCAGCAGGGCGAATGGCGCCAGCACCATGCAGACCGTTGCCAGTCCGAACACCAGGTTGCCCCCAATCACCCCGGCCCATTCGCCGAAGGTCTCGAGGTGGAAGATATGACTGTTGGCGGCATGGAAGAGTATCTGCATGGCCTCCAGCGCGCCGAATGCAAGCAGCAGCTTGTACAGCAGGTAGATGTATGTGTTATGCGCTTTCTTTTTCATGACTCATGACTCTTAACTCATAACTTTTGGCTTTCAGGGACGCCAGCCGGAGGTTTCCAGTATCTTGCGGCTGTCGGTGTCGGCGAAGAGCTCGCTCACCGACACTCCGGTCTTTTTCATGTATTGTCTCACAATCTGCCATCCAAGCCAGGCGTTGGTGCGAGGGGCCGACCCTTCGCCGAAGGCGTTGGTCTTGGGGGCGTCGTCGACCATGTTGTTCAGCTGCGTCATGTCGCTGCTGAAGAGCACCTTGTTCTGTATCAGCCATCCCCACACGTTCTCGGCGTTCTCCTGCATCCAGTCCAGCTGGGACTTGCTGTAGCGGAGCTTGACGGTGTCGGGGGTCGACGGCAGCACCTGGTCGAGGAAATAGAGTGTTTTGCCCTCGGCGATGGCGTAGTCCAGGAAGGTCAGGTCGCCGTCGGGCAGGGCGATAAGGCTCCGGGCGGCATCGGCCATGACGTCGGAGGCTATGTATTCGCGACGGCAGAGGCGTGTGATATAGTTCGGCAGGCCGAAGCGTTGCATCTCCTCCACGTGGCCAAGGGTGTAATTGTCGATGCTGATGGCCATGTCGGTGAGGTTGCCAAAGACGCGGTTGGGGTAGTTGCCGAGGTCGGCGGTGACAAGGGTGTAGAAGTTTTGGACGTTCATTTCGGGGCAGAGCTCGCGGGCGCGTGCCATGGCGTCGCCCAGTTCCTGCTCGAGCCACGAGAGGTCGTGGTACAGGCTGTCGGTGACGGTGTAGATGCGCTGCACCATGGGGTCGTTCACAAAGTCGTCGAGGGCGGCCATGAAGGCTGGGTCGTCGGGATTGTAGTTAAGCAGCGGCGTCTGGAAGTCGGCGGCGTTGCCTTGATGCGCAAAGAGAAACTGCTCAAAACGAAGCAGCTTCACGGGTTCGGCCTTGTGTCCACAGCCCGAAAAAGCCAGCATTGCCGGCAACAGGAATAATAGGTATCGTTTCATTAGTTGGTCAGTTTGAAGTATTTCTGCAGTACCAGCAGTCCGATGTAGCGCTCGCGTCGCAGGTCGCGGAACTGGTTCACATACTCGTTTGCGCGTCGGGCCATCTCCTTGGCCTCCTTGGGATGGGCGCTGTAGTAGTCGAGCTGGCTCTCCAGGTCGCTGTAGTCGTCTTTCACCTCGATGTAGTGCACACCGGGCTCAAGCCGTTCCTCCATGAACCACGATTCGCACGTGGGCCGTGGCATGACGGCCAGCGACTGGCTCGACATCACCCATCGCAGGTTCGACGCCACGTCGTTGCCCTCGAGGGCCATGATGTAGCGGTAGTCCAGATGCTCGTAGAGCGAGAGGCGCGGTGCCGCATTGCCCGAGTTGGGAATCTTCTCCTCGGCGAAAGGGCTTCCGCCCGAAAGGGTGTTGGCCACGTCAACGCGCGGGTTGCCGGCGAAGGTGTTGCAGAACAATAGCCTGTTGGGGCGCTGGCCTATGTATCCGCGGAAGATGGCACGGTCGGCTTTCGACTCGAAGGGCCGCCGGTCGCGCAGGAAGACGTAGTGGCGGCATTTATCCAGTTTCAACAGCACGCTGTTGCTGTTGTCCTCGTGCCCTGCGGCGTGGAGGTCGTTTTTCAGGCTGCGGCTTTTGACGATGGAGGGGTAGGGCGGTATGTCGCGCACATCGCCGAAGACGTAGTTCCACCTCAGCTCCGGGTCGAACCACTGCAGCAGCTCGCGGCTGTCGTAGTAGTAGGTGCTGCCATGGTTGCGTTTCCGGAGGCCGCCGATGGCCTGGGCGCCGGGGCCCAGGTTGCGGTGCTCGTTGAAGCGGCAGTAGTAGTCCACGCGGTCCTGCACATAGTCTTCGTCGTACAGCTTGCGGCAGGCTTCCAGTTCGCCCTCCAGCCGGAGGCGGAAAAAGCTGTCGGGAAGTAAATCTCTAAAGCCGGCTTTGAGGTAGTAGCCGGCTTTAGAGTTCTTGCCGCTGTGCAAGATGTAGCCTATGGTTGCGTTGGCCATGAGGGCTTATTGTTCGTTTTCGTTCTTTTCCTCTTTCTCGGCCTTCTCGGCTTCGTTGAGGATGCGGAGCTTGGCCTGCATCAGCGCAATCTGCTGGCGGGCGCCCTGCATCTTCTTCTCGAACTCCTGCTTCAGGAGGTCGGCCTGTTTGCTCGAGGCCAGGAATCCCAGGTTGTTCTCCCACAGGGCCAGGTCGCTGCGCAGTTTCTCAATCTTGTCCTGCAGCTCCTGACGCTCGTTGTTGACGAACTTGCGGGCGTCGCTTCCGGCGTTGCGGATACGCTCGCGGAAGGCGGTCTCTTCGGCCTCGCGGGCGCTGATTTTCAGCTGCTCGAATATGCGGTCGATTTCGCCGCGGAATTCCTTCTGGAGACGCTCTTTCTCGGCCATGGGCACGAAGCCCACCTCGGCCCAGCGGCGCTGGAACTCCTTGATGGCGGCCAGGTTCTCCTCGCGGTCGTCGCCGAACTGGTGAGCCTTCAACTCGGCGATGATGGCCTCCTTGGCGGCCAGGTTCTCGCTCTCCGAGCTGCGGCGCTCGGCGAAGAACTCGCCCTTCTTGGCGAAGAATTCGTCGCAGGCCTTGCGGAAGCGCTGCCACACCTTTTCGCTCACCTTGCGGCTGGTGGAGCCGATGCTCTTCCATTCCTGCTGCAGCTGGAGCAGCTCCTCGGTGGCGTGCTTCCAATCCTCGCGCTTGGCGATGGCTTCGGCCTTGAGGCAGAGGTCCACCTTCTTCTGGTAGTTGGCCTCCTGCTCGTCGCGGATGGCGCCGAAGTATTCCTTCTTTTCGCTGTAGTGCTTGTCGATCATGCCCTTGAACTTGGTCCAAATCTCCTCGTTCACCTCGCGGGGCACGGGGCCGATGGTCTTCCACACCTTCAGCAGCTCGTCGAGGGCATTGGTGGTGTCGTTCCACTCTTTGGTGGTTTCGGGACGCTTCTCGGTCAGCTCGGCGGCCTTGTCGATGAGGGCCTGCTTGGCCAGCAGGTTATTGTCCAGCTCTTCCTTGCGCTGGTCGTAGTATTCCTTGCGGCGCTCGTCGATCTGGTTGGCGGCGTTGCAGAAACGCTGCCAGATGTCCTCGTTCTGCTCCGTGGGCACGGGACCGATTTCCTTCCAGCGGGCACGCAGGTCCTGCAGGCCCTTGAAGGCTTTGGTCACCGAGGGCTCCATGATGAGCTCTTCGGCGCTCTCGCAGAGTTTTATCTTTTCCTCGAGGTTGCGCTTCTGGTCGAGGGCGCGGAGCTCGCGGTTGATTTTCAGTTTGTTGAAGAATTGTTCAATCTGGAAGTGGTAGTTCTGCCAGAGGTCGTTCATCTGCTCGCGGGGCACCTCGCCGATGGCTTTCCAGCGCTCCTGGATGTTGTTGAACTTGTCCATGGCGGTGCGCACCTGCTCCTCGTCGGAGTCGATAAGTTGGCGCATCTCCTCGATGAGGGCCTGTTTGGCCTCGAGGTTGCGTTTCTTCTGCTGCTCGAGGTCGTCGAGGTATTTCTGCCGCGCGGCGCGGTACTGGTCGTGCAGGCGGTGCATCTCCTCGGCCACGGCGTCGTTCTCGTACTGGTAGTCGTCCTTGTTGCCTCCCTCGGCGATGAATTTTTCGAAGGCGGCGTTCTGCACCTCGCGGTTCAGCTCGTTGAAACGGGTGCGGATGGCGGCGGCGCGGTTCTTGATTTTCTGTACATCCTGACCCATCAGTTCTTTCATGGCCTCGACCAGCTCCTCGCGGGTGCAGGCGCTGTAGTCGGGTTCGGGTTCAGGCTCGACTTCGGCTTCGGGAGCTGCAGCCTCTTGCGGTTGCTCGGCGTTGGCGGGCTCTTCCTTAGCCTCGGCGACAGGGGTTTCCGTCGTCTCGGGGGTGGCGTTAGGGGTTTCGGCTGCCTCGGCGGCAACGTTCTCAGTGTTCGGCAGGGCCTCTTCGGGGGCGTTCTGCAGGTTGTTGGTCTCTTCCATCTTGATGGTTTTTTGTTTGTAGAACTACTTATATAATAATAAGTTAAAGGTTTAAAACTCGCGCTTTCCCTTTGGGAGAGCAAATGCAAAGATACACTTTTTTTTTGAATGAGCGCAAAAATTATTTCTTTTCCCCCGTTCTTCCCCTGTTCTTCCCCCTTCGCGACCCCGTGCCTAGCCCCCCTCCCAACGGGGTCAGACACCTACCCGATTCGGCCCTTCT
>DFIZ01000048.1 GCA_002372855.1 Bacteroidales bacterium UBA3684
CGGGGTCGCCCACCTTGCGGTCGCCATTCTCGAGGAATCCCACCACGCTGGGGGTGGTGCGGTTGCCCTCGCTGTTAGCGATAACTACGGGTTCGTTACCTTCCATGACGCTCACACAGCTGTTGGTTGTGCCGAGGTCGATTCCGATGATTTTGCTCATATTGTTTTCCTTTCTTTTTTTGTTTGCTTTTTTTAATCTCAATCAGAACTTTCAGAACCATCAGAAATTCTTTTTGTTCTTTTCGTTCTGATTGAACATTCACACCCTCATAATAACAACATCCGTGCCAGTCTGCCGAGACTGACACGGATGCTGACAAAATGGCAGTCAGGAGGTGACCTGCCTATCTCGCAACCACAACCTTGCGCGCGGCGCGGTTGCCGACCTTGACGACGTAGACGCCCGAGCGCAGGTCGCGCGGGGCCACGCGGCGGCCCATGACGTCGAAGACCTGCACCTGCTCGCCGTCGGCGCCGAGAACCACGATGTTGCCATCCTGGGCGTAGACCTTGACATTGTCGACCATCGGCTCGTTGTCGATACCGTTGGGCGAAAGGAAGTGGACGTGGAAGGTCAGCGAGTCGCCGTGGTCGTAGATGTTGGTAATCTCGAAGCTGGTCTCCGGTGTGCCGTCGGTGCGGTAGGGATGGGGGTCGGTCGACGGGCCGAAGGAGGTGCCATTCCCCGACTGGCCAAAGTTGGCAAAGAACACAGAGCCTTGCACGGTGTCGTTCTCGCTACCCGGACGGAAAATCCAGTACTGGTGCACACGGTTGCCGCCGTCGAAGAAAGCATTGGCGAAGCTCCCGCTGTAGTCCAGCGGTATGCTGTCCACCCAGCGTGCCGCCAGCAGTCCGCTGCCCATAAGTCCTTGCTCGAAGGGGTCTTCGTTGTTGCGGTACTCGAAGGTGAACCACTGGTTGGTGTCCTCCGACGAGCGAATGTAGTAGCAGTTGCGCGAAGGACTGCTGCCCACGCTGAGCAGCGTGTAGTCGCCGTCGGCGGTAATCTCGATGGGCGCGTCGCAGACATGGAGAATCTTGTGCTTGTAGATGGCGGCGGTGTGGTTGGGGCCGAGAGCATTGGTGCTCATGATGTCCCAATAGCCTCCAGGCAACACATCGCGGTAGTTCACATAATGATACAAGTCAGGCAGTCCCAGAGAGTGCCCCATCTCGTGACAGAAGACTCCCGTGCTGAAATAGTCGTCGCCAGCACCCTCGAACTCGAAGTTGAACGTGTTGGGGCGCACACCGTTGACGGTGACAGGATGGTCGATGGAGTCGTGCGGGAAATACTCCATGTGGGGCCACAATAGCGACGCCCACTCGCCGACACCCCCCTTGACAACGAAGCTCACGTTGTCGATAAACCCGTCGCCATTGCCGTCCAGCACCACGCTGTCTGGCACCAGATGCAGGGAATCCACATAGTCCAGTATGCGTGCCAGAAGCTGTGCCTCGAACATGCAGACGCCCATAAAGGGAATCTCAAACTGGTATCCGATGGGGTTCGTCTCGCTCCACGGCTGGTAAGCGCCCCTCGGCAGCGTGTCGCGGTAGGAGACAATGACGCCGTTCTGCACATTGGAGGTGTAGACGGTGTTGTAGTGGATGCGGCCGTAGGTCATGGCGTCGTAGTAGTTGTACACGCTGTAGTAGCCCTCCTGACGCGATTTGAACATGGCGTCGATGGAGTCGAAGGGGTGGTCAATCTCCTCGTCGTCGGCAAAACGCACAAAGACCACGAGGTTGGTCAGTTCGGTACTGGTAGTCTGTGCCGTTGCAAAAGCAGGCACCAGCATGACAGCAGCCAGCAAAAAAATGTAAAAACGTTTCATCATTTGTTTATTAATTTTAATTATTGAAAAATTCATTATTCAAACTCCCCACTGAAAACCAAACACTGAAAACTAGACACTAAACACTGAAAACCAAACACTGAACACAGCACTCTCCCCCACTCCAATTTTTTTGCAAAAGTACAATAAAAAAAGCAAACATCAGAAAAAAATTGCACAGACTGACAAAATGGCAGTCCTGTCATCCCCCTCCGTTCCCTCCCCGGACCTACCAAATTCTTCTCCCGAAAAAGAAGGTATGAAGAGGGTAAAAAGGTGGTAAGAAGATGGGAAGAAGATGATAGGTTAAGGCTACTGTGTATCAACGAATTAAAAATTTCGTTTTTTCAGGTAAAAATATGTCGTTTTTTTTTGCTATTTTTGCATGCAATTTACAATAATGAAAAACAAAAAATAAAAATAGGGAAACAGGATACTCTATCCTAAAGAATTCAATCATTTATGGGAAACCAACCACTTTTGACAAAAGCGTTTTCGGACAGCCTGCGCGCTTGGGCGGGCTGCCGGAAGGACTACAGAACGAAACTTCCTTTACGAATTGCATCCGTACTGCTGCTGTTCATGGCGATGCTGCCATATACGGCCGGTGCATTCAACAACCACCTGACCGATGCCAACTACTACGATGCCGCCTTGAGGGGCAGAGACAAAATCCACTTCAAGGTTCCCATATTCCAGGAAGACCGTGGCGGTGCCGACTATGCCACGGGCACCGGCAACGTGTGGTACCAGAAGAACGGCGAAACGGAGCGACATACGATTGTGGACTTCCGTGCCGGTTCCTTCATCAATGGTACCGTCACCGTAATGTCGGGCTTTGTCGTCATAACCTCCGACCGCGACGGCACCCATCCCTCGTTTGGCGAGGGGTCCCACCTACTGTGGTTAACAAACAACTCAGGGTTGACCACGCTCGAGTTCGACTGGTACCCCGCCGAGGACATGCACGAGGTGACCTTCAGCGTGGGAGTTCAAACCTCTGTCTATGAAAGATATGACTGGAACCAGGGCGACAGCCGCTACCACAACATCACCTACAGCCTCGCCACCTTCAGCAACATCGGCACCGCCGATGTCCAGCCCCAGCTCGTCGACCCCGTCTTCTATTCCTCCGCCGAGGGCACCGCGACGGCCTGCGGACTCCTCGCCGTGCCCTACGTCTCCTTCCAGCAGCCCTATTTGTATCACACCTCTTGGAATACGACGCGTATTCCCTGCACCGAGCAGAGCGGCATGCTCTATGTTCAGAGCGAGGACACCGTCCGCCCCGGGTTCAGGATCTACATGCTGGTGCGGAGCTCTGCGTCGACCGACAGCACCGAAGTCCGCCAGTGGACCGTGTCCAACAAGGTCAATATTCCCGCCTACCACCGCATCCACGACTTCTCCGTGGCCACCTACAGCCACACCCGCGTGGGCGACACCACACACACCTACTGCGACAACCGCTACAAAACCCTCTCCTGGAAGCTGCGCCATCCTGGGGAGCAGGATATTGTGCAGAACGACATGTTCGAAATCCAGCGGGCCTACCGTAGCGACTTCAGCGATGCACAGACCATCGAGCTTCTCCCCATCGAGTGGCCCGACAGCGCCGTAAGCGAGACCACATACACCTACATCGACTCCTCGCGCGCCGCCTGGACCAACCCCCTGGGAGGCAGCACCGTCTACTACCGCCTGCGCCGCACCTCCTCGGCCCCCTGGGGCTGGGACGGACATCCCTACGCCGCCAGCGCGTTCTTCGATGCCACGGCCTCCCTGCCCTACTTCCAATACGACTCCACAACCTTCTTCCGCACCGACGACGACTTCGACGCCAACCACCAGGTGCACATCACCTTGTCGATGTTCAACTCCAACTACAACACCTCACCCAGAGCCACTTCCAGCTACTGGGACGATGGTGCCAAGCTCTACATCCTCAAGATTATGCACGAAACCGGCGACACCATCCGCATCCAAGTCCCTGCCGACTCCATCCGTGCCGCCCTCGACCGCATCCGCTGTGCGCCCGACTTCGACACCTACTATCACCAGTTCCCCACCCTGACCATCACCGACGAAGTCACCAGTCCCTGCATACACTACTCCTATGCCTTCCTCTTCGACACCGTTGGTGCCACGCTTCCCCTCCACTACCTTTACAATGGCTCCCTGGGACCGTGGGAAATAACGAATGCCGTTGACGATGAGCCCTACTTCACCAATGCCGCCAACCTCACCACCCTCACTGCCTCCCGGGAAGAGAGCCCTGAATATGTGCGAATCACATGGGGCGTCACCGACGGCGGTGTGGGCGAATTCATCGTCGAAGCACGACCCGAGAGCGACACCAACGCCGCCTGGTCAGAACTGGGACGCACTCGCAACAGCTTCTGGATCGACCGCGACGCCGACCCCCTCATCAGCCCCCTGTGGCAATACCGCGTCACCATGGTCTACTCCTGCGAAGGGAACACCATCAGCAGCAGCCGCGTGACCACCGGGTCGCGCTCGCCCTATGGCCGCATCGCCGGCCGCGTCCACTATGCCGGTGGAACGGGATGCCCCGGCATCACCGTCACCGCGACACGAACCTCCGACGGTGCCACCGTGCAGACCGTCGTCACCGACTCCACCGGAGCCTACCTCTTCGACAGCCTCCCCTATGCGGGCTCAATGGAATACTCCATCACTCCCACCTCCCAGACCGCCGAATTCCACTACCAGGGAACCTCTTCGCCCTCCGCCACCGTCAACCTCTCGCTCCAACGATGCCTCACCCAAGGCATCGACTTCGAAAACATCAGTGCCGTGCGCCTCACGGGACGTGTCCTCTTCGAAAACAGCTCCGTGCCTGTACGCGACGCCAACCTCCGCCTCAACGGCACCCTCATGCGCTATTCCGGCGGACTCGTCAGAACCGATGCATCCGGCAACTTCGACATCCAGGTCCCCAGTGGCAGCCCCTTCACCCTCCAAGTCGTCAAGAATGGGCACACCTTCGTCGGCGACGGCTACGTGCGCATCGCCGACACCAACCTCCTCACCCTCTCCGCCCCGCTCGACGGCGTCCGCCTTTGGGACCGCACCAAGGTGCGCGTCGCCGGCCGTGTCGCCGGAGGCCTCGACCAGGCCAACCAACCCCTAGGTCTCGGACTCTCGCGCAACAACCTCGGCGACAACCTGAGACTCGTGCTCGAACTCGAAGGCGACAATATCAGCCATGTCGTCCGCATCCCCAGCGACCTCACCAAGGACACCCTCGAATTCTCCGTACCCCACCAGGCAGTCTACTCCTCCGCCTCCAACCCCCTCCTCCGTACAGACACCGTCGGCACCACACTTGTTCACTACCAGCAAAAACGCATCGTCATCGAACCCGACCCCCTCACCGGAGAATTCTGTGCCGACCTCTTCCCCGTACGCTGGAAAATCACCCAGGCCACAGCCACAGGCTACGCCACCCTCTTTCCTCCCGACCGTACCAGCCAGGTGCTCGACCTCAGCGATGCCGCCACACGGCAAGACACCGTATTCCAAGGGGTCCATACCCCCGATGGATTCATCGGGAGATATGCCACCAGCAATGCACAGTACAAACTCACCTACCGTGCCCCCATATCCATTACCTGCCGCCAGCTCCGCTTCGGCGTCGAGCTGGACTACTTCGGCGAAACCTCCATCGCCCGCCAGACCATCACCAACGAAACCGTCCACGTCCCCGTTGCCACCCCCCTCCCCGACGGTTCCTGCCACTACCTCTTCGGTGCACCCGTCTTCCAAAGCGGCAACTACAGCTTCCGCGCCTACGCCCACGAGGACTACTACTACAACAACAACCCCAACGCCATCCCCGACCAGGTGCGCATTAAAGGCGGCACCCTCAAAATCTACAACGGCATGCACGAGAACTCCCACCGCAATACAGACATCGTCGTCATGCAACTCGACACCCTCGGCAGTGCGGACTTCACCCTCCCCATCGACTACCTCTCTTTCGTTCGCAGCGACACCAACTCCCAGCGCATCATCGACCTCTCCGTAGAAAGCGATGGAGAATACGTCCAGCTGCAGGCCGTGCGGGGGTATGTCACCGGCCACCGTACCACCGCTTCCAATGCCGTCTCCTCCACCCACGGCAACATACAGCTCCTTGACGTCCTCCGCGACCCGCCGGGAAGCACATCCTCCGCCTACATCGAAAGCGGCACCGAGTATTCCTACTCCTACACCTACACCTTCAACTTCAAGTTCGGCCTCGAATTCGGGCTCACCCTCGGCACCCAGGCCCAGACCTTCATGGGAGCCTGGACCGGCCTTGGAGCAGGCGTCGTCGCCGGCCAGAACATGGACTTTTCCTCCACCTACACTTTCACCCTTCCCATAAAAAGCAGCTACAACTACAAGCATGTGGGCAAATACACCTTCCGAACCAATGAGCGCATCAGCACCAGTTCCAGTCCCTACATGGTGGGGCAAGACGCGGATGTCTACATCGGCGCCGTCCAGAACGTCTATTTCCGCCGCTCGGATGCCGTGCAGCCCCTCGACTCGCTGACCTACGCAGCTCTCGGCGGACATAATGCCAACGGTAGCCTACAGACTGTTGGCGAGGGCATTGACACGGCAGGAAAACGCTACTACCTCGTCGTCGGTAGCGAACTCGAAACCGGCCCCTACCTTGCCGCCACATTCGCCTACCCCCACACCTACATCCGCGACAACCTCATCCCACAACTCCTCCAACAGCGCGACGCGCTCCTGCTCACCTGCGACAGCGCCACTGCCCAATCCGTCGCCAACGCCCGCGGCACTCAGGTCTACTGGAGCCCCGTTGCACCAGAGGACCAAGACTGGGCCGTCAACTACCTCCCCATGAAGCCCGAAGGCAGCGACGCATACTTCGTCGACCAGGTCGCCAGCCTCAACCACACCATCGCCGACTGGTACAAAATACTCCTCCAAAACGAGGCTGAGAAGGTCGCCGCCATTCACCAACACCAGCACGACTCCATAGCCACCTACTCCATCGGCAGCGGAGCTACCGTGAGCCGCAGCGAAAGCTATACGTACAGCGATGCCTTCCACATCTATTGTGACTACCCCGGAGCGACACTGGGGACAAGCAATCTTGCGAGCCTGGTGGGTGCCTTTGGCAAGAGCATAGGCAACCTCATCACCAAGGCGTTCAACTCCGTACAAGACGGGACGGCGAATCCGCTTTATGTGGCACTGAACGCCCCCGGGAGCGCAACAAAGTTCAGTCTTAAACCCATCATTGACGTCAACTTCGGCCGCGACCCAGAGGAGAGCACCTCCCACAGCCGCACCATAGGCTACACCCTCGCGCCCGACCTCTACGGCAATATGGACCTCAGCATCTACCGGCTGAAAAAGAGTGCCAGTGAGTTTGCATTCAACCAAAATTCGGAAGCAACACGCGACTTTGTGAGCGAAGGAAACGACTACGACGGCGACGACTATCTCTATGGTTCGCTGGTCTACTACCTGCGCGGCGGTGCCAGCAGGTGTCCCTGCGAGGTGGCCGACAGCACAGAATTCTACCGCCCCAAAATGCCCATCTCGGCAGGAACCCTGAGACTGGAGAACCCGAAAGTGGACATCGACGTGCACGAACGCAGCAATGTGCCCGCTGACCGTCCCGCCGTGTTCACCCTCCGCCTTTACAACGAAACGGAAGCCACCGCCGGCCTCGGCGTCGACGCTCCCATCTCTTTCAAATTGAAACTCAACGAGCCGTCCAACCCCCATGGTGCCCGCATCTACATTGACGGCATGCCGCTGACCGACGGACGCACATTCAATATTCAGGGCAACCAGGTCATCACCAAAACCTTGGAGGTTTATGCCGGTGAAGGCTACGATTTTGAAGACCTCGTCATCGAATTGTCGTCCAGCTGCATAAGCACAAACAAAGGACGTGCCCAGTTCTCGGTGCATTTCATGCCGGTGGCCTGCGATGTATCGTTGGACCTGCCGCACGACAACTGGGTGCTGAACACGTTGTCGCCCCAGGACTCGACAGGGTACTACCTGCCGGTTTCAATCAAGGACTTCGACGTCAACTATAGGGGGTTCGACCACATCGAGCTCCAATACAAACTTTCTTCGCACAGCATTGACCAGTGGGTAACGCTCTGTTCCTTCTACGCCGACAGTGCCCGCTACGCTGCTGCCAGTGGCAACAAGGCCATGATTACCGGCGGTCGCATAGACAACGTGCACTTCTATGGCGAACGCGACCCCATCGAGCAGCACTACGACCTACGCGCCGTCAGTTTCTGCCGTCATGGCAGCGGGTTCATCACCAAGGCTTCGCCCGTCCTGACAGGCATCAAGGATACACGCCCCCCGCGCGTCTTCGGCCAACCCGAACCCGCCTACGGCATCCTCGGTGTGGCGGACAACATCAAGCTGCGCTTCAACGAGCCCATCGCCGGCAACTACCTCGACGAGGACAATAACTTCCAGATTCTAGGCGTCACCACCCACACAGGCATTGTCTCCTCAACTTCGCTCCATTTCGACGGCACCCCCTCGTGCGGAGCCTCCAGTGCGGTGACACGCCTGCTGGCCGACAAATCGTTCACCATCGACCTCATGGCCAAACCGCAGTCGCCCACCATCGACTCCGAACAGGAACTCTTCGGCCACACCTCCCCCACTGGCGGCATCTCCTTCGGCCTGACGCCCGACGGCACGGCGTGCCGCATGTACTTGTACGCCGGAGAGCACTATTACTATTCGCTACCCATGGAGCCCCTGACCGACTTCCGCCGCATGGTGGCTGTCGTCGACCTCGACCAGCAGCGTGTGCGCTTCTTCGCCGGCACCGAGGAGCTGACCGACACAACGTCGGGCAACCCCGAGGCAGATCTGGCAAACCTCTCCTCGCAGTCGGCACCATTGGTCTTCGGACACGGTTTCAATGGCAACATGCTCGAAGCACGCGTATGGATCAAAGCCCTCTCGCAGGCGGAGATAGCGGAGACGCACCAGCGCCGCCTGACGGGCTACGAACGCAAGCTGGCAGCCTACTACCCCATGAACGAGGGCCGCGGCAGCATCTGCCGCGACCGTGCATCGGGCTCCACGCTGACACTCCACGGCTTCTCTTGGGACACTCCTGAAGGCTATGCTCTCCACCTCGACGGCAGCACCCCCGTCACCCTCGACCAAAACATACTGTCCCGCTCCAACATTCAAGACTACACGCTGATGTTCTGGTTCCGGACAACGGAGAGTAATGCTCCGCTCTTCTCCGCAGGCTGGACCCCTCGGGGCTACATGGGTGCAGCCGGATGGGACGGATGCCTTGTGGCCATCGAGAACAATCGTCTGACTTTCCGCAACGGCAACATGACCCAGCAGGCTTCCGGCTCCTTCAACGACGGCACCTGGCACCACTACGTCCTCACCGTGAACAGGACATTGAACAACGGCGCCATATTTGTCGACGGCAACCTCACAAACACTTTCGCCACAGACTTCCTCGGCGGACTCAGCGGCGTCATGCTCCTCGGCGGCGCACACGGACGTACACCCCTGCGTGGCACTCTGGACGAGGTCGCCCTCTTCGAGCAAGCACTGCCCCAAAGCCTCGTCGAAGCCTTCGACAACCTGGCACCCTACGGCGACGAGATGGGGCTCGTGGCATTCCTCCCCTTCAGCGAACAGCAGGAAAACAGCAACGGAATCCTCGAAGAGCGCTTCTCGGTCAACAACCGCCGCATCTTCAAAGCCTCCGACGGAACAGTGGTGGAAAAGATACAGCGCTTGATTCTATCCCCCTCGCAGGACACGCTGGCCGCGCTCTTCGCCACCGATTCCGACATTCCCCCCATCCGCCAGCGCGGTCTGCTCTCCAAGATGCGCTTCGACTGGAGCTACAACCAGGACCAGCTCCTCATCAACCTCAACATGCCCGACCGCGAAATCAACAAAAACAATATCTTCATCACCGTCCGCAACGTAGAGGACCTCAACGGCAACCGCACCATCAGTCCCACCATGTGGCAGGTCTATGTCAACAAGAACGTGCTCACCTGGAACACCGATCGTTTGGAGGGTGTGCTCTACGAAAACGAAGACGACAACTACGTCCTCTCTGCCGACATCAACAACATCAGCGGCCAGCGCCACCAATACACCATCGACGGCCTCCCCGACTGGCTGCATGCCAGCCTGTCTTACGGCTCCATCAACCCCCAGGAGGTCGTCCCCGTCCGCCTCACGCTTGCTCCTTCCCTGCCCGTGGGCATATATTCCGAAATCATCTACCTCACCGACGAGAACGGTCTCTCCGAGCCCTTGAAAATCATGGTCGAGGTGAAGAGTCTCTGCCCCTGGACTGACGACAACCCTCAGCGCTACGACCGACAGATGACACTGCGCGGACAGGTGATAGTGGACGGCGTCTACGACAGCGACCCGCGCGATATGGTGGCGGCGATAATCGGGGGCGAGGTCGCGGGACTGGCCAACGTCGACTTCAACGCCGACGCCAACACAAGCTACCTCTACCTCACCATCCACGGCAACGAGGCCCTCGACGGAGAAACCATAGGCTTCCGTCTATGGCAGGCTGCCACAGGCCGCATCTACCCCCTCAGTCCCTCGGTCGGCAACGTCGTCTTCCACACCGACACCACCCTGGGCCTGCCACCCTCGGCCCCCGTAACACTCTCCACCACCGCCAACGAGGTGCAGCATTTGAGCCTCAGTGAGGGCTGGAACTGGATGTCCTTCAACATCATTCCCGAGCGGGACGGCGATGTGAACAGTCTTTTCTTCAGCTCCGTACCCTGGAACCGGGACGACCAGCTGAAGAGTGTGGCCACACGCCAGTTTGTCGAATGGGACGGCGACCAGTGGGTGGGTAGCCTGAACAATGTAAACCACAAGCACATGTACATGATGCGTACCGCCGTCGCACATTCTTTCACTCAGGTGGCCGGCCGCAAGCTGAGCACCGACCTCGACCGCACCATCACGCTGCATCACGGCTGGAACCCCTTCCCCTGCCTGCTTACCTCCACCGAAAGCCTGACCGACGCCCTTGCCGACTACATCGACCATGCCCGCGTGGGCGACATCATCAAGTCGCAGAACCAGTTCGCCGTCTTCTCGGAGAACGAGCGCTGGGAAGGTTCGCTGCAGACCCTCACTCCCGGAGTGGGCTACCTCTTCTTCCGCACCGATTCCACAGAGGTGGACTTCACCTTCCATCCCACGAACAGCGCATTCGCGACGCACAGCACCCTGCCGACGACAAACGGAACGGGGATGCGTCCGGCGACCAACATGACGGTCGTCGCCTCCCTCTCGGAGGAAAGCAGAGACCTCTGCGGCGAAACGCTGAGTGCCTATGTGGGCGGCCAGCTGGTCGGCACCGCCCAAGCCACCGTGGCAGGCAACGATACGCTCTTCTTCTTCACCCTCGGCACCGACCTCGCAGGCGATGTCACCTTCAGCGCCGACAACCAGCGCCTCTACTCCAGCCTGCCCCTGCAGAGTCGCGCCGACAGCCACTCTGGCAGCCTCGCCCAGCCCCTGATACTGAGCACCAAGCCAGCCCCGGAGGCCCTCTTCGCCGCCTACCCCACCCTCTTCACCCACCATGTGGACTTCTCTTTGGCAGGCACCACGCCAACCATCATCACCATCCGCAACATCGACGGTGTAACGGTGGCACAGTTCCAGGCCAACAGTACCTCGCGCTGGACACCGCCCACCAACCTCCCCGCCGGAGTCTATTTCGCCACAGCCGTCGTCGACGGTACATTACAAACCATCAAACTCATCAAGAAATGAAAAAATTATCCCTCCTCGCCCTCCTGCTGCCCCTGCTGCTCGTCTCCTGCAGCAAGGAGGGTGGCACCACCCCGGCCGCCACACCATACGGCGACGTAGCCACCCCCGCCTGGGCCGTCGACTCCACATACGACGATCTCGACCACAGCATGACAGCCGTGGTAACGGTGGCAAAACTGGGGGTGGCCGACACTTCCGTCATCGTGCCCGTCGCAGTCGACAGCGCCGACCTCATCGCCACCTTCTGCGGAGACGAGTGCCTCTCTCTGGCCCACCCCGACCCCCTCGGACGCTTCTTCCTCTTCATCCAGGCGCCTTCCGAAGCCCATCGCCCGCTGACCATGCGCTACTACATCAACCACTACCGCAACATCTTCCTCGCCAAAGACTCCATCGTCTTCAACAACGGCTCCCAGCTCGGCACCGCCAGCTCCCCGCTCGCCATGCAATTCTCACTCATGCAAATGTAAACACGTAATAATAACCCCAAAATCCAAATCCCATGACCACCTTAGAACGACTCTATCAAGCATACCTATCCTCGCGCACCGTCACCACCGACTCGCGCGCCATCACCCCCGGATGCATCTTCTTCGCCTTCCGGGGCGAGCATTTCGACGGCAACGCCTTCGCGCCGCAAGCCCTGAAGCAGGGCGCCGCCCTCTGCGTCATCAGCGACCCGCAATACAAGGTCGACGACCGCTGCATCGTCGTCCCCGACGTGCTGCGAACCCTCCAGGAGCTGGCCTGCGAACACCGCCGCCACCTCGCCATCCCCGTCGTCGGCATCACCGGCACCAACGGCAAAACCACCACCAAGGAACTGGTCACCGCCGTCCTCGCCCGCCGCTACCGCACCGCCGCCACCCGCGGCAACTTCAACAACCACCTCGGCGTCCCCCTCACCCTGCTCTCCATCCCCGAGAACGCCGAGATGGCCATCGTCGAGATGGGTGCCAACCACCCCGGCGAGATCGAATTCCTCTGCCGCATCGCCGACCCCGACTGCGGCCTCATCACCAACGTCGGCCGCGCCCACCTCGAGGGCTTCGGTTCCTTCGAGGGTGTGGTCATGACCAAGACCGAGCTCTACCGCTGGCTCGCCGGCAAAGACGGGCTGGTATTCGTCAATGCCGACAACGAACGCCTCATGCACGAGGCCGAGCACCTGGCCACCATCCCCGGCCTGCGCTCCGTCATCCCCGCCTATGCCCCCGACACCCCCGCCTTCGTCCCCACCACCATCGAGAAGACCCCCATCTCCCTCCTCACCTACGGCCGCTCCCAGGAAGCCGACATCCGCGGCACCCTGGTGTCTTCAGCCACTCAGCCACTCAGCCACTCAGCCACTCAGCCACTCAACCCCTACCTCCACTTCTACTTCGAGGTGGGCGACAACGTCTACAACGTCCACACCCACCTCCTGGGCGACTACAACTTCGACAACTGCATGGCCGCCGTCGCCGTGGGTCTCCACTTCGGCGTCGAGCCTTTCGACATCAAGGAGGCCATCGAGGCCTACGCCCCCTCCAACCAGCGCTCCGAGTACCGCGAAACCGCCCGCGGCAACCGCCTCTACCTCGACTGCTACAACGCCAACCCCTCCTCCATGGCCGCCGCCATAGCCTCGTTTTCGTCGATGCACGGGACCATGGCCATCATCGGCGGCATGCACGAGCTGGGACACGAGGAGCGGAAAGAACACCAGAAAGTGGTGGACCTGCTCAACGAATGCCATCTCGACCGCGTCCTCCTCATAGGCCCCGAGTTCGACTCCATCGACCTCCCCGCCAACATGCTCCGCTTCCCCGACACACCCTCCGCAAGCCTCTGGCTGAAGGAGAACACCCCCAGCAACGCCACCATCCTCGTCAAAGGCTCCAACACCAACCGCCTCTGGACACTCGAAGAATTATTGTAAAAACAAAAAAAACAAAAACAATGAAAAACGCAACACGCCTCTTGGCCCTATTCTTTGTGGCTGCCACAACGTTCTTCGCTTCCTGCAGCGACGACACCGACACCCCATCCTCCCTCTCCGGGACCACATGGGTAGCCCAAAACCAAATAACAGACACCGCCGATAACGGCACCGTAAGCGTAGAAACCGTTGTCTGGCAGTTAACCTTTGTAGACGGAACATCCGGAATGCTCGACACCAAAACCCAGAGAGACTCCGAACAGCCCAGAGAATACCGTTTCCCCTTTTCCTACTCCTATTCCCTCTCTGGCAGCACCGGCAGCGGAAGCATCGTCATTGAAGACATTTTTGGCTCCGGAGAGAACCTAAGCGTGTCTTTCACCGTCAACGGCGACAAGCTCACCATTTCCAATACCGACAACGGCGACATAGTCTTCACCCGGCAGTCCTCCTCCCCTGCCCCCGCAGCCACCGGCCTCGAAGGCACAACATGGAAGACAACCTTTTCTCAGCCATACCTCGACGATGACGACAACGAGCACGACGGCAACATTACCATTACCATCGCCTTCGCAAACTCCTACTCCGGCACCATGAGGGCAGAATATATTGTTCCCGACATTCCCTCGGCAGGCTACGACGACGGCGGAACCTTCAGCTACTCCTACACCGCCCCCAATGGCACAATCAACCTACCCCTCGCCGAGGCAGAGCTCAACTTCACCATCGATGGCGACAACCTGACTTTGGTCATGGGACCAAACCGAGTCTACACCCTGCACAAGATTTAAACATCAAACAGAATACAAAAAGAGAGAGGAACCCATTCAGGTTCCTCTTCTTTTTTTAATTGTCGGGGTGAAAAGACTCGAACTTTCGACCCCTTGCACCCCATGCAAGTGCGCTAGCCAACTGCGCCACACCCCGAACAATTTTGGTCGATTTCCCTTTCGAAATCGGGTGCAAAAGTACTACTTTTTTTGATACTGACCAAATTTTTTTTGAAATATTTTTCAATCACTTGTTTATCAGCACCGTCAAACGCGACATTCCCGAGGCATTGCTGCACCCGTCGCGGCCTATGCACCCATTGTCGACGTAAATTTTGACCGTCGGCGGAACCAATGGAAGCAGGTAATTTTCCAGCGTCTGGATGCGCTCGTCGGTGAGCAGCATATTGAAATTGCGGTCTGTCGTCAGGTCGTTGACAAGGTTCATCGTAACCTTCATCGAGGGGTTGTCGTTGAGGAACTGCACCAGCGGCGCCAGCAACTCCATGCCTCGCTCGCTCAGTTCCACGTCCACATCGGGCCCGAAGAGGTCCTCGAAGTATATCCGCTGCCCTATCGGCATACGGTCCAGCTGCACATCGCGACGGGCCTCGGCAATGAGGTAGTCGTCCTCGCTCTTGGCGGTATTCACTTCTTCGAAAGCCACAAAATAGTTGTCACGCTGATAGCTCAGCTCATAGAACTGGTTGCACTGCAGATACACCCTGTAGTGGCCGTCCTCGTCCGTCGTGGTGCTGCACACCACGTCCTTGCCCTGGCGGGCAACCACAGCCACGCCGGACAGGGCATGCGCCGTCTTGTCCGACACGGTGCCCCACAGCAGCACGCCGTCCAGTGCACCCGAGAAAGAATAGAGCTGCGAGTCGGTCTCCGTCGACGAACGGCGCGACACCCAGTAGCCGCAGTCCGTAGCCGTGTCGATGGCCATATCGTAGTCGTCGGCATAGTCAGCATTCAGCGGCGACGGCAGACGCTGCACACGGTAGCGCCCGATGAGCAATGCACCCGACGAGTCCTCGGCCGACGGCTCTGCCAGCAGGCGCGTCGAGTAGAGGCTCAGGTGGTCGTTGTCTTCGGTGTGGCCGCTGGACGCAAACAGGAGGCAGTCGCGATACACCCGCGGCGACACCTCGTCCTCGTCGGTATTGATGGGGCGCCCCAGGTTCTCCGGCTTCGACCAGCGCTTGCCGTCGTACTGCATATACCACAGGTCGTAGCCGCCCTCGCCGTGACGGTCGTCGTTCGAGGCGAAAATCATCAGCCGCCCGTCGTCGGTAAAGGTGGGATGCTCCACGGTCATGCCCTTGTTGAACAATCCGCCTCCCACACGCACCTGCTTCACCTTCTCGCTCTTAGTGCCGATGTCCGTGCAGCAGTAGAGGAACGAACGACCCTTCTCGTCGCGCGAGGTGAAATAGATGTCGCCCGTCTCCGGTTGGCGGGTCACATACTCCACACTCTCGCCCAGCCGCACAAAGTTGGTGTCGGCCCAGAAGCCCAGCAGCTGCTCGCCGCTGCGCTGAGCCTTCAGCATGACGCCGGCGGCGAAGCAGTACATGTCGCCGTCGACAAACGACACATTCTTCACATTGCCGGGCAGGATGGCCATGTGCTGGCTGTTGGCCACGAAGGCCGAACCCTGGGCCCGGACGGAGTGGAGAGTGGTGAGTGGAGAGTGGAGAGCAAGGCCCACCAAGAGCAGGGCCCATACTTTCGTTCCAAAACCACCCAAACGTATATGCTTGTGTTCCATAATCATTTTGTCTTCTTTCTGTTTGTTTTTCCGCGCACACCACGCTTCACCCTTCCCTCATCGCTCATCGCTCCTCCCTCATCGCTTCCTTTTCCCTCCAGCGCAAGGTCCAATGCCTCGCTCATCTCGCCGATGTAGTGGAAGTGCAGGCCCTCCAGGTAGCGGGGCTCTATCTCCTCGATGTCGCGGCGGTTGTCGTGGCACAGCAGCAGGTCGGTGATGCCGGCACGCTTGGCGGCGAGGATTTTCTCCTTCACGCCGCCGATGGGCGTCACCTGTCCGCGCAGCGTAATCTCGCCCGTCATGGCCACCTCCGGGCGCACCTTGCGGTGGGTCAGCGCCGACACCATGGCCACAAACATCGTGATGCCCGCCGAGGGGCCGTCCTTGGGCGTGGCGCCTTCGGGCACGTGGATGTGCAGGTTGCTCTTCTCCAGCTGCTCGGCCTTGATGCCGAAACGGCTGCCGTTGGCCTTGATGTATTCGAAAGCCAGTGTGGCCGACTCCTTCATCACGTCGCCCAGGTTGCCCGTCAGCGTCAGGGAGCCTTTGCCCTTGCTGAGGGAACACTCGATGAAGAGTATCTCGCCTCCCACGGGCGTCCAGGCCAGACCCGTCACCACACCCTCGCGGGCCTCGGGCAGGCGCCGTTCGCTGTTGTGCAGCGGCAGGCCCAGCACCTTCGCCACCTCGTCGCGGGTGACGGTCGACTTGCACCGCTCGCCTTTCTCCATCTGCACCACACGGTGGCGCACCATCTTGGAGAGCTGCTTCTCCAGCTGGCGCACACCGCCCTCGCGGGTGTAGTCGTTCACCACCTCGGTCAGCACCTCGGGGGTGAAGCGCATGGTGCGGCGGTCCACCACGGCGTCGCGCATGATGCGCGGCAGCAGGTGGCGCTTGGCGATTTCCAGTTTCTCCTCGAGCAGGTAGCCGCTGAAGTCGATGACCTCCATGCGGTCCAGCAGGGCGGGATGGATGGCCGCGGCATTGTTGGCCGTGGCTATGAAGAAGGCCTTCGAGAGGTCGTAGTCGATATTGACGTAGTTGTCGTGGAAGTGGCAGTTCTGCTCAGGGTCGAGCACCTCGAGCAGCGCCGCCGAGGGGTCGCCATGGGCCGAGGGCTGCACCTTGTCGATCTCGTCGAGGACAAAGACGGGATTGGCCTGCCCGGCCTTGATGATTTCCTGCATGATGCGTCCCGGCATGGCGCCGACATAGGTGCGGCGGTGGCCACGAATCTCGGCCTCGTCGTGCAGGCCGCCCAGGGCCACACGGCGGTAGGGGCGCCCCATGGCCTCGGCGATGGAACGGCAGATGGAGGTCTTGCCCGTGCCCGGAGGGCCCACGAGACACAGCACCTGGGCCTTGGGGTGGACGCCTTTCTCCACCTGGCGCTTCTTCACGGCCAGGTATTCCTCTATGCGGTCCTTCACCTTCTCGATGCCGTAGTGGTCCTTGTCCATCACCTCGCGGGCGTGGCGGATGTCGTAGTCCGACGCCTCCTCCTTGGGAGCCACCCACGGAATGTCGAGCAGGGCTTCGAGATAGTTGAGTTCCACGGTATAGTCCGACGACATGGGCGAAATCTTGGCCATCTTGGCCAGTTCGCGCTCAAAGGTTTTGGCCACCTGTTCGGGCCACTCCTTGCCCTGGGCGCGCTTGCGCAGCTCGTCCACATCGGGGTTGCCCCAGGGGTTGTCCACGCCGCCGTTGCCCGACAGCTCCTCCTGGATGACGCTCATCTGCTGGCGCAGGAAGTACTCGCGCTGCTGACGTTCCATCTCGTCCTTGGTCTTGCTGTCTATCTCGCGGCGCAGCTCGTCGAGCCCCTTGAGGGTGTTGAGGTTCTCCAGCATGCGCTCCACGCGCTCGTAGTAGTTGTCGCAGGCCAGCAGGCCGTACTTAAGCTCGACGTCGATGTCCATGTGCGTGGCGGCGAAGTTGACAAAAATCTTGTCGCTGCCGATGCCGGTGAGCATGTGGGCCAGCTCCTCGTCCTGCATGCGGCTCTTCATCATGTCGCCATACTGCTTGCGCAGCAGCTTCATGCGGCGCTTGAAAGCCTGGGTGCCGATGTTCTCGGTCGACTCGGGGGCCATGGTGACATGGCCGCGCATATAGGGGTCGCGCGAGGTGACCTCCAGCGAGTGGCACCGCATCACGCCCTGCACCACCGCCACGGTGACATCCTGGCGGAAATTGAACACCCTCAGCACCTTGGCCACCACGCCCACGGGGTAGAGGTCCACCTCCGAGGGGTTGTCGTTCTTGGTCTGCTGCGGAAAAACGGCGATGTGCTGCCCCGTGCCGTCGACGGCCTCGAGCAGCTGGCGCGACTTCAGGCGCTGCGCCGCGATGGGAATCAGCACCCCGGGGAAAAGCACCTGGTCCATCACCGGCAGGATGGGCATCTCGTTCTCTATGGCGTCGTCGTGCAGCAGCACGTCCTCGTCGCTGTCGTCCACCACGGGCACTATGCTCGCCTTCACATTCATTCCGCGCGAAAGCATCTCGCCAAGCTCATCAAAATCACTATATTTCATAAATCTGTTTCGGTCTCTTTTATTGCTGCCTTCCGGCCCCGCGGCCGGGAAGATAAATTAGTAAACGTACAAAATCCAAAAATGTTTCATCCCCAACACAAAAACATGCGCACTAAATATAATAATACCACAAAAAGCATGCCAACCTCCCCCACCCCGGCGGCGCCTCACAACGGGCCGCCGTCAGTGGGAAGAATATGACACACGCAACCCGCTGGAAACCAACACCCCTGACCTACCATCTTCTTACCATCTTCTTACCACCTTCATACCCGCTTTTTACCATCCTCCGCCCGGGCAGACCATGGAGCGAACGGGGAGCGAACGGGGGATGAAAACCCCGGCAAAGAGGTCCGGAAATGTTAAAAAATAGTTAAAAAACAAAGTTCCCAAAAAAAGGCCTTATTTTATATATATAAGGGTGCCGCTGTTCGACGCGGGTACTTCGCCCCACGGCCGCGCACCCGGCGGCACAGGAATTCAATTATCATTAATAAACACTTAAAATCAAAAGGTTATGGCAAGACAAATCGAAGGAATCAACGGAGGATTTGCCGGCAAGGTCGGCACAGTGATTGGCTACGAGTGGCGTGGCAAATGGTGCATGCGGTCGTATCCGCGCCGCATCCACGACCGGCGGTCGGAGGCGCAGCTGGAGCAGCGCAGCTGGTTTGTCGAGGCGGTGCGCTTCGCGTCGCGCCTGGTGGAGGTGCTGCGCGTGGGACTGCGGCAGCCCGCGCTGGCGATGCACCTGACCGAGGGCAACCTCTTCGTGAAGGCCAACAAGCACCTCTTCGGCATGGCCGGCGGACGGCTGGCGGTGGACTACAGCCGGCTGGTGCTGAGCGACGGCCCGGCGGCGCCCGTGGGCTTCGGACCCCTGGTGGACGCCGGGGGCGGGCGCGAGCTGACGGTGGACTTCAGCTTCAACCCGCAGCAGCTGCCCTGCAGCGGGGGCGACAAGGTGTACCTGGTGGCCATCGGCGCCGACTGCCAGGAGGCCGAACTGGGCCTGCCCACCTACCGGCGCAAGGGGACCGTGACAATCGAGCTGCCCTCGCGGTGGGGAGCCCAGGAGGTGCACCTCTACGGCATGGTGCAGACATACGAAGGGTGCACGTCGCCAAGCCAATACCTTGGCAGCGTGCACCTTGAGGCTGACGGGAGTTTACTCCTGGAAGTAGACGCGCTTGACGCGGGGCGAGACGGCGGTGAGCATCTCGTAGGGGATGGTGCCGGCGGCGTCGGCGTTGCGCTGCAGCAAGTCGCCCTCGCCGAAGAGCACGGCGGGGTCGCCCTCGGCGCAGGCGATGTCGGTGACGTCGACGAAGCACATGTCCATGCAGATGCTGCCGATGATGGGTGCCTCGTGGCCGAGGATGCTGACACGGCCGTGGCCGTAGCCGAGGTGGCGGCTGAGGCCGTCGGCATAGCCGATGGGCACGATGGCGATGCGCGAGGGGCGCTCGGCAATCCAGCGGCGGTTGTAGCCCACGGAGTCGCCGGTGGGGATGGCCTTGATTTGCGAAATACGCGTCACCAGGCGCGACACCTGCCGCAACTGGGCCTGCACGGCGGGTTCGGGAGCCACGCCGTAGAGACCGATGCCGAGGCGCACCATGTCCATCTGCGCCTCGGGGAATCGCGTGATGCCCGAGGAGTTGAGGATGTGGTGCAGGATGGGCTCGGTGT
Organism: Bacteroidales bacterium UBA3684; assembly: GCA_002372855.1. GTDB lineage: Bacteria > Bacteroidota > Bacteroidia > Bacteroidales > P3 > Colimorpha. Next base: position 20,385 of record DFIZ01000048.1, read on the forward strand.
GGTCGATGGCCGCGTCGAGGCTGTCGCTCCACGTGCGGAAGCGGCTGATCTGCCCACGGGTGAAATCGTCCATGGCGGCATCCTCGCTGCATGCCAGATGCGAGAAGATGCTGCGCACCTGGAGGACGTCCTTCAGCGCGTTGAGGCGCTCGGCGAGGGCCGGTATGTCGTCGCCGGAGAAGCCTAGGCGGTGCATGCCGGTGTCGAACTCCACGTGGATGGCCATGCGTTCGCCGTAGAGGCGCACGCGCTGGGAGAAGAGTTCGAGGATGCGGAAGGAGTAGATGTCGGGCTCGAGGCGGTATTTCACTATGTCGTCGAACGAGGCCTCTTCGGGGTTCATCACCATGATGGGGAGGTGGATGCCGTTGCGGCGCAGCTCGACGCCCTCGTCGGCGTAGGCCACGGTGAGGTAGTCGACATGGTTGAACTGCAGGGCGCTGGCCACTTCGACCTTGCCGGCGCCGTAGGACGAGGCCTTGACCATGGCCATGAGCTTGGTGCCGGGGTTGATGCGGGAGCGGTAGAAGTTGAGGTTGTGGATCATGGCGTCGAGGTTGACCTCCATGATGGTTTCGTGCGACTTGCGCTGCAGGAGCTTGGCGACCTTCTCGAACTCGAACATGCGGGCCCCTTTGAGGAGGATGGCCTCGTTCTGGAAACGGTTGAAGTCGCAGTCGTGGAGCATCTGTTCGGTGGAGGGGTAGAAGAGCGCCTCGACGTCGGCGAAGCAGCTCTTGTTGTGGCAGAGGGCCGGGCCCACGCCGATGAGGCGCGTGATGCCGCGCTGGGCGATGAGCTGCGCCACCTGAGTGTAGAGTTCGCTGTCGGGGACGCCGGTCTGGAGGAAGTCGCTGATGATAAGGGTCTTGTTGAAGTGCTGATGCTCGTGCTGCAGGAAATCGAGGGCGATGGACAGGGAGTTGAGGTCGAGGGAGTAGCTGTCGTTGATGAGGAGGCAGTTGTTGATGCCCTCGTTCATCTCGAGACGCATCTCGACGGGGGTGAGCTTGGCGCAGCGGGCTGTGATGTCGGCGGGGCTGTAGCCAAGGTAGAGCATGAGCGTGATGCAGTGCATGACATTCTGCTGCGAGGCGCGGTCGACGAAGGGGATGACGACGGAGAAGGTGTCGTCGGCATGGGCGATGGAGAGCGTGGTGGAGCGGTCGCCGACGGAGGCGGAGAGGAGCCGCACGGCATTGTCGGCCGAGGTGCCCCAGGTGAAGCGGTTGATGTGGCGGAAGCTCTCGATGTCGGAGAGGACGGAGTGGATGTCCTTATGGTCGGTGGAATAGATAAGTACCTCGCAATGAGTGAAGAGCTGCAGTTTTTCGGCCACCTTCTGCTGGCGGGTGAGGAAGTTCTCGTCGTGGGCCTGGCCCACATTGGTGAAGATGCCTATGGTGGGCTGGATAATCTTCTGCAGGCGCGCCATCTCGCCGGTCTCGGAGATGCCGGCCTCGAAGACGGCCATCTCGTGGCCCGCCTCCATCTGCCATACCGAGAGGGGGACTCCGATTTGCGAGTTGTAGCTCTTGGGGCTGGAGACAAGCCGGCGGTCGGGCGAGAGGAGCTGGACAATCCAGTCCTTGACGATGGTCTTGCCGTTGCTGCCCGTGATGCCCACGACGGGGTAGGAGAACTGTGCACGATGGTGCGCGGCGAGGCGCTGGAGGGCGGCGAGGACGTCGTCGACACGCCAGATATTGGCCTCGGGGAGGTCGAGGTCGCAGTCGGCGGGCACCACGAACTGGCGCACGCCAGATTGGTAGAGGCCGTCGATGTAGCGGCAGCCACTGTTGCGCTTGGTGGGAATGGCAAAAAAGAGGGTGCCATGGGGCGAAACGAGAGTGCGGCTGTCGGTGAGAAGGTGCAGTATGGGGTCTTCGGGACGGCGCAGGAAGGCCTCGACGGGACGAATGACACTGGAGATTTCGGAAGCTTTCATTTCTCTTGGGGAATTTGTTTGATGATGGAGTGGCCGATGCGACAATTGAGGCATCGGCGGTTAAGGCAATAGTTGTTGTGCAGCTGGAGCAATGCCTGGCTCCGGGCCGCATTGGACGCATTGAGGCCTGCGGCCTGGCAGCGGCGGAGGACGGCGTTGTCCTCGGGCGGCAGCTGTTCGAGGATGCCGATGGCCTGGTCCTTGTATTGTTGCTGCCCGCGCACCTCGCCGTAGACGAAAAGCAGCGGTACCCAGGCGTTGATGATGAGCAGCTGGGCCTGCATGCGCCCAAGGCGCTTGACGGTGGAACGCGAGGAGGACTGGTCGAAGCGGTAGTGGTTGTTCCAATAGTCGGCAGCCTGGCAGTCGAACAGCTTCTCCAGGCGGTCGGCTTCGGGCGTTTCCAGCAAGGTGGAAAACAGATTGGAGGAGGAAGCCACGAGGTGGGCGAACTGGCTGATGCGGATGGTGGGGAACGCCGAGGGGCGCAGGCGGAAGAAGCGCCAAAGATAGCCGGAGACGGGTTTGAGGGAGGCGCCGGCCTGCAGGGCTTCGTAGTCGGCCTGGAGCAGGCGCGGGTAGTCGTCCTCGAAATAGCCCTCGAGCAGGCCCGCCTGGCCCATCAAGAGGGCTTCGACGCGCTGCGGATTGTCCTTCCAACGGGCCAGCAGACGCTGGTCGGTGGCCTTGGCCAGCAGTTCGAAAGGGAGGGCGTTGACCTTGCCGCCGAAGTAATGGGCGATAAGCCAGTAGCAGGTCTGTTCCCAGCTGCCACGGCTCTCCTCGAGGAGGCGGCGGACGACTTGCGATTTGGCTTCGATGCGCTCAGCCGTCAGGCGGTCGAGAAAGGAGTCGACAATAAAGCCCGGCACCTGGGGGAGGCGCTGGGCGCAGGGAATGGAGTCGTCGGACGAAGGCTCCATGAGGGAATCGTAGTTGGCCACAAGGGCCGGATGGATGAAACGGCGCAATTCGAGGGTCGGGGGGACGGTGCCGTTCTGGAGGCGGATGTCGCAGTCGTGCTCATAAACGACATGGAGAATGACGTTGTTGTAGGCAGGGTCCTGCGAATGGCGATGGGCGTTCCAGTCGGAAGAGCGGAGGTGCACCTCGATGTTGCCCGCCCATTCGACGCCGTCGATGGACAGATGGGAGTTGAAGAAATCGGGGCCTGCATCACGGTTGAGGTCGCCGACGCGGTGGACGGCGACAGGCTGCCCATTGGTGGTGAAGAGGTTGCTCGACACCATCTGGTGCTGCCAGATGTAATGTAGGAAGGCCTCGGTCATCAGTTGAACATCTCTTTCATCTTATCGAAGAACCCACGCTCCTGCTTGGTGGGGTTGGGCTGGAAGTTCTGGTGCTTCTGCATCTCTTCGAGCATCTTCTTTTCCTCGCGAGTGAGTTCTTTGGGCACCCACACGTTGAGGCAGACCAAAAGGTCGCCGCGGCCGTAGCCGTTGACAACAGGCAGGCCCTTGCCACGCAGGCGGACGACACGACCCGAGGGGGTGCCGGGGTCTATCTTGATTTTCACCTTGCCGTTGAGGGTGGGTATCTCGACAGAGGCGCCCATGGCAGCGTCGGCGAAAGTGATGAAGGCGTTGTAGTAGAGGTTGGCGTCCTGACGCTCGAAGGTGTCATGCTCGACCTCCTCGACAAGCACTATGAGGTCGCCTGCAATGCCACCGCGAGGGGCGGCGTTGCCCTGGCCCTGCATGGCCAACTGCATACCGTCCTGCACACCGGCGGGGATGTTGATGGTGATGATTTCGTCGCTCTTGACGATGCCGTCGCCATGGCAGTCGTGGCATTTGTCCTTGACCACACTGCCTTCTCCGCCGCACTGGGGGCATGCGCTCTGGGTCTGCATCATGCCGAGGATGGTGCGTTTGGTTTCGGTGACGACGCCGGAGCCATGGCAATGGGGGCAGGTCTCGAGCTTGCCGTCTTTGGAACCCGTACCGTTGCAGGTCTTGCAGGGGACATACTTGCTGACTTTGATTTTCTTTTCGCAGCCACGGTCGATTTCCTCGAGCGTAAGTTTCACCTTGATGCGGAGGTTGCTGCCCCTAAGCACGCGCCGTGCACCGCGGCCGCCGCCGCTGAAGCCCGAGAACCCCGTGCGGAAGCCGCCGCCTCCGAAGAGGTCTCCGAAGATGCTTCCGAACTGCGAGAAGATGTCGTTCATATCCATACCGCCCTGGCCGTAGGCTCCGTCCATGCCTGCCATACCGTACTGGTCGTAGCGGGCCTTCTTGTCGGGATTGCTGAGGACATCGTAGGCCTCGGCAGCCTCCTTGAACTTCTCCTCGGCTTCTTTGTCGCCGGGATTGCGGTCGGGATGGTATTTGAGGGCCAGTTTACGATAGGCCTTCTTCATCTCGTCGGGCGATGCGTTTTTGTCTACACCCAATACTTCATAGTAATCTCTCTTTGCCATAACTTCTTATCCTCCTTTAAAATGCCACCACTACCTTTGCGTAGCGGAGCACCTTGTCGTTCAAGTAATAGCCCTTTTCCACCACGTCGACCACAAGTCCTTTCTGGGAGTCCTCCGTGGCCGGAATACGGGTGATGGCCTCATGAAGATTCTCGTCGAACTTCTCGCCTTTGACATTCATAGGCTTCAGGCCCTTCTGTTCCAGAATCTTCATCATCTTGTTGTATATCAGAGACACGCCCTCATCCTGAGTGGCGGCAAGGGCACGTTCGAAATCGTCGATGACCGGAAGGATGGCCTTCATCATCTCACGACTGCCATTGAGCAGAAGATCGGCCTTCTCGATATTGGTACGCTTGCGGTAGTTCTCATACTCCGAATAAAGGCGAAGGTATTTGTCGTTGAGTTCTGCCAGCTTCTCGCCCATTTCCTGCACTTTGTCAGCCTCGGTGGCTTCAGCCTCCGGTTCGGCGGCCTCGGTATTGGGGGATTCCTGGTTCTCAATCTCTTCCTGTTTTATCGGTTCTTCTTTTTCGGGATGTTTATCTTTGTTGCTCATAGTTTTTATTGATTATTTTTCTGCCATATATATATCAAAAAGACTGCCAATGGCAGTCCGACTGACATTTTGTCACCACACAAAGACATCCTCAGGCTTGCGAGGGCGACGGCTGGACAACCAGCGGAAGTCTTTCATGCGTCGCCATTCTGCAGGCACCGCTGACACAGGATAGGTCTTGAGGTCGGGCTTGTCATAGGTGACAACACGCGAGGGCGCCCTGGTGGTGTCGAAGTAAATGCGCATATCGCTGCCCATGCCAACGTTGACACCGAGCAGGGAGGTCCCGGTGGTGCTGTCGCCTTCGGTGATGTAGTAGACCATCTGTGCATTGCCAAGGACGTCGGCATATTGAGGCTCGCCGGACTCGAAATACACGACCCCCTGCCTGCCCTTGAGCTGGTTGAACTTCTCTCGGTCCACCTGCTGCACGCCGAAGCAGTCACTGCGCAGCCACGCACGGTGCACTCCGCTGGTGTCGTGGAGCAACTCAATGGTGTCGGCCGTGCACTGGTAGTGTTCATACCACAGCACCGGATCTTTATATAAAGAGAGCAAGGAATCGCCAGCGCTGTAGAAGGCCGAATCGCACATGGCCTGGGCATCATGGCGGTAGACCTTGACCTTGTAGTTGGCACGGACGGACTGCAGCTGGTTGGCACTGTCGGTAGTGACATAGACGGTATCGGCATGCAAGAAGAGAGAATCCTTGCCGTCGACAAAGAGCACCAACGCCCTACCCGTGACGAAAGAGAAGTTGCGAACCTGGTTTGTCTCGCCATAAAGGCCCGTGCAGGTAATGTTGTTCACCGAATCGAAGATTCGCACATTGCCATAGGCCTTCCCGTACCGCTCCTGATCGTCATAATAGAGGGTATCGCTGTCGATTGTACGCCCTTGGTTGTCCACATGCGACGCACGGTAGGAGATGGCGAAACGCGTCTGGGTATTGTAGTCGCCCAGGTCGCTGAAGATAACCGACGAGTCGCTGTAGATACGTGTCGGGCTCTCGAAGTGGGCCACCTCCGTGTTGGTATTGTAAATCAGCGTGTCCGTGTATAGCGTCATACCGGTGTCGGCCAGCACAACCTCGTTATAGATGTAGAACTCTTTCCGGTCGGAATTGTATTCGCCCTGACGGCTGTCGAGGGTTCGCGCACCGCTGAGGGCGTGTCCCCACTCGGTGTAGTAGGCCGTAGCCTTATTGCGCTCATAAGTAACATGATTGGCAAGCAATTGGGTCCTTCCGTCGACCAACACCACGGTGTCGTCCCAGATGTCAACCACGCGGGTGTTGCCGTCATAGTACAGGCGGTCGCCGTAAATAAACGTGGTATCCGACAGCTTGATGACGACCGACCCGAAGGCCGTGAAACTGTTTTCCCGGGTATTATAGTGGGCCGAATCGGAGGTCAGCGTCATACCCTCATGGACAGCTTTCACACGGCGGTAGAGCACCCAGATGTCACCATTGTTGGGGTCGCGCGAGCCCATGCCCGACGAGTACTCAATCAGCTTCTGCGCCGAACAGTGTGCAATCACTCCCCCCAGGAGCAAAGCCAAAAGGACTATTCTCTTCAATTGCCTGCGATGTTTAAACACGTAGAGACGTGGGTGGCCACGTCTCTACTATCTTGCTATGGGTGAATCTTATTGAACACGGGAGCCAAGACGATCCATTGCACAACGGAAACCAATCCAGGAGGCGGACTTGTCCTGGTCGAGGTAACGGCGGCTGGCGGCCTGCAGGTAGTAGGCACGATCCTTCCAGCTGCCACCCTTGACAACGCGGACCTTATTGTTCACCAGCGAATTGGTGGGACGCTGTTCGTCGTTGGACTTGCGGCGATACATTCTGTTGGTCCAGGTCTCATCCTCGGTGAGGGTTTCGCCCTCTTCTTCGCCTTCACCATCATCTTCTTCAACGTACTCTTCGCTGGTATCTCCCTCATCACCGGAGTACTCCTCCTCACCTTCTTCACCTTCCGTGTTTTGATCTTTCCAGTTATCGAGACCGGAGTGGCGGTCGCCATCGAGGTAGTTGATATTGTCAGCCTGACGATAGTTGCGGCGGTCGGCCTGGTAGTCAACATTCTTGTACTTCATCATACCGTCCTCGCCGATGAACACTTCGCCGTCCTCGTCGATTTCGGGGGTTCTGTAGACGTTACCGCGGAAGGGGTCGATATCGTCGCCGCCCACAGAGCTGGAGGGGGTTTTACGATAGACATCCTGGCACCACTCGCTGACGTTGCCGGCCATGTTGTACAGACCGTAGTCGTTGGGGAAGTACCACTTCACGGGGCAGGTGTAGTCCCAGCCGTCGTTCAGGTTGCCAGCCACGCCCATGGCGTCACCGCGGGTGCGCTTGAAGTTGGCAAGGAACTGACCGTAATATTTCTTGTTGGCGGAGCGCAGGCTCTGACCGACCCAGGGGTAGGTCTTGTGCTCGGTGACACGCTCGTCGTAGGTGGAGCCGATCTGGGCCAGAGCGGCAAACTCCCATTCAGCCTCTGTTGGCAGACGGTAGTAGGGATAGAGGATACCGTCGGATTTGCGCACCTGACGCTCCTCGCCACCAGCCGCGGGATCGAGGTTGGTAATACCTTTTCTTGTCTCGCCCTCATAGCGGCCGGCCAGGTAGACGTCGGTCTGGAAGGCGTTGGTACCCAAGTTCTCCTGGTCAAGCATGAGGATGCCCATGTCGACGAGCAGTTTCTCGTTGACGCGGTCGGTACGCCAGGTGCAGAAAGCCATGGCCTGCTCCCAGGTCACACCCACCACAGGATAGTCCTGATAGCTGGGGCTCTGGAAGTAGTAGTCGACAAAGCTCTCGCGCCATGCCAGGCGGTCGCGCCAGGTGGCGGTGTCGGGCATCACGAATTCAACCTTCTCGGGATATTCCTCGCCATAGGCGCGGCGCATCCAGTAGACAAACTCGCCGTATTGCTTGTTGCTAACCTCGGTCTCGTCCATGTAGAAGGAAGAGACCGTGATGGAATGGGCAACGTTGTTCCACGTATAGCGGGTGTCCTCGGAGGCGAAACCTCCTTGCACCGAACCGCCTTCAATGAACACCAGGCCGGGGGCCGTGGTTTGGTTCGTTCTGTTGGAGACATCATAGCCGCCCCACTGGGGGTCGTTATAGTTCCATCCAGTAGTCTCGGACTGTCCGGCCTTGTTTCCACACGAGGCCAGGAACATCACGGCAGCCAACATCAGGCTTGAGAATTTGAACACTTTCATATCTTTTCTATTTATTTTTCCTTATAACGTATTTCTTCAAAAAAAGTTTCATTTTTCCTATTAGAAGGACGGGCAGCGGATGGCCTTGACCTTCTTTTTGTGCTCAGGCACAGGCAGCAGGAAACCGGCCGTAATCTCGTGCGCGCCGGCAGTGCTGTTGGCCAGCTTGGACACCGTCACGTCGTAGCTGTAGCCCACTTTGAAGTAGTCCTGCTGCACACCCACCTGAAAGATAAAGGCATCGGTGTTCTCCGTGCCGTGGCGGAACCACACACCCACCAGGAAGGGCATCCAGTCGAGGTAGACACCATAGTTAAAATAATGGAAACCACCCTGATACTGGTAGACGATGTTGGGCGAAATGACCGGGGTGCCAAGGCCGAGCGACGACTGGCGACGGCCTTCCTCGGCCACGTTGATCAAACCGCCTCCGTGCACCGTGAACTTCATCGGCACGGGGTCGGTGGAATAGAAGGCCACATTGGGCTGCGTGAGGTGCGAGGCGGCGAAACCGGCATACCACTTCGAGCCGTTGACCAGGATACCGGCATTGAAGTCGGGAGTCCACTGGCTCAGCTTGTCGGGAGGCGTGGCACCGGTGGCGTAGGAGAAGCCCATCTCACGGTCGATCTGGTCGGGGAATCGCAGGTAGTCGTCCCAACTCAGGTGCGTATTGACAATCGATGCCTGCAGGGCAGCGCTCATGTAGACATCGCGGCCAAGCTGGAAACGGAAGGAGTAGATGGCACCCAACGAATTGGTAGACAGCGCTCCGTGGTCACCCACGCGGTCGGTCATCACGATGAAACCCAGACCTCCGTGAAGGTCGGGAAAGTACTGGTCGTAGGAGGCGGAGACGGTGGTGAATGCGCTCACCAATCCTGGCCATTGCGCACGGTAGGTCAGCGAGATACGCGGAGCAACTGCAGAACCGGCAAAGGCAGGGTTCAGATAAAGAGGATTGGCATAGAACTGGGAGAAGCCCACATCCTGGGCTCCCGCCGTCGCGCTGAACAGCAGCATGGCTCCCAAAATGGCGTTTTTCAGTCTCCTTTTCATTCGTTTGTTTGACATATTACAGGCCTATAATCAAATTGCAATATTACAAAGATTTTTTCAATTGACAATGTTTAAAATTAAAAAAAAATGCAACACACATGTTATCAGCACAATAATTTTCACCGAAGAACACCCTCAACGGCGCCAAACAGCATATTCAACCCCGTCGACAGACACAATTTTGCGATTTTTTCGGTCTTTCATCAAGGGGCATCCGTGGAAAGTCGTGGCGTCGCAGAGCCGCTCCACCCGGGTGGCCATCCCGACCTCCTCCAGCCCCTCGCACATCGAAAAGGCCGAGATGCCGATGATCTCCACGTCCAGCGGCAGTTCCATCTTTGCCAGCCCACGGCAGTAGGCGAACGCCCCCTCGCCGACACGGCGGAGACCAGCGGGGAACTCGATGGTTTTCAGCATGGTGCAGCCGCAAAACGACTGCGTGCCGATGTAGGTTATTCCCCGGGCGGAGAAACCCGTCAGGCTGTCGCAGCGGTAGAAGGCGTTCTCCCCCACCCCGACAACACGGTATACCACGTCGCCATGCCGCACGGAATCGGGAACCACCAAGTCACCAACAGGCTTGTTTCCTGCATAATACGGCCACTCCTTCTCGGGATGGGTCACAACGGCACAGGCCCTGTCCCGTTCAATCCTGTAGTAGAGCATCTGCCCGCTGGGGGCCACGGCGCAAAAATCATACTGCCCCTGCGCCGACGCCACCCATGGAATCGTACACAGAAGACATACTATCAATCGTTTAACGACTTTCAAACAATTCATACTCCGAGCAATTTTGAACTGCAAAAATACGAAATAAAATCCATTCGCGCAACGGCACGCACCTTTTTGCCCCCATTCCGACCTCCCGGTCGCTCCCTCTACCTACCATCTCCTTCCAGAAAAGAGGATGATATGAAGCGGGTAAGAAGGTGGTAAGAAGATGGGAAGAAGATGATAGCTTATCAGTACTGATTATCAGCGTGTTGAAAATGTTAAAATCTGAGGTGTTTTTTGGAGCCGGAAACGACGTGGAAGAAGCTTCCGGAAAAAGAAAATACAGGTCGCTAACATTCATGTTCCATGATAGTTAACGTATTTTCGCTGCAGGAAACTTTGCAAAGACGAAAAAGAAAATTGGCGAGTTTCGATTTTATTTTGTATATTTGCATTTTCGAACGAAGGAAGGAAACTTTTTATAAAAGAATGATTGGTTGGATTATAGTCATCGTTGTCCTGTTGGTGATGTTCCTCATTCCGGTGGGAATCGCCGCGTGGATTCTGTCTGTCTACTACAACAAACAGGAGAAGATGCTGCGCGACGAGGCTGAAGCCCACCGCAAAATCCTCGACGGCACCTACGACCGCATCTGGAACAACATCAAACAGCGCACAGGCATCTCCGAGGAGTACCGCCGCTCGTTCAACGACATCTACCCCGACCTCATCGACCAATCCATTAACAACGAAGCATTTGTGGATTGGATTCTGGATTGCAATCCCGATTTCGACCCCAACGAATACGTCCCCTTGCTGGAGAGCATCGCCCTCGACCGCGAGAAATTCATCACCCACCAACGCCGCATGCTCGCGCTCATCAAGGATCACCGCCTGCTGGTCTCCGGCAAACCTGCCAAATGGCTCATCCACGACTGCTCGGCCATCCAGTATGTGCCCATGGACACCGATTTTGCCCGTTGGGGACGACGTATTTAACTGATAGCAAGCCTTTTTTATGAAACGCCGAACCCTACGCCTGATGATTGCACTGACACCTCTGGCGCTGGCGTCGTGTTGTACCGAAACCATCGAGCCGTTCGGCCCCGTGCCCACGCCGCAGCAGTTGGCGTGGCAACGCATGGAAATCAACATGTTCTGCCATTTCGGACCCAACACCTTCAGCGGCGCCGAATGGGGCGACGGCACCGAACCCGAGGACCTGTTCCATCCGCGTGCAATGGACTGCCGCCAGTGGGTCGACGTGGCCGAACAGGCGGGCATGAAGGGCATCATCCTCACCGCCAAGCACCACGACGGATTCTGCCTGTGGCCGTCGGCTCAGAGCACGCACACCGTGGCGCAAAGCTCATGGAATGAGGGACATGGCGATGTTCTTCGCGAGTTCACCGATGCCTGTCGGGGCAGGGTGAAAGCCGGAGTCTACATCTCGCCCTGGGACCGCAACCATCCCGCCTACGGCACAGCAGAATACAACGACGTGTTTGTCAATACCTTGCGCGAGGTTCACACCGCCTACGGTCCCTTGTTCGAACAGTGGTTCGACGGCGCTTGCGGCGAGGGTCCCAACGGCAAAAAGCAGCACTATGACTGGCCACGTTTCATGCAGACCATGAACGAGTTGAACCCCAATGCCATCATCTTCAGCGACATTGGTCCGGGCTGCCGATGGGTGGGCAACGAGTCCGGTCGCACAGGCGACACCTGCTGGAGCACCCTCTGCACCGACGGCGCCACCCCCAGCGAGAACAAGCCGGCACCCAAGGAGTTGGAGACCGGCCACGCGCCAAACTCATCACTCAAAACGCAAAACTCATCACTAAATTGGGTTCCCGCCGAGTGCGACGTCAGCATCCGCCCGGGGTGGTTCTGGCATCCCGACGAGCATCCGAAGTCGGTGGACGAGCTGATGGAGATATACTACAACTCTGTGGGGCGCAACGGGTTGCTGCTGCTCAATGTGCCGCCGGACACCAACGGCCGCATCTGCGCCGAGGACAGTGCCGTGCTGGTGGCCTTCCGCGCCGAGCGCGACCGCATTTTCGCCAACGACCTGGCACAGAACGCCAAAGTCAATGCCTGGCACCGTCCGGGCCACAAAGCGAAAAACGTGCTCGACACGTCCTACCACACCTACTGGGCCGCCACTGGAAAGAGCGCCGAACTGACGCTGGAGATGGACTCCGTAACCGAGTTCGACATCATCGTCATCCAAGAGTATATCCCTCTGGGTCAGCGCATAACCAGCGTCAAACTGCTATATGATTTCGGCGACGGCCTCTACTCCTACACCGACGGAGACGAACCCGCCTGCACCACCGTCGGCTACAAGCGCATCATCCGCCTCGACCATCCTGTCAAATGGCGCCGTGTCATATTCCAGTTCGAGGGCATGGCCCCGCCAGTCATCAACCGCATAGCACTCTATAACTCAGCACGATGAAACGTTTTTTCAGAATTCTGGCCTGCGTCAGCCTAACTCTAAACTCATACCTCTTAACTCTTAACTGCCAGGAGTTGCCGCAGGGCTGGTTCCGCCTGCCCGTCGACGGCGACATCGGCCTCTCTGCCACCTTTGCCGAGATACGCCCCAACCACCTCCACACCGGCCTCGACATACGCACCGGAGGCGCCACAGGGAAGCCCGTCTACGCCGTGGCCGACGGCTATGTGTGCGGTGTGCGCATTTCGCCCTGGGGCGGAGGCAAGATGCTGTATGTGAAGCATTCCAACGGCTATACCTCTGTGTACATGCACCTTGACGGATATGCCGGCGAGGTGGGACGCTATGTGGAGCGCGAGCAATACAAGGAGCGAAGCTACAGCCTGGTGCGCGATGTGCCGGAGGGGCTGCTGAAAGTGAAGAAAGGCCAGGTGATAGCCTACAGCGGCAACACCGGCGGCAGCGCCGGGCCCCATCTGCACTTCGAGTTGCGCAAGGACGGCCGTACCATCAACCCCTTGCTCTTCGGCCTGCCGTACACCGACAACGTCGCCCCCACCCTGCGCGGCATACGGATTTACCCCGAGAACGGTGCCCCCGTAACACTAGGCCAGGAGGAGGTAGTGGAGATTGCAGGACCCTTCTACCTAGGCATTTACGCCACCGATGCCGCCGAGGGCTCCACACCGCGCAACGGCATAGACCATATCGACATCTACGTTGACGGCATGTTGTTTTTCAGATATACCACAACGGCATTCCCGCTGGACAGCAGCCGCGTATCCAATGCGTTGGTCGACTATTCGCATTATATACGCACGCGCGAACCATATATATTGACACGCATGCTGCCCGGAGCCCGGGGCGAATGGATTCCGGTGTGCCATGGCGACGGCCGACTGCGCTTTGCCAAAGGAACCGAGCACAGTATCGATGTGAACGTCTACGACATTAAAGGCAACCGTGTCGACCGCAATTTCATCGTCAAAGCGCTGCCGACAGAGGCTACCGCCGCCACCGCCACGAACGAGCGTGGCACCTACCCCGTGGAATACTCCAGACCGCTGAAGGTCAATGGAGAACAGATGAAACTGGTGATATCCGCCAACACCCTCTACGACGACGACCGCCTGCGCATGTTCAGCACGCCAAGTGCCCGATACCGTTCTGCGGTGTGCACCGTGGAGCCATGCACCCAGCCCATGCCACCACACAAAACCTACAGCATCTCCATCAAAGCGCCAGCGGGTATAGAGCATGCCGTCATTGTGCGCATCGATGGCAAAAGAGAGATTGCCTTCCGCACCCGCCGCGAGGGGGAATGGTACACCGCCGATGTGCGCGACTGGGGACGCTTCGCCGTCACCGTCGACACCACGGAGCCTCGCATTGCCCCCGGCAATTTCAAGGACGGTGGCCGTCTGAAAACCAACACCATAAAGATAAGAATCAGCGACGACCTCAGCGGCATCGACACCTACAGCTGCTACCTCAACGGCAGCTGGGTCCTGGCGGAATACGATGGCAAGAGCGCCATGCTCACAATCAACGCCAACAGCAAGTTCAAAGCCGGGCGCAACGAGCTGCGCGTAGAGGTGACCGACGTCGGTGGCAACACCTGCACGAAGGTTTTCAGCATGGTGAAATAAAAGAAGGGCGGCCCGAAAGGGCCGCCCTTCTCGTAGAAAATCTGGACAATTTTCTTTATTATTCGAACGATTTGATAGCCTGCTTGATAAGCTCCATGGCTTCGCGCAGCTGCTGCTCGGTGATGACCAGCGGGGGAGCGAAACGAATGATGTGCTGATGGGTGGGTTTGGCCAGCACACCGAGGTCGCGCATCTTCAGGCACACATCCCAAGCCTCCTTGCCGTTGTGGGGCTTGATGATGATGGCGTTGAGCAGACCCTTGCCGCGCACCTTCTCGATCATGGGGCTCTTGAAGGCGCTCATCTCCTCGCGGAAGATTTTGCCGAGGCGCTCGGCATTCTCCATGAGGTGCTCGTCCTTGATAACCTGCAGGGCAGCGATGGAGACCTTGGCAGCGATGGGGTTGCCGCCGAAGGTGGAGCCGTGCTCGCCGGGCTTGATATTGAGCATGATGTCGTCGTCGGCCAGAACAGCACTGACAGGCATCACGCCGCCACCGAGGGCCTTGCCGAGGATGAGGATGTCGGGACGCACGTTCTCGTGGTCGCAGGCCAGCATCTTGCCGGTACGGGCGATGCCGCACTGCACCTCGTCGGCCATGAAGAGGACATTGTATTTCTTGCAGATATCATAGCATTTCTTGAGGTATCCCTCGTCGGGAACATAGACACCGGCCTCGCCCTGAATGGGTTCAACGAGGAATCCGGCCACCTCCTTGCCGTGTTCGGCCAGGCATTTCTCGAGGGCGTCGGGATCGTTGTAGGGGATGCGCAGGAAACCAGGGGTCATGGGGCCGTAGTTGGCGTAGGACTCGGGGTCGTTGCTCATGGTGATGATGGTGATGGTGCGGCCGTGGAAGTTGCCTTCGCAGCAGACAATCTTCACTTTGTCGTTGGGGATGCCTTTTTTCACCACACCCCAGCGGCGAGCCAGCTTCAGGCCGGTCTCGTCGGCTTCGGCGCCGGTGTTCATGGGAAGGACCTTGTCGTAGCCGAAATACTCGGTGACGTATTTCTCCCACTCACCCAGGCAGTTGTTGTAGAAAGCGCGGCTGCTGAGGGTCAGTTCGTGGGCTTGGTCGCACATGGCCTTGACAATCTTCGGATGGCAGTGTCCCTGGTTCACAGCGCTGTAGGCCGAGAGGAAGTCGAAGTACTTCTTGCCTTCGCAGTCCCATACAAAAGCGCCCTCACCCTTGGCGAGAACGACGGGCAGCGGATGATAGTTGTGAGCACCGTAACGGGCTTCCATTTCCATGAATTGTTCTGATTTTGTCATAGTTGTATCGTTTTATGGGTTATTTATGTTGTTCAAAACATCGGTGCAAATATACACATTTTTTTGTTTTTGCATAAAATCTTTTATCAACAATGCATGCATCGGAAAGATTTTTGCATCTACGGCACACTATTTTCGGGAGTTGCACGTTATTTCACTGTCATGAAGGATGAAAAGGACATAGTATTGCAGGTCGAGAACCTGAACGTGAGTTTCGACGGTCGCACGGTGGTGGAAGGCGCAAGCTACACCCTGCGGCACGGCGAAGCCCTGGGAATCGTGGGCGAGAGTGGCAGCGGCAAGAGCGTCAGCACCCTGGCGCTGATGGGTTTGCTGCCCAAAAACGCCAAGGTTTCCGGCAGCGCCAAAATGAATGGCACAGAGCTGCTTACACTGGACGAAGAGGGCTTCCGCAACATTCGCGGCAAGCGCATCAGCATGATTTTCCAGGAGCCCATGACGAGCCTCAACCCCGTGCAGAAGTGCGGCGAGCAGGTGTTGGAGATGCTTTCATCGCGACCTAAAGGCCGCGACGCCGAACAACGCGAGCAGGTTATCGAACTCTTCCGCGAGGTGCTACTTCCCCGCCCGGAAAAGATTTTCGACAGCTATCCCCACGAAATCAGCGGCGGACAGAAGCAACGCGTGATGATTGCCATGGCCCTGATCAACGAGCCCGACATCATCATCGCCGACGAACCCACCACGGCACTCGACGTAACGGTGCAGAAAACCATCCTGGAACTACTCAAACAGCTACAGGAGCGCCGCAGTATCAGCATCATCTTCATCACTCACGACCTGGGAGTCATCGCCCAGGTGGCCGACAACATCATGGTGATGTACCGAGGCAAGACCGTGGAGTACGGCGCCGCCGCCGACATTCTCCACCATCCACAACAACCCTACACCCGGGGCCTGCTGGCCTGCCGCCCGCCGCTGGACAGCCGTCCCAGAAGACTGCCGACGGTGGAAGAATATTTGAGTGGAGAGCGGAGAGTGGAGAGCGGAGAACGGAGAACGGAGAGCGGAGAGTGGAGAACGGAGAACGGAGAACAACACAATGCGGCAGCCTGCTCTCCACTCTCCACTCTCCACTCTCCGCTCTCCACTCCCCACTCTCCACTCCCCCTTATCTCAGTGCGCGACCTCTCAGTCACCTACACTTTGAAACGCAGCCTCTTCGGCAAGCCGTTGCAGACACTCAAGGGTGTGGACGGAATTACGTTCGACATCATGGAGGGCGAGACCCTGGGACTGGTGGGCGAAAGCGGCTGCGGCAAGAGCACCCTCGGCCGCGCCCTGCTGCACCTCATCGACCACTCCTCGGGCTCCATCACCTACCGCGGCCGCAGCCTGGACGCCCTAAGCCGCAGCGAGATACGCGCCCTGCGCCCCAAGCTGCAGATCATCTTCCAGGACCCCTACTCCTCCCTCAACCCCCGCATCACCGTCGGCGAAGCCATTGCCGAACCCCTGCGGGTGCACGGGAAAAACGGCAAGTGGAAAGACCGGGTCATCGAACTCATGGAGCAGGTA
The DNA here is from genome assembly GCA_002372855.1 of Bacteroidales bacterium UBA3684. GTDB lineage: Bacteria > Bacteroidota > Bacteroidia > Bacteroidales > P3 > Colimorpha. The sequence goes on from DFIZ01000048.1 coordinate 37,285, forward strand.
GGCCTCCGGCCCGAATGGTACGACCGCTACCCCCACGAGTTCAGCGGCGGACAGCGCCAGCGTGTGTGCATAGCCCGCGCGCTGATACTGCAGCCGGAGCTGGTGGTGTGCGACGAAAGCGTCTCGGCCCTCGACGTCAGCGTCCAAGCCCAGGTGCTCAACCTGCTCAACGACCTCAAGGAGCACTACCGTTACACCTACCTCTTCATCACCCACGACCTCTCGGTGGTCAAATTCCTCTCGGACCGCATCATGGTGATGCAGCAAGGCCGCATCGTGGAGACCGGCACCCCCGACGAGCTCTTCGCCCATCCGCAGACCGACTACACGCGCACTCTCATCGAGGCCATCCCGCGCATCGGATAAAAAAATGGCCACCGTATGGTGCACATACGGTGGCCGACAGACAATGTCAAAATGATATGTATGTTTGTTTAGTGAATTTCCACTGTTCTAGCCATTAACGGCGTTTCTTGCTGGCCTCCTTGGCTTCGACGGTCATGGTGGCATGGGGCACAATCATCAAGCGCTCCTTGGGGATGAGCTTGCCGGTGGCCTGGCAGATGCCGTAGGTGCCGTTCTCGATACGTATAAGGGCGGCGCGGAGGTCGCGGATGAACTTCTGCTGGCGGGCGGCGAGTTTCTGGTTCTCTTCCTTCAGCAGCACATTGCTGCCCTCCTCGAGGGTCTTGAAGGTGGGGGCGGTGTCGTTGACATCGTTCTCGCTGCCGGCAACGGCCTGCTGCAGCAGCTCCAAATCCTTTTCTGCTTTGGCTATCTTCTCAAGAATCAGCTGCTTGAATTCTTGCAGTTCCTCGGGAGAATAGCGGTTTTTCTCCTGTTGTTTTACCTTTGATTCCATAGTAGTGTCTCCTTTCGGGGTGCAAAAATAGGGAATTTCCCACACATGGCGAAGGAAAAAATTTCAACACTAATTGTTGATATCGCCGAGGTACAAATCAATCAACCCCTTAGGGGCGGCAATGTGGAGCGTTTTCGTCTCGCGATCCACCTTTTTTATCACCTCGTCGATGACCGGGATGAGCACCTCGACACCGTTTTTCATCACCTGGAACAACGGCTGGGCGGGATATTCGATGACCTGCTCCAGGGTGCCGATGTCGCCCTTCTCCTCGTCTATCACCCTGAAACCCACCACTTCGTGGAAGTAGAACTTGTTGCCTTCGAGCTTGGGCAGGAGGTCCAGCGGCAGGTAGAGCGAGTGCCCGACCAGGGCGCCGGCCTGCTCGGGGGTGAGGTCTTCGAAGGTGGCCACGGCCTTGTTGCCGTTGAGGTTGTCCAGGTGGAAGAAGTAGGGCACCAGAGTCCCTTTGACCTCGACGAAAGCCGAGTCGAGGCCCAGATAGTCTTCGGGGCTGTCCACATCGAGGAACATCACCACCTGTCCCTTCACGCCCCAGGGCTTGGTGATGCGTCCCAGATAGAAACAATCGTCAATCTTCATAGTCTTTCTTTTTTATTGGGATAACGGCAACGGGCGGTTTTTATTGTTTTGTCGAAAGACAAGTTCTTTGTTTTACCAGAAGACAAGAATGACAAGAAAAACAACATTATTCTTTTAACGACAACGGAGACAACTCAGACAACATTGGGAAGCGCGACATGCGCTTCCCTGGCCTGCGGCAGCACGTTGTTTTGGTTGTCTATGTTGTCCGTTAAAATTAGAAGACAAGAAAGACAAGAAAAACAATAATTAACAGAAAGCATTGTCTTTTTTGTCTTTCTTGTCTTCAAAAAAAAAGAGGAAGCGCAGTGTTGTGCGCTTCCCAATTTTATTTACATTGTCTCTGTCGCCGACGAAGGGAAACAGAGCTGTTGTTGTCTGAAAGACAGGAGCCTTAGGCCTCGGCGGGAGCCTCGGTCTCGGCGACGGGGGCATCGCCCTCGGCGTTGGCAGCGGCCTCGGCCTCAGCCTTGGCGGCAGCCTCGGCTTCGGCGGCAGCCTGACGCTTGGCGGCGACGGCGGCAGCCTTGGTCTCGTTGGCCTTCTTCTCGGCCTCGAGGCGAGCCTTGCGGGTGTTGCGGGCGTCGTTCTCCACGTCGCTGCGCTTGCTGTTGATCTTGGCCTCTTTGGCCTGCAGCCACTCGTTGAAACGCACATCGGCGGTCTCCTGGCTGATGGCACCCTTCTCGACGCCCACCTGGAGGTGGCGGCGGAGCAGAACGCCCTTATAGCTGAGGATGCGGCGCACGGTGTCGCTGGGCTGGGCACCATTCTTCACCCATTCGACGGCACGGTCGAAGTTGAGGTCGATGGTGGCGGGGTTGGTCAACGGATTGTAGGTGCCAAGCTTCTCGATAAATCTTCCATCTCGAGGTGCACGACCATCCGCAACAACGATGTGGTAGAAAGGCTGATTCTTCTTACCATGACGCTGAAGTCTAATTCTTGCTGGCATAATTGTTTGTTTTTTAAATTGTTATTACTATTTGTTGTTAAATTAACAGAGTGCAAAGATACGAACATTTTCCGAACTGGCAAAATTTTGTTTCAAAAAAAACAGATTCCGCCTGCGGCCGGGGGGAAGGGGACACATTAAAAATGCTGAAAATAAAAATTAATGTTTGTTGGCAAACAATTAACGGATAATTAACGGCCACTAACGTGGAAACGAGACCTCCGGGAGGCACCCGGTTCGGACCAAGTTCTTCCGGAGCGGAGGGTGGTAGGAAGGGGGTAAGAAGATGGGTAGAAGATGGGAAGAAGATGATAGGTTAACAGTACTGGTTTCCAGGCTTTTGGAAAAGCGGGGTTTTCGGGGCAAAAAAACTCCGCGGGAGGCAGCGGTTTTCGTATTTTTTTTTGATGCCGGACGCAATAAAAAACGGACTTCGGCGTTAAGGGGATTAATTTTTAATGGAAATACAATAATAAAAAAGAGAGATACTATGAGCCTTATCAAATCGATTTCCGGCATCCGCGGCACCATCGGCGGCTGCCCCGGCGAGGGCCTGAGCCCCATCGACGTGGTGAAGTTCACCACGGCTTTCGCCACTTTCCTGAAACAGCAGAACCCCGGCAAGCGCCTGCGCCTGGCCGTGGGGCGCGACGCGCGCCTGAGCGGCGCCATGGTGGACCGCCTGGTGGTGGGCACCCTGCAGGGCTGCGGCGTCGACGTGCTGGAGACGGGCCTCAGCACCACGCCGACGACGGAGATGACCGTCATAGACGGACACTGCGACGGCGGCATCATCATCACCGCCAGCCACAACCCCAAACACTGGAACGCCCTGAAGCTGCTCAACGCCCGCGGCGAATTCATCAGCGACAAGGAGGGCAAGGAGGTGCTGCGCCTGGCCGAGAGCCCGGACCTGCAGTACGCCGAGGTGGACGACCTGGGGCAGGTCGTTGTGGAGGAAGACTGGATCGACCGCCACATCGAGCGCGTGCTGGGCCTGAAGTTGGTGGACGTGGAAGCCATCAAGAAGGCCAACTTCAAGGTGGCCGTGGACGCCGTCAACTCGACCGGCGGCCTGGCCATCCCGCGCCTGCTGCGCCGTCTGGGCGTGGAGCAGGTGGTGGAGCTGAACTGCGAGCCCACGGGCCATTTCGCCCACAACCCAGAGCCTATTCCGCAGAACCTGACGCAGATAAGCGACTGCGTGCGCCAGAACGGCTGCGACCTCGGCATCGTGGTGGACCCCGATGTGGACCGCCTGGCCCTGGTGTGCGAGACGGGCGAGATGTTCGGCGAGGAGTACACGCTGGTCTCCGTGGCCGACTACGTGCTCAGCCATACGCCGGGCAACACGGTGAGCAACCTCTCGTCGAGCCGCGCGCTGCGCGACGTGACGCGCCGCTACGCGGGCTGCGAATACAACGCCGCCGCCGTGGGCGAGGTGAACGTGACGACGCTGATGCGCGAGACCCATGCCGTTATCGGCGGCGAGGGCAACGGCGGCGTCATCTACCCCGAGCTGCACTACGGCCGCGACGCCCTGGTGGGAGTGGCCCTCTTCCTCACGCTGCTGGCCAAGAAGGGCATGAAGGTGAGCGAGTTGCGCAAGACCTACCCCGAATACATCATCAGCAAGAACCGCAAGGACTTGACGCCCGACATGGACGTCGACGCCCTGCTGGCGAAGGTCGCCAAGCTCTACAACGGCATGGCCAGTGTGGAGAAGGTGACCACCATCGACGGCGTGAAGATCGACTTCGCCGACGGCTGGGTGCACCTTCGCAAGAGCAACACCGAGCCCATCATCCGCATCTACAGCGAAGCCGCCACCGAGGCCCGCGCCAACGAGCTGGCGCAGCAGGTGATGCAGCAGATTTAGTGGAGAGCGGAGAACATAGCAACCAAACGTATCAATATGACGATGCCGTAGGCATCGAACAAGGTAGCCAGCCGTTTCAACGGCTGGCTTTCTTTATACATAAAAAAAGCGTGCCGTCAGGTACGCAACATGTTATTTTGTTGCGTACCTGACGGCACGCGGATTATACTTGGGTCTATCCGATACCAGCCAATGAATTGGCTGGCTACTTTATGTGATGCCTAATGGCATCCTTCGATTGCGGGTACTACGACACCCCTTCTGCGGGCGAGACAAGACCGTACATCATATACTGCGGATCATATTCTATACCTGCTTTTCTGAACATTCGTTCCACCTCCTCGGCAAATGGGATGTGTCTGTGGTGTTCTCGCTGGTTGGCAATATACTGCTTCACTACAGGCAATAACGAACCATTGTAGGAAAAGGCACCGTACCCACTCTGCCATGCGAAAGCACCGTGGCAGTGATTCTGGTTGATCCAGTGCGAAGATGCCCCCTTGAGTTCCTTGACCAGAGCAGCAACACTATCGGAGGGATGCATACCTACAAGCATATGCACATGGTCTGCAATGCCACCTATGGCCAGAGCCTTGTCTTTACGGTTGTTGCATATACCCGCAAGGTAGGCATACATATCCTCTGCCCAACATTCGGAGATCATTGCTTCGCGGTGAGCCACGGCGAAGACAATGTGCATGTATATTTGTGTGTAGGTATTTGCCATATTCACGGTTCTATCCGGTTGTCCTCCGGGGCGGCGATCCAGACGATGAGGTAGGCCCAGAAGCCGATGAAACCGAAGAAGATGGATATCAGGAAGAGTATGCGGACCACGGTGGGGTCGATGTTGAGGTATTTGGCGATGCCGCCGCAAACACCGGCGATGCGGCGATCGGCGGTGCTGCGGGTGAGGCGGCGGTAGCTGTTGTTTTCCATTGGTCTTGTTTTTTTTAACGACAACCGAGGTTTGGCTATTGGATAAAACCCTTGCGCTTGAGCAGGGCGTTGGCACTGGGGTCTTTGCCGCGGAAGGCGCGGTAGAGGTCCATGGGTTCGACGGTGTTGCCGCTCTCGAGGAGGTGGCGGAAGCGCTTGGCGAGTTCGGGGTTGAAAAGGTCGCCGCTCTCGGCGAAGGCCTCGAAGGCGTCGGCGTCGAGGATGGCCGTCCAGGTGTAGGAGTAGTAGCCAGCGTCGTAGCCGGTGGTGAAGATGTGCTGGAAGTAGGGGCTGCGGTAGCGGCTGATGATTTCGGGGATGAGGCCGATGTTCTTCATGTGCTCCTCTTCGAAGGCTATGGGGTCGATGTGCTGTTTCTGCTTGATGGAGTAGTAGTCCATGTCGAGGAGGCTGGCGGCGAGGAGCTCGGTGGTGATGAAGCCCTGGCCGTAGGTCTGGGCGGCGGCGATTTTCTGGATGAGGGCGTCGGGGATGGCCTCGCCGGTCTGGTAGTGGCGGGCGTACATCTTCATCACCTGGGGGTGGCGGCACCAGTTCTCCATGACCTGGGAGGGCAGCTCGACGAAGTCGCGCGGCACGTTGGTACCGGCCAGGGAGGGATAGGTGCAGTTGGAGAGGAGGCCGTGGAGGGCGTGGCCGAACTCGTGGAAGAGGGTCTCGCTCTCGTCGAAGTTGAGCAGCGCGGGGCGGTCGGCGGTGGGCTTGGTGAAGTTGCAGACCACCTGGATGATGGGCATGACGTTGCGGCCGTCGAGGGTGCGGTGCTGTCCGCGGAACTCGGTCATCCAGGCGCCGCTGCGCTTGGAGGCGCGGGGGTGGAAGTCCATGTAGAGGATGCCGACGGTGCTGTCGCCCTGGCGCACCTCGAAGCAGCGGGCTTCCTTGTCATAGGTGGGCAGGTCGGTGCGCTCGGTGAAGGTCAGGCCATAGAGGCGGTTGGCCACCATGAAAGCGCCTTCGCGGACGCTGTCGAGGGCGAAATAGGGGCGCACCTCGGCGTCGTCGATGGCGTACTTCTCGGCACGATACTTCTCGGAGTAGTAGCGCCAGTCCCAAGGCTGGAGTTTGGCGCCGGGCTCGTCCTGCGAGAGCATCTTCTGGTAGAGGTCGCGCTCCTGTTTGGCAGTGTTGAGGGCGGGCGTCCAGATGTCCATCAGGCAGCGGTAGACGTTGGCCGGGGTCTTGGCGAGGCAGTCGTCGAGGACGTAGTCGGCATGGGTGGGGAAGCCGAGGATGTTGGCGCGTTCGAGGCGGAGGTTGACGAGGGTGTCAATGATTTTGGTGTTGTCGAACTTGCCGCCCTGGCAGCGGTCGGCATAGGCGTGCCACACCTCCTCGCGGAGGGCGCGGTCGGGGCAGGACTGCATGAAGGGTTCCCAGGTGGGAACGTCGAGGGTGACGGTGTCGCCGTTGGGGAGGACCTTCTTGTAGTCGTTGGTGGCCTTGAGCACATTCTGCGCGAAGCGGAGGGTGAGGGAGGCTATCTGCTCGTTGAGTTCGCGGAAGCGGGGCTGCTGGGCCTCGGGCACATTGGCGCCGGCGCGGACGAAGCCGTTGTAGGTCTCGGTGAGGAGGCGAAGCTGTTCGGGGTTGAGGCCGAGAGTCTCGCGCTGGTCGTAGACGGTCTTGATGCGGGCGAAGAGTTTCTGGTTGAGGGCGATGTCGTCGTCGTGGGCCGAGAGGAGCGGGGTCACGGCCTCGGCGATGGAGTCCATCTCGGGGCTGTTCTCGCACTCGCTGAGGTTGAAGAAGACGCCGCTGACGTCCTTGAGGAGCTGTCCGCTGTACTCGTAGGCGAGGATGGTGTTTTCAAAGGTCGGGGCTTCAGAGTTGCCGGTGATGGCGTCGATTTCGGCCTTCTGGCGGGCCATACCCTCTTGGAAGGCAGGCATGTAGTGTTCGGTCTTGATGCGGGAAAAGTCGGGAATTTCGTAGGGTGTGTTCCACGCGGAGAAGAAGGGATTTTCCATGTTGTTCTGATTTTTGCATCCGGCGACCAGCATTGTGGCCGCGGCAGCGATAAGTAATGTGCGTTTCATATTAATATATTTTATTCATTATTCTTTATGATGGCTTGTAGGACCGCCTCGAGGATTTCGGCGCTGAGCTTCTTGGCGACGAACTTGTGGTCGCGGTTGTCGATGAGGTAGATTTGGGGTGTGGTGGTGATGTCGTAGACCTCGCGCCAGTCGACATTGGCTTCGCCGCCGCTGAGGTCGATCCAATAGGGGTGCGACATGTGGTGTTCGGCGAGGAAGGACTTCCACTTGACGATGGTTTGGTCGTCGGGCTCGGTGAGGATGGCGAAGGCGCTGAGGCCGATGGAGTCGACGTAGCGCTCGAAGACCTTGTACACCGCAGGGATAATGTCGCGGCAGTGGCCGCAGGTGGGGCTCCAGAAGAGGAGCAACGTGTAGCGGCCCGGCATGTGGTGGAGCGAAGCGGCACGGTGGTTGGTGTCGAAGAGGACAAGCTCGGGGGCCACCTTGCCCACCAGAAGGCGGTCCCACTTGGTGGCGCGCTCGATCTGTTCGTCGATGACCGAGGGTTCGAGGCCGGTGACCTCGCCGGTGGCGAAATAGCGCTGCACGAGGTGGACATAGACCTCGTCGTAGACCATCACCTTGCTCTGGAGGAAATGGTTGGTCATGTTGAGGATGAGCCAGCGGTAGACGTTGGGGGCGGGTTTGGAGCGGTCGATCATGCTGTCGAGCAGCGGGCAGATCATGTCCGGCGGCATGCGGTTCATGCGCTTGTCGACATACTCCATCACGCGGTCGTAGAAGACCTCCTTGGGGGTGCGGAGGATGAAGGGGTCGTCGAGAGGCATGTTGTCGAAATAATGATCCATCAGCCACTCGTAGCGCTCGCGGTCGGACAGGGGCTCGCCATTGGTGCCGAAGCGTGGGACGTCGACATCCTTGGTTGCCATCATCATACGCGAGAGCATGCATTCGGGGTAGCGGTTGATGAATTCGAGACGGACACTGTCGAGCCGCAGCCGTTGGGCCGGGACATAGACATCGTGGAACTCGGCGGAGTCCATGGTCTTGCTGGCGGAGACCATGTCCTGGAAGAGCGATTCGTTGGCACGGTTGAAATTGAAGAACACCTCGTTCTCGCGGGAACCCTTGGAGGACATGCCGAGTTTCCAGTTTTCGTTGTCGGTGCGGAGGGTGAAATTCTGCTTTTCATGATAGACGACGAACTCCACGAAGCGGTCGGTGTTGTTGGTGACATAGTAGAGGCCGGGCTCGAGTTCCTCGTCTCCCTCGAAGACGAACTTGCCTTTGCCGTTGTTGTAGGCTGTGTCGGAGAAGAACTTGTACTGGGCAAGGTAGAAACCCATGTAGAGCACGGAGTCTTTGTTGCCCTCGGCCACGAAGGTGATTTTGTAGCCAGGTTTGGCGGCCACGGAGAGCAGTGGCAGAAGCGCCAGGAGAATGGTGAATGCGTATTTTTTCATATCTTTCTTTGTTTGTATTCAATTATTTACCGATGCAGAAACGGGAGAAAATGTTCGTTAACAATTCGTCGGAAGAGACCTCGCCGGTGATGGTGCCCAGGTGGTAGAGCGCGTCGCGAAGGTCGACCGCGACAAGGTCGGAGGGTATTGCTTCGTCGAGGGCACGGGAGGCTGCGGCGAGGGCTTTCGCCACATGGAGCAGGGCCCCATAGTGGCGCTCGTTGGAAAGAAGCGGGGCGTCGCCAGAGAGTCGGGGCTGATACCGCTCGACAAGCATGGCCTCCAACTGGGCAATTCCCTCCTTCGTCTTGGCGGAGAGATTTACCGTCGGCGATGGCACAGAGGCGGCGACAGACAGGTCGGACTTGTTGTTTACATAAATCACCTGCTTGCTCTCGAGGTCGACATCGGGCGCCTGCCAAGGGGTAGTGGCGTCGTGGACGTAGAGCACCACCTCGGCGTCGGCCACGGCCTTGCGGCTGCGCTCGACCCCCATAGCCTCTATGGCGTCGCTGCTGCTGCGGAGGCCGGCGGTGTCGATGAAACGGAAGGTGATGCCGTCGAGGGTCAACGTTTCCTCAATAGTGTCGCGCGTGGTGCCGGGGATGTCGCTTACCAGGGCGCGGTCGTCGTCGAGAAGGGCATTGAGAAGAGAGGACTTGCCCGCATTGGGGCGGCCAACGATGGCTACAGGGATGCCCCGTTTGAGGGTATTGCCGAGAGAGAAGGAGGCCATGAGCCGTTCCACCTCGGCGGCCAGTTCACAGAGTGTCTGGCGCAATTGGGAACGGTCGGCAAACTCGACATCCTCCTGGCTGAAGTCCAGCTCCAGCTCGAGCAGCGCGGTGAGGTCGAGCAACCGCTTGCGCAAGTCGTTCAGCTTGCGGGCATAGCCTCCGCGCAGCTGGCTGACGGCCAGGCGGTGCTGCACAGGGGTAACGGCATCGATGAGGTCGGCCACGGCTTCGGCTTGCGAAAGGTTGAGCTTGCCGCCGAGGAAAGCCCGCATGGTGAACTCGCCGGGTTCGGCCAAACGTGCGCCGTCGTCGAGCAGGGCCTGCACGATGGCCTGCTGTACATAGAGCGATCCATGGCAGGAGATTTCGACCATTTCCTCGCCGGTGTAGCTGTGAGGCGCAGGGAACCATACCGCCAGCACCTCATCGATCAGGCTGCCACCGTCGGAGAAACGTGCAAAGTGGGAATGGCGTGGCTCCAGCGCATCGACCGAGAGATGGCGCAAGGCCATCTCCCTGGCTTGCGGTCCGCTGAGACGTACCACCGCCACACCTCCCACCCCACGAGGGGTGGAAACCGCCACTATGGTATCACTTCCCATCCTTCTGTTCAGCCATATATTGGTCGCCGTAAAGCGAGGTCATTTCTTCGTCCGTAAGCCCGAGGTCGACTTTCACCTTATAGATATTGGGGTAGGCAAGGATGAGCATCAGCACGGTCACCATGGCCAGCATCAGAAGCACATTCTGGCTGGAGACCACCGTCATTGCACAGAGGATGACCACCACGGCCAAAATGGAGAGGTAGAGCGAACGGATGTAATTGGCATACCCCGTCAGCTTGGCTTCGAGGCTTTCTGTCTGGCGCAGGCGGGGGACCTGCTTGCGGATGACCAACAGTGCCATGCTCAGCGACAGCACGGCAAGAACGCTACCCGCCACCAGCATCCAGCGGTTGACATAGTCGCTCTGCATCGGGAAACGCCAGGGGCTGGCATAGAGGAACAGCGAGGCCAGAATGACCACAGCCGCCGAGCCCCAAAGACCCAGCTGGGCGCTGTGTTTTATTTTGTCGGTTTCTTTTTTATACATTGTTTTATCTATAGTTTAAGATACTTTGCGGTATAGGACTGTTTGCATTTGACGAGGTCTTCCGGAGTGCCTGCAAAGACCACGTTGCCGCCCTTGTCGCCACCTTCGGGTCCCATGTCTATCACCCAGTCGGCCACCTTGATAATGTCGTGGTGGTGTTCGATGACGACGATACTGTGGCCCCTCTCGATGAGACGGGAAAAGGCGGTCAGCAATTTCTGAATGTCATGAAAATGCAGACCTGTCGACGGTTCGTCGAAGATGAATAGCATCGGTTTTTCGGCCTCACCCTTCACCAAATAGGATGCCAGTTTGATGCGCTGGCATTCGCCACCCGAGAGCGAGCTGGACGACTGGCCAAGCTTTAGGTATCCCAATCCGACGTCCTGCAACGGAGTGAGGCGCGTATGGATGGAGCGTGTTTCGTCGCTATCGAAGAATTCCACCGCCTGATCCACGGTCATCTCCAGCACCTCGCTGATGTTTTTGCCTTTATACAGAACCTCCAAGGCCTCATCCTTGTACCGGCTCCCGTGGCACTCTTCGCACAGCAGGTGCACATCGCTCATAAACTGCATGCTGACGGTCACATATCCTTCTCCCTGGCACTCCTCGCAACGGCCGCCTTCCACGTTGAACGAGAAGAAGCCGCTCTTGTAGCCGCGTGTCTTCGCCAACGGTTGGCGGGCGTAGAGGTTGCGCACCTCGTCGAAGACTTTCATATACGTTGCCGGATTGCTGCGCGACGAGCGGCCGATGGGGTTCTGGTCCACCATTTCCACCGCAGCGATACGGCGCACATCGCCATCCATGGCCATGCAGTCGCCCACATAGTCCGCGGCACCGTCGAAACGATGCTGCAGCACATCGTAGAGCACCCTGCGCACCAGGCTCGTCTTGCCCGAGCCGGACACTCCCGTCACCACCGTCAGCACTCCCAACGGGATATCCACATCGACATGCTTCAGGTTGTTGCAATAGGCGCCATGGATGGATATCCTGTCGCGCCACGGGCGACGGCTCTCCGGCACGTCGATACGCTTCTTGCCCGTAAGGTAGTCTGCCGTCAGCGAGTTCTTGGCCTTCGCCAGACCCTTCGGTGCCCCGGCATAGACCACCTCGCCCCCCAGCCTTCCAGCTCCGGGGCCGATGTCGATCAGCCAGTCGGCCGAACGGATAATGTCCTCGTCGTGTTCCACCACAATGACGGTATTGCCAAGGTCGCGAAGCTTCTTCAAAACGTTGATAAGCTGACCCGTATCTCGCGAGTGAAGGCCTATCGACGGCTCGTCCAGAATATACATCGACCCCACAAGCGAGCTGCCCAGCGAGGTGGCCAGATTGATTCGCTGGCTCTCGCCGCCGCTGAGGCTGTTGCTGGCGCGGTTCAACGTCAGGTAGCCCAGTCCGACATCCATCAGATAGCCCAACCTGTTCTTGATTTCGGTAATCAGGCGCGTCGTCATTTCCACCTCGTGGGGACGCAGACGCTGCTCAATGCCGGCGAACCATTCCGTAAGGCTCGACACCGGCATTTCCACCAACTCGCTGATGCTCTTTCCGTCAATCTTCACATAGTCGGCATCTTTTCTTAACCTTCTCCCCTTGCAGTCGGGACAGACGGTCTTTCCCCTGTATCGCGCCAACATGACTCGATACTGTATCTTATAGCTCTGGCTCTCGACCCACTTGAAGAATCCATCGATTCCTTCCCATACCCCGTCGCCATGCCACAGGATGTTCTTCTGCTCTTCGGTGAGTTGGAAATAGGGGGTGTGTATCGGGAAATCAATCACCGCCGCGTGGCGGATAAACTCCCTCTTCACCTCCTGCATCTTGTCCCCGTTCCAGCACACCACGGCGTTCTCATATATACTCTTGCTCTTGTTCGGCACCACCATATTTTCGTCGATGCCGATGACACTGCCGTATCCCTGGCAGGTGGGACAGGCACCGTATGGGTTGTTGAAGGAGAAGAAGTTGGGATTGGGTTTCTCGAAGGTGATGCCGTCGGCCTCGAACCGGTTCGAAAACTCGCTGAACTTACCTCCGACCACTCCCACCACGCAGGCTCCCCTACCCTCGAAGAATGCGCTCTGCACGCTCTCCCCCACCCTCGCAGCCTGCTCGTCGTCGCCGGCATGCACCTCTATGCGGTCCACCACCAGCTGACAATCCTCAGGTTCACCCTTCTCCACTTTCCATTCCCCACTTTCCAGCCAGTCCTCAATCTTCACAATCGTTCCCTTTACCATCACCCTCACGTATCCTTCCTGCTTCAGTATCTCCAACTGGCTCCTCAGCGGACGTTCTTTCGTCCCCGCCAGCGGTGCCATTATCAGCACCTTCTCGCCCTCATTCTGCTGCAGCACATAGTCCACCACATCGCTCACCGAATGCCTCTTCACTTCGCAACCGGACACTGGCGAGTATGTCCGGCCAATCCTGGCAAACAACAGCTTCAGGTATTCATATATCTCAGTGCTCGTGCCCACCGTCGAGCGGGGGTTCGACGTGTTCACTTTCTGTTCGATAGCCACGGCCGGTGCCAGTCCGTGGATATAGTCCACTTCCGGCTTTGTCATCCTGCCCAGGAACTGCCTGGCATAGGAGCTCATACTCTCCACGTATCGCCGCTGCCCCTCGGCAAACAATGTGTCGAAGGCCAGACTTGATTTGCCGCTGCCACTCAATCCCGTGATCACCACAAGCTTCCCTTGCGGTATCGTCACATCAATATTCTTCAGGTTGTTCGCCCGTGCTCCTTTGATAAATATATCCACTTCTCGTTGCTTAATTACATTTTTCAATCACTCATCACTACTCTATCTTCATCTCAACCATCCGGCTCTTGCTGCCGTCCAGCGTAAGCATTACAATATCGCCATTCTCTCTTTTGGCTGCCGACACCAGCGAGTGTTTCGTCTTCTGTTCCAACACCGTCTTCTTCACGTCGCCAGCGGCACTCACCGCATAGAGAACCAGATTGTTCTTGTCTCCCATCTCCAGCTCTTTGGCATCTTTGGCAATGTCATACGAGCCTGGATACTTCGGGTGCTCGCTCTTCACCAGACACACCGTGTCGCCCTTTGCGAAAAGGGCAATGTACAACTTGTCGTCCATATTCTTCTGCATGTCGTTGCGACGCACATTCCTTGTCCACATCACGTTGCCGCTCTCGTCCATCGCCACCAGGTGAATTCCCTGGGTATAGTAGCTTGTCGACACCGTGCCGTTGGCATTCATGTAGTGCATCACATGCCTGTGACCCACGGCCAAAACGGCGCCATACGGCATGCGCACATACGCCAATGGCGACACCATGGGGGCCATCTGGCTGCGCTGCACCTTCTTGGTCTTTTTGTTGAGCAGTATGTTCATGTCCTCGTTCTGGAAGGGGTGCATGACGAATTTCGTCACACTCATCGAGTCCATGTCGAACGCCATGGACACCGTTCCTCCCACCATCCTGTCTTTCGGATTGCTGTCCCGGGGCGAGAACAAGCCGCCGCAAAGGACCTTCCGACCTACCACGTTCAGAATCTGCATGTCCTTGATTCTGTCGCAACTCATGGTCAGACCGTAGGTGTCGCCGCTCCGCGAGGTTATCACGTTGATGGTGATGCGCTCGCCGTCGCTGACCTCCTCATATCCAAGGGTAATCATCTCGCCGTCGTTGCTCACGGCAATGCTGCTCGTCGTGCCGACACCATATTCCTTTCGCCATATCTGCTCCATGGTCTCGTCGAACATCAGTGCCTCGGCGGAATACTGGAGCTTCTTCGTCATCTGCAACAGCATCAGCACGCCCATATAGTCGCCGTTCTCGCTCACCGCACCCCACACATAGCTCCGGTCCGTCGGCGTTTTTTCGTATTGCAGCAGCGTGTCGATCTTGTTGTCCACCAGTTTCATACTGTCCAGCACCACACCCGCTCTCAGTATCAACACACTCTTCGTCTCGCTGCTGTCCACTAGCACCACGTCGGCAGTGCCGTCCACCAGTCTCGCCGTCACCACCTTGCACATGCGACTCATCGGCAGTTCCAGCCTGCCCAGCACTCTCAGGTTACGATCCACTTCCACCACCTGCCAGTCGTCGCTTCTCACAAAGCTCTTCGGACCGTCCTCCGTGCGTGTCAGCCAACAGTCATGCTCTCCGTGGCGACCCAGGTACCAGGCGTTCTGCACCGACTCCTCGTCCATCCACTTGCCCGGTTCGCCCTTGGCGATGGTGATATTCTGCGCCGCAGCACCACTCCATATCCCGCACACAACACTTATAATTGCTAAAAATCTCTTCATATTGAAAACTGTTTATTTTATTCACTAAACACTTAACACTTAACACTTAACACTAATAAAACCCTATCTTCTGCTCCTCATCACCACAAACGGCACCAACACCTCCTCCATCGACAGGCCTCCGTGCTGGAAGGTGTTCGTGTAGTAGCGCACATACTCGTTGTAGTTGTTCGGATAGACAAAGAAGTCGTTTCCACGGCAGAAGATATAGGGGCTCGTCACGTGCAGCTTCGGCAGGAAGGCCCGCTTCGGGTCCTTCACCTCGAAGACATCCTTCGGATTGTAGTCCAGCAGCCGGCCCTGCTTGTAGCGCAGGTTGACGCTCACCTCGCGGTCGCCCTTCACCCTCACCGGATGGTCTATCTTCACACTCCCGTGGTCGGTCGTAATCACCACGTTCACATCCTTCTCGCTCAACTCCTTCAGTATCTCTATCAGCGGCGAATGCTCCAGCCAGCTCAGCGTCACACTGCGGTAGGCCTTCTCGTCCTCCGCCAGCTCGCGCACAATGTCGCTGTCGGTACGCGCATGGCTCAGCATGTCGATAAAGTTGTAGATGATGACGTTCAGTCCGTTGCGCATCAGCTCCGGCAGGCGGTCCACCAGTTTTTTGCCGTACTGCGCGTTGAGCACCTTGTTGTAGCTCATCTTCACGCCGATGCCGTTCCTCCGCAGGTTCTCGCCCAGCAGCTCGGCCTCGTACTGGTTCTTCCATCCCTCCTGGTCCTCGTTCAGCCAGTACTGTGGATACATCCGCTCTATTTCGCTCGGCATCAGGCCGGCGAACATAGCGTTGCGGGCAAACTGCGTCGTCGTGGGCAGGATGGCGTAGTACATCTCCTCGCGCTCGGTGCGCAGGTACTGCTCCAGCAGCGGCTGGACAAACTTCCATTGGTCGAAACGGAAATTGTCTATCACTATCAGGAAGGTCGGACGTCCGTCTTTCAGCAACGGGAACATCCTCTCCTTCAGCACCGTGGGCGACATCAAAGGCCTGCCCTGGCCGCCGGCCACCCAGTTCAGGTAGTTCTCTTCGTAGAAGCGGCAGAACTGACGGTTGGCCTCTTCCTTCTGCGACATGAAGATGTCGTGGATGTTCTCGTCCTCGCTGCCCGCCAGCTCCAGGTCCCAGTAGACCATCTTGCGGTACACGTCCTTCCACTCCTCGGCATCCATCCGCCCGCCAATCATATTGCCAATCTCGCGAAACTCCTGCTGGTAGTTCATCGTGCTACGCTCGCTCTGCAGGCGCTTGCGCTCGGTATGCTTCTTCACCATCAGCCACAACTGGCTCGGACTCACAGGCTTGATAAGGTAGTCGCTGATCTTTCCGCCCAGGGCATCTTCCATCAGACCCTCCTCCTCGCTCTTGGTCACCATCACCACCGGCAGCTGCGGCCACTTCTCCTTCATCCTCCGCAGGGTCTCTATGCCGCTCAGGCCCGGCATCTGCTCGTCGAGGAACACCACGTCGGGCATCGCGCCGCCGCTTTCCAGCTCGTCCAGGGCGTCGCTTCCACTCTGCACAGCCGTCACCTCGCACCCTTTCTCCTTCAGAAAAAGCATGTGAGGCTTCAGCAAATCAATCTCGTCGTCGGCCCATAATATCTTAGTCTGCATAATCTTTCTTTTTATATTTTGTACAATATAACGATGCTTCGCGAAAAATATTGTACAAAACAACAAAAAGATTCAACGGTTCTCTTTCCCTTTGGCCAGCTTTGCTGCAGCGAAGGTGACAAGGTAATAGAACAACACCTCCAAGAAACAGAAAACGTAAGTCCGGATACACTCATTCGGAATCAGCTGCCATGTGTAATCGTACACCACATGCGCCATATTGATAATCGGCATACCCACCAAAGCAAAACAGACCCGCCATATCGAACCGTCTGCGCTAATCATGCCAATAATCAGAAACACAAGCAGCAACGTCGGGAAAACCATCAACCATCTCCAGTTCCGCACCCTCGGGTACAGCAATGTGGGCCCCACGGACAAAAGCATCTGCAAGAACAGGGCACACATCAAATCCATCGTCGGCTGCAATATCGTGTAGAAATCCCTGTTCGGATTGAAAAACACCAGCACCACGGCCCACACTACCAGCCACACTACATCCAACGCCACATACAACAGCAAAAACATCGGCCAGTAGCCCAGTTCCCAACTTTTTATTCTGTCTACAATTTTCATAAGAACCGCCTTTTACATCAAATAACGAATTCCTTACTCTTTTATTGCTTACATCATTTTTTTTCATCTAATTGTCAAACACAAATAATATTTTGTTTTTTTCATCGTTATATAAAGTTATGATACTAACCGAACTCTACCAAGAGAGTGCGCTCCTCGCCCAGATAATCGACCGTTTGGGCAAGGAGCGTGCACGCCTTCATGTGGACGGCCTCGTGGGGTCGCTGCCTGCCGTCCTCGTCGCGTCACTGGCCCGCCGATGCCCCACCGTGAGCCAACTCGTCATCGCTCCCTCCAAGGAGGAGGCCTTTTACATGCAGAACGACATCGAGGCCCTGATGGGCATGAGCGGAGAACGGAGAACGGAGAACGGAGAGCAAACCGACGCAATGAGCTCTCCACTCTCCACTCTCCACTCTCCGCTCCAAGTGATGCTCTTCCCCACCTCCTACCGCAAGGCCTACCACTACGACACCGACCTCACCGACAACGCCAACCTCCTGATGCGTACCGAGGTGATGAAAACCCTCGGCGGCTCCGAGCCCGCCATCGTGGTCTCCTACCCCGAAGCCCTGGCCGAGAAGGTGGTGGCCCCACGGACCCTGGGAACCAAAACCTTGCGCGTGGCGCGAGGCAGCAAGATGGACATGTGGGACTTCGTGGAGAAGCTGGAGGACTTGGGCTTCGAGCGCGAGGACTTCGTCGTCGACCCCGGCCACTTCGCCGTGCGCGGCGGCATCGTCGACGTCTACTCCTTCGCCTCCGACCTGCCCTTCCGCATCGAGTTCTTCGACGACGTGGTCGACTCCCTCCGCACCTACGACACCGTGTCTCAGCTCAGCGTCAAACAGCTGGACCGCATCGACATCGTCCCCAACCTGGAATCTTCCGCTGCCCAGCAACCCAGCAACTCGGCAACTCAGCAATTCCCAACCATGGTCTCCATCCTCGAATACTTCGGCAGCGAGGACATCGTCTGGACCCAGAGCCTCATGATGGCCGCCGAAACCATGGAGAAAATCCTGGCGGACACCCGCAAGGCCTACGACGAGCGCCTGGCCGACAAGGCCCACCCCATCGCCGGCACCCTGCCCAAGCCCGAGGAAATCAGCTGCCCCGCCAACGAGTTCCTCCACCGTCTGCTGGAATGCAAGATTGTCGAATACGGCAACAGCCACTACTTCAGCCAGGCCGAACAACTGAAAGCCCAAAGCGAACCCCAGCCCGCCTTCAACAAGCAGTTCGACCTCCTCACTTCCAACCTCACCGGCTATGCCGAACGCGGCTACCAACTCCTCATCACCGTCAGCAACGAAAGCCAGGAGAAACGGCTGCAAAAGATTCTCAACGAAACCGTTGACACACAGCAACCCATCCCCCTGCAACTTCTCAACCTCAACCTCTCCCACGGCTTCATCGACCACGACCAGCACGTCCTCTGCTATACCGACCACGAAATTTTCGACCGCTACCACAAATACACCGTCAAGAACCTCAGCGCCGCCCACGAGGCACTGACGCTCAAGGAGCTCTTCGAACTGAAGCCCGGCGACTTCGTCACCCATATCGACTACGGCGTGGGCCGTTTCAGCGGTCTGGAGAAAGTGACCGTCGACGGCAAGAGTCAGGAGCTCATACGCCTGATATACAAGAACAACGACGTCCTCTACATCTCCATCCACGGCCTGCACAAGATTTCGCGCTATGTGGGCCGCGAGGGCGAGGCTCCGCAACTCAACCGCCTCGGCAGCAACACCTGGCAGGTGCTCAAAGCCAAGACCAAGCGCCAGGTGAAGGACATCGCCAAGGACCTCATAGCCCTCTACGCCAAACGCAAAGCCTCGCAGGGCTTCGCCTACAGCGCCGACAACTCCCTGCAGGAACAGATGGAGGCCTCCTTCCAGTACGAGGACACCCCCGACCAGCTGAAAGCCACTCTCGCCGTCAAGCACGACATGGAGGACCGCGCCCCCATGGACCGCCTGGTCTGCGGCGACGTGGGCTTCGGCAAGACCGAGGTGGCCATCCGCGCCGCCTTCAAGGCCTGCTGCGACTCCAAGCAGGTGGCCGTCCTCGTGCCATCCACCATCCTCGCCTTCCAACACTACAACACCTTCTGCCAACGACTTAAAGGCATGCCCGTGCGCGTCGACTACCTCAACCGTTTCCGCACCACCAAGGAGAAGAACCAGATATACAAGGACGTCGAAGACGGCAAAATCGACATCCTCATCGGCACCCACGCCATCACCAACAAGCAACTGAAGTTCAAGGACCTCGGACTCCTCATCATCGACGAGGAGCAGAAGTTCGGCGTCAGCGTCAAGGAGAAGCTGAAGGAGATGAAAGCCTCCGTCGACTGCCTCACCCTCACCGCCACGCCCATTCCCCGCACCCTCCAGTTCTCGCTCATGGGCGCCCGCGACCTCAGCGTCATCCAGACCCCGCCGCCCAACCGCCAACCCATCGAGACCGAACTCTCCGACTTCAGCGAGGAACTCATCCGCGACGCCATCAGCTTCGAGATGAGCCGCGGCGGTCAGACCTTCTTCATCTCCAACCGTGTGGAGAACCTGCCCGAGATGGCGGGCCTGGTGCAGCGTCTGGTGCCCGACGCCCGCGTGGCCATGGCCCACGGACGCATGGACGGCAAGGAGGCCGAAGAGACCCTCATACATTTCCTCGAAGGCGACATCGACGTGCTCGTGGCCACCTCCATCGTCGAAAACGGCCTGGACATCCCCAACGCCAACACCATGATTATCAACAACGCCCACCAGTTCGGCCTCAGCGACCTCCATCAGATGCGCGGCCGCGTGGGCCGTTCCAACCGCAAGGCCTTCTGCTACATGCTCATCCCCTCCTACCTCTCCCTCACCCCCGACGCACAGAAACGCCTCAAGGCCATCGAGGAGTTCTCCACCATCGGCAGTGGATTCAACATCGCCATGCGCGACCTCGACATCCGCGGCGCAGGCAACATCCTCGGCGCCGAGCAGTCCGGATTCATCTCCGAGATAGGCTACGACATGTACCACAAGATTCTCAACGAGGCCATCGAGGAACTCAAGGAGAGCGACTTCAAGGATCTTTTCGCCGCCGAAGCCGAGGAAAAGAAGGAATATGTGCACGAATGCACCATCGAGACCGACCTCGAAGTGCTGCTGCCCGACGACTACGTCACCTCCGTCTCCGAGCGCCTGCTGCTCTACAAAGAACTCAACGACCTCACCACCGAGGAGGAGCTTGCCGCCTACCGCAGCCGCCTCGAGGACCGCTTCGGGCCCGTGCCGCTGGCCACCGACGAACTCATCCGAACCATCACCCTCCGGCGCATCGCCAAGGAGTTCGGCATCGAGAAGATCGTCCTCAAGCAGGACCGTATGGTGCTCCACCTCGTCAGCAACCAGCAGAGTCCCTTCTACCAGAGCAACAACTTCATGAAGGTCATCACCTACATCCAGAACCACCCCAAGGAGACGCGCCTCAAGGAGACCCCCGACAAACTCACCGTCTCCATTGCCAACATCAAGTCCATCACACAGGCCCTGGCCACCCTCCGCCTGATGACGGCGTAAAGGAGTGGCTGAGTGGCTGAGTGGCTGAGTGACTGAGTGGCTAAGTGACTGAGTAGCTGAGTAGCTGAGTGACTAAGTTGCTGAGTGGCTGAATGGCTGAATGGCCAAGTCATAAAGAAAAGGTTCGAGTAGTGAAACTCGAACCTTTTTATATATTACTCAGTCACTCTGTAACTCAGCCACTCTGTAACTCAGCCACTCAGCCACTCTGTAACTCAGTCACTCAGCAACTCTGTAACTCAGTCACTCTGTAACTCAGCTACTCAGTCACTCAGCCACTCAGCCACTCCCTTCCCTACTGCACGTCCTTCTCATCCAGCGGCTGGGCCAGGAGGTTGAGGAAGTTGCCCTTGCTGTCGAACTCCATACGGGTGAACTTCACCTGGCGGGTACCCTTCACCTTCTGGCTGATGACCACGTAGGTGTAGGGCTTGGGCTTCTTGCCGTCGGCTCCGCGGAACTTGGAGTTGTACTCGTAGACAACCATCTTCTCAATCTTGTATTTCTCGCCGTTGAACTTCTCGGCCAGGTACTTGAGGATGCCGTTGCTGTAGCGGTCCTTGGGCAGCACCTTGCCGGTCATGATGGCCTTGCCGTCGTTGATGTCATACACGGCTTCCTTTTCCACCTTCTGCTTGTCGGTGAAGTAGGCCACGGCATACTGGTCGTTGCGGTTGATCCACTCGGGGCCGGCCTTGCAGCGCTTCTCGCCGATGGCCTTCTCGAAGTTGTCCACAGCGGCCTGGCAGGGCGCGAAGGCCTCCACCTGGGGCTCGTCGGCCTTGGGGGCCGGACGGTTGCGCGTGCGGCTGGTCTCGGTCTTGGTGGCCTTGGTGATTTCCTCGTCCGTGGCGTCGGGATTGTTGTGGGTGTAGTAGTCACGCTTGACGGCCGCGGGGTCGGGGGCGTTGCTCTTCTGCAGCTTGCCACGGGTGTCGAATATCAGCTCGAAGTCGGTATCCGAAATACCTTTCTTGGTGATAATCATGCGGTAGTAGTTGTCGCCGCTCATCTCCTCCACATAGTCCAGCGTCTTCACACGGTAACCGGGATAGTTGTCGGTGAAGTAGCTGGTGAGCATCGTGGGGCACTCTTCCATCTTCACGGGGAAGGAGGAGTACTGCCAGTCGCCGCCGGCGGTGAAATAGCTGCGGCCTTCCTGACCGTCGATGATGACTTCGGCAATGTATTGTCCCGGAGCCTGATACCAGGTCTTGACCTTATAGGAGTCGTAGGTCTTCTCGAGCGACAGCAGCACCGAGCGCGGCACGGCGGTCTCTTTGATTTTGGTCTGCGCACCCACCATCAGCGGGAGCAGCATCGCCAGGGCAAAAACTAACTTCTTCATATCATTAGGTTTTCTTATTCAGTACCCCTTCCGGGGCTTTTATTGCAACGTTAACGCAACTTTCTCGTTTTTATTGCATACTCAATTACTTAATCACTCAGCCACCCAGTTACTCAGCCACCCAGTTACCCAGCCACCCAGTCACCCAGCCACTCAGCCACTCAGCCACCCAGTCACTCAGCCACTCAGTCACCCAGCCACTCTATTTGAACACCACGTCCTTGCGGTCGGGGCTGATGCTGACGGCGGCAATGGGCACCCCCGTGCGCTCCTCGATGGCGGCGAGGTAGGTGCGCAGACGCTCCGGCAGCTGGCCGTAGGAGGTGATGCCCTCCAGGCTCTGCTTCCAGCCCTCGTAGGACTCAAGCACGGGGTCGATACGCGCGGTGTTGTACTCGAAGGGTATCTCCTCGGTACGCTCGCCCTCAATGTCGTAGGCGGTGCACATCTTGACGGTCTCGAAGTCGTTCATCACGTCGGGTTTGGTGACGTAGAGCTCGGTGACGCCGTTGATCATGCAGGCGTAGCGCAAAGCGGTGATGTCCAGCCAACCGCAACGGCGCGGACGGCCGGTGGTGGCGCCGTACTCGTGGCCCAGCTCGCAGAGGCGGCTACCCACCTCGTCGAAGCACTCCGTCGGGAACGGACCTGCACCCACGCGGGTGCAGTAGGCCTTGGTGATGCCCATCACCTTGCCTATGGCGCTGGGGGCCACGCCCAAACCGGTGCAGACACCGGCGGTGATGGTATTGCTCGAGGTGACAAAGGGATAGGTGCCGAAGTCGATGTCCAGCATCATGGCCTGCGCACCCTCGGCCAGCACCTTCTTGTCCTCGCGGAGGCACTGGTTGATGAAGTACTCGCTGTTGACGAAGCGGAAACGCTTCAGCGTGGACAGGCTTTCGAGCCACACCTTCTCGTACTCGCCGAGCGTCATGCCGTCGATGCGGAACTGCTCCACATCGAAGCCCATGGCGTGGGCCATCATCAGGTGCTGACGCTTCAGCTGGCCGTAGCGCTCGATGAAATCCGGGGCCATGATGTCGCCCACGCGGATGCCCGTGCGGGCAATCTTGTCGGTGTAGGCGGGGCCGATGCCCTTCAGCGTCGAACCAATCTTGCTGTTGCCCTTGGCCTGCTCGTTGGCGGCGTCCATCATGCGGTGGCTCGGCAGGATGAGGTGGGCCTTCTTGCTGATGAAGAGGTTCTTCACGGCGTCGACACCCTTCTCGGCCAACGCCTCGATCTCCTGGCGGAAAATGCGCGGCTCGATGAGCACGCCGTTGCCGATGAGGTTGATTTTCTCCTGGTGGAAGATGCCGCTGGGAATGATGTGCAGCACATGCTTCGAGCCGTTGAATTCGAGGGTGTGGCCTGCATTGGGGCCGCCCTGGAAGCGGGCCACAACGTCGTAGCGCGGCGTCAGCACGTCGACAATCTTGCCTTTGCCTTCGTCGCCCCACTGGAGGCCCAACAGTACGTCTATCTTTGTCATATATACTTTATTTTCAATTCTTAACCAACATTTCACCCACACCATCCACCCCCAACAAAATTGCAAAGATACGACTTTTTGCCGACATGGCAAAATTTATTTTTCCCCACCCCCACCCCATTCCGTAGAGACGTGGCATGCCGCGTCTCCACGACAAAACAATGCAACGTCAATGTCCGTTAATTATCCGTTAATAATATCCAGCAAAAAATTAACGGTCAATTACACGGCAATTAACGTAAAAAAGGGAGACGCGGCATGCCGCGTCTCTACGGGAGGGGTCCGGGAGGGGTCGAAGAGGTACATAATTCGGCATTTCTTATAT
>DFIZ01000013.1:0-19816 GCA_002372855.1 Bacteroidales bacterium UBA3684
TCGAACCTGACGTTCAGCACGTTGTCCCCGTCCACCGAGGCTTCGGTCAGTGCCACGGGCGCCACGGGGCCGCCGCTGACCTGCAGGGCGGCGTAGTCCACCTTCAGGGTCCCGTCCACGGCACTGAAAGCCTGCTGGTTGGCCTTGACGAAGAGGTTCAGCGTGGTCATGTTCATGTCGTCGGCCGGGAGCTTGAGGCCGATGTTCACGGCCCAGCGCATCCTGCCGGCGAGCTGCACCTCGGCCTTGAACAAGGCACGGTGCGCCTGCTGCGCCTCGGTGCGCGGGTTGTTGACGAATCGCGACTGCGAGCGCATGCACCACAGTCCCTTCCAGCGGTATCCCACCACCGGACCGAGCTTTCCGTTGAAGCCCCCAAGGAATCCTTCTGTCTGTTTAGCCATAGATATGTGTATTTTGTTTTCCAGTTAAGATAACGTTATTCTCGCTTTATTATTGCTTACTTTTGAAAATTTTCATAAGGAGGGGGTAAGGGTGGGAGTAAGAGATGAGTAAGAGGGGGTGGCTATTTGGTGCTGGTTTTCAGCGGGGTTGGGAGGGGGTGTAAAGGCGGAAAAGTGATGTTGGAGACAAATTTTTATCAAAGAATTTTCAAACACGTAAACCGTTGAACCCCAGAATGAAATAAGAGAAACGACCCGCGGCAGCAAAAATTCGCGTAATTCGCCAGTAATTGACCCGAGCAAGCCCAATTCGTATAATTCGTTTCATTCGCTTGTAATTAACCTGCGCAAGCCCAATTCGTATAATTCGTTTCATTCGCCGTTACGAAGAGAGTCATTCGCCGTTTCGAAGAGAATCGTTCGCCGTTTCAGAGAGGGCAATCCGCCGCCGAAAAGGGAGTGGCTTCGCCGCTGTGGAAAACTTTTTTTTAGAAAAAATGTAATTATTTTAATATATATTTGGAAAAATGTGTATCTTTGTACATTAATTGTTGAATGAGAAAATAAAATATCTAATTAATTATTAATATCTTATGAAAAGAAACAAAGTACTTCTCGGCTTGTATGTAGGCCTTCTGACTTTGGCTGGAGGCGTTGCGAACGCCCAAACCGGCAAATTCTATGAAATCGGACCCGACAACATCGGCGGCGAGGTTTCGAGCATCGTCGTCGACCGTCAGGACACAAGCCGCAACACTCTCTATGCGGGTGCCGCCACCGGCGGTCTGTTCCTCAGATCGCAGAGTGTCGAGATTCTCCGCAACCTCTACAACAACTTGGGCGTTGCCGAAACAATGGCCGAAACGCTCTCCAATTCCTTCGACACCTGGCACCATGTGCCCTACATGAAGGACGGCAAGGAGATTTCCCTCCCCATCAGCTGCATGGTGCAGGGCCCCAACAACGAGCTCTACATCGGCACCGGTAGCGACGACAACGGCTACGGCTCGACCTACGCTCCGATGTCGCGCAAGGGTATGGGTCTCTACCGCTACATTCCCTCCACCGGCCAGTTTGCGCTTATCCCCACCACCGCCACCACCAACGACACCGCTTTCAGCGTTATCAACAGTCTGGCCCTCTATCATGACGGCAGCACCATGTATCTCTACGCCGGTACCAACAGCGGCCTCTTCCGCTGGGTGATGGCCGACGGCAGCGACAACTGGAACGCCACTCCGACGCGCGTCTTTGCCGGCCGTGTGGACGAAATCGTCATTGCCCGTCCCCACAGAACGGCTTTCTTCAGCAGCGGCAACCAGCTCTATCGCATCGGCGACGTCACCGCCGCCCCCGCCAACCTGCGCGCCATCAACATTTCGTCGTCCAACACGGCCTTCGGCGGCTCCAACATCGCCATCAAGCTCGCCGTCTCGCAGACCGACACGACCTTCCTCTATGCCATGGTGATCAACCAGATGGGTATGATGGACGCTCTCTACATGACCAACAACGAGCAGACCTGGACCGCCCTCACCACCTCCACCGTCATGCCCATTACCTATAACAACGGCAAGAACTGCGGTGCCATCGCCATCGACCCCTCCAATCCCCGTCGCGTCATCATCGGCGGTACGGATGTGCTGGTGGGTGAAGGCTACACCGATGGTTCCTACTTCCAGTGGACCGCCGCTTCGTCCAGCGAGTTCTCGCTCAACTACGGCAACTACATGTCCACCGTGTTCAGCAACACGAGCTTCGTCCACTCCGGCATCCATCAGATTGTCCCCGTCTACCACATTGACGGCGAGAGCGACTACCACACTGTCTTCTTTGCCACCGACGGCGGCATCTTTGCCTCCAAGTTCCGTGGCCGCCGCGGCTTCGACACCATCCAGTCCATCAGCCGCGGTCTGAACAACCTCGAGATCAACAGCCTTGCTGTCAGCCCCGACGGCACCATCGTCATGGGCGCCAACAAGAATGCCTGCCCCGTCGTTGAGGCCCGCCTCAACCACTTCGGCGGCAATGCCAACCTCTCGTGGTACGACAATGGCGAGCTCGGCAACCTCAACCACGAGGCCAACATCATCTGGGACGGCAACGGTGGCGCTGTCGCCGCTTCGATGTTCCAGCAGGTCTGGCCCCAGCCCCGCCGCACCATCTTCACCACCTCCAACCAGAACGTCCTCGGCCGTACCTATGCCGACTACCTCGATTATACCAACACCACCACCTGGACCACCGGCGAGGGTATGCTCACCGAGAAGATTGTCAGCGGCCCCGCCGTCGGCTCCATCTCTCTCTGGGAGACCCACGAGAATACCGCCTTCAACAGATATGTCACCATGGCTGTCGACACCCTCGGCTATATCCTCCGCCTCCGCAGCGGCCAGTGGGACACCATGTGGGTCAACGACACCATGTGGGGCAACAACCGTGGCAGCAGATTCCAGATTCAGCGCGGCGACAAGGCTATCTTCTACAGCCGCGGCAGCGCCGACTATCCCTTCGAGTACACCTTCACCCGCAACCAGCTTGCCAAGGACAGCGTCACCGTCATCAACCCCAACCAGTCGCGCATGACCCTTATCGCCAGCGAGCTGATTGAAGGTTCCGGTGCCAATGCAGTTTCCTACTACAACCCCAGTGTCTGGTATGCTTGGGATGCCACCGACTTCTCCAAGGTGTTCAACAGGAACGACGCCGAGTCGGCCGTCATCAACGACATTCAGGAAATCTATGAGCGCCTCCTTTACTGGGCTCCCATCTACACCGTGAACCATGGTCTGGCCGGCAATGCCAACATCTATCCCCGTCAGGCTGTCTTCAGCAAGGACGGTCTCAAGGTCTTCATCTCGGTCTACAACACCGCTACCCACGAGTCGATGATTGTCCGCGTCAGCGGTTTCGAGAATGTCGACTACACCCGTTCCAACAAGGACCTCGTCGACGATATGAAGTACGGCGTCGGCAACCCCATTCTGGAGTACGACACCCTCAAGTACCAGGGTTCCATCTGGCTGCCCCGTCCCATCAGCAACATGGTGTATGACAGCCGCAACGGTGTCGACCGCCTGCTCCTCACCTTCGAGGACTATTCCGATGCCATGGCCAACTTCGCCATTGTGAACAATGTCAGCTCCAGCAGCTACAGCTTCACCCAGATGCCTCTCGCCGATGCCACCATGCCCGTCTACACCGCCATGGTTGAGGATTCCACCGGCACCATCTATGTCGGCACCGAGAACGGTGTCTTCACCAAGACCAGCACCGGCGCCTGGAAGTCCTACGACAAGCTCTCCGGTGTTCCTGTGACCGCCATTGTCCAGCAGACCGCCAATTTGCCGACCCGTCGCAACCTCACCCACACCGGTATCACCGCCAATAACTATGTCTTTGCCAAGACCAAATGGCCGCGCGCCATCTACTTCGGCACCTACGGCCGCGGTGTCTTCATGGACATGCAGTATGTTACCGACACCACCAACGAGGTGGTCGACAGCACCGAGTACGAGCCTGTGGGCATCCCCACTGTGTACAGCACCGGCATGAACAGCGTCAAACTGTTCCCGAACCCCGTCTACAACGAGACCAACGTGGTTGTCAACGCCCAGGTTGCCGGCACCGCCGTCCTGCGCGTGTATGACCTCAACGGCCGCGTCGTCGTGGACCGCAAACTCGGCTACGTCGCCGAAGGCGAGCACAGCTACACCCTCGATTGCACCGGCATGAACAAGGGTATGTATCTGGTCAACGTCATCATCGGAGGCCACACCTCCGCCGTCAAGATGGTCGTTCGCTAAAAGGGCGTAAAGCAAGAAAAGAGGTACCGCCCACGGCAGTACCTCTTTTTTATTAAAATAATATGAATTCATAAATATATATTATATATCATTCGATGGACAAAAACCTAGTAGAAGAACTGAAATGGCGTGGCATGATCCACGACATGATGCCCGGCACCGAGGAACAGCTTAACAAAGAGGTCACCACGGCCTACGTGGGTATCGACCCCACGGCCGACTCGCTGCACATCGGCCACCTCGTCTCCATCATGCTCCTGAAGCACCTCCAGATGGCGGGCCACAAGCCCCTGGCCGTCGTGGGCGGCGCCACCGGCATGATTGGCGACCCCTCCTTCAAGGCCGCCGAGCGTAAACTGCTCACCCCCGAGGAGATTCAGCACAACGTGCAATGCATCCGCCATCAGCTGGAGCGCTTCCTCGACTTCGACAACCCCGTCAACGGAGCCGAAATCCTCAACAACTACGACTGGATGAAGGACTACCTCTTCCTCGACTTCATCCGCGACGTGGGTAAGCACATCACCGTCAACTACATGATGACCAAGGACAGCGTGAAGAAGCGCATGGAGACCGGCATCTCGTTCACCGAGTTTAGCTACCAGCTCCTGCAGGGCTACGACTTCCTGACCCTCTACCGCACCAAGGGCTGCAAGCTGCAGATGGGCGGAAGCGACCAGTGGGGCAACATCACCACCGGCACCGAGCTCATCCGCCGCATGGAAGGCGGCGAGGCCTTTGCCCTTACCTGCCCGCTCATCACTAAGGCCGACGGCACCAAGTTCGGCAAGACCGAGGGCGGCAACGTGTGGCTCGACCCCGAGAAGACCAGCCCCTACAAGTTCTACCAGTTCTGGCTCAACTGCTCCGACGTCGACACCGCCAAGTACATCCGCATCTTCACCCTCTTCAGCAAGGAGGAGATTGACGCCCTGGAGAAACAGCATGCCGAAGCCCCCGAGCAGCGCATCCTGCAGAAGGCCCTGGCCAAGGACATCACCATCCGCGTGCATGGTGAAGAGGCCTATAACACCGCCATCGCCGCCAGCGAACTGCTCTTCGGCAAGGCCACTACCGAGCAGCTCAACGCCCTTGACCGCGCCACGCTGATGAGCGTCTTCGACGGCGTGCCGCAGTTCAGCGTCAGCCGCAGCGCCATCGAGGCCGGTGCCTCGCTGGTGGACCTCGCCGCCGAGGTGGGCATGTTCGCCAGCAAGGGCGAAATCCGCCGCGAGCTGAAGCAGAACTCCATCTCCGTCAACAAGCAGAAGGTCGGCGAGGGCGCCACCCTCACCGCCGCCGACATCCTTGCCAGCGGCTGCATCCTTGTGCAGAAAGGCAAGAAGAACTACTACATCCTCAACGTGGAATAAAGGTATGCAGTCCCGAAAGGGACGGCAGTCAATAGCCGTGGGCGCAAGCCCACGGCAACCTTGACCACCAAGGAAAATAGAGCCCCGCAGGGGCGACACCAAAGTTGTGTGCCGCCCCTGCGGGGCTCGTTATAAATGATTTTCTCTTTCCCGTGGGCAGATGCCCACGGCTAACGACTGCCGCCCCTGCGGGGCTGCTAATACCGTCTTTCCTGCAGGTAGATGGTTCTTGGGTCGGAGGGCCAGGCACCTTGCGCGCCAAGGTCCTTGGGAGTTGTGCGGTAGTACTTTACCGTCCATTGGCGGTTGCCTCGGTCGTAATATTGCACGTACTTAAAGAACATACCCATCATCTTTATGGCCAAGGGCTTACGCAGATGAAGAATATGCAGCGTCTCGATGTCGTCCCAACCGTTGCGGAGGGTCGGTTGGTCGCCAACGGAGTAGTTGATCACCTGCCAGTTGGCTTCGCGGTTGGTGAAACAGACGGTGTCGCCGTTGTAGCAGACGAAGCGGCCGATGGTGTCCACCTCGCCAGGCACACGGATGCGCTCCAAGGCCACCACCTCGGTGTAGGGACTTTCGCCGTGGGGGCCTCGTCGGTCCCGCTGGATGCTGATGGTGAGGTGTACGCTGTCGTGAATCGTTGCATCTTCGGTGTTCCAGGGCACGCTGTCGCCTATGGGGATATAGTACTCCTCGTCGGCATAATCGAATGCGATGGCTGTGGCAGGGTAGGGGTGGTTGGTGGCGGTGTCGTCCTCGCCGCGCGGGTGGTACATGCCGAAGTCGGTCAGTCGGACGTCAACCTCAATCCTCTCCTTGTCGTTCCGGAACAAGTAGTCGGGCTCCCAACGCCGGTAGATGGACATACGGTTGCCGTCGCGTAGCCATGCGAGGCCGTCCCGTTTCACGTCGAATATGCCGTCGCAATCGGCAGGCTCCTCACTCTGCCCCCTCCAATAATGGGACTTCAACAGTTTGAAACCATTGTGTGGCGTCTCCAGGCGGATGGCATCAAAGCGTTCGCTTCGAAGACGTTGCAGGATACTGTCGTTGGTGACGACGAGGTTCCCGTCCATCCGGTAGTCACCCTTGCGGAGGGTCAGCTGGCTGTTCTGCGCCGGGGCTGTCAGGCTGACGGCCAACAGCAGGCATAGTGTTGCGATAATTTTTTTCATCATACATAATAACGTCGTTTGAAAAAAATAATTGCATGCTCCGGAACCCGAAAACGAACTTTTTTATATTTTTTTTCATTTGTTCTGTTGTATGTCATATTTATTTTGTATTTTTGCAAATCCGTTTGGAATGTATAATTAAACAATAATAGTATGACACAAACAAGTATCAAAACACTGAGAGACAGCGCAGGAATGCGTTGGACAGCGTTGCTGCTGCTGGCGTTGGCCATGTTCTGCAGCTATGTATTTATGGACATTTTGTCGCCTATCAAGGACCTGATGCTGTCGGAACGAGGATGGGACTCGACGGCTTTCGGCACCATGCAGGGGTCGGAGGTGTTCCTCAACGTCTTTGTGTTCTTCCTTATTTTTGCAGGTATCATCCTCGACAAGATGGGTGTACGCTTCACTGCTGTGCTTTCGGGAGCCGTGATGCTCATTGGCGGTATAATCAAGTATTTTGCCATCAGCGAGTCTTTCATCGGTGTCGACGAAATGGGTAACCACACTGCGCTCTACAATTGGTTTACCGACAATCTCAATTACATACCGCTCTTCGATGAGCTGGGAGTCTCGCCCTTCTATCGTGGCATGCCTGCGTCGGCCAAACTTGCCGCCTGCGGCTTCATGATTTTTGGTTGTGGCTGTGAGATGGCCGGTATCACGGTGAGCCGTGGTATTGTGAAGTGGTTCAAGGGCCGCGAGACCGCTCTGGCTATGGGCTCCGAAATGGCTCTGGCCCGTCTGGGTGTGGCTACCTGCATGATTTTCAGCCCTTACTTTGCCAAACTTGGCGGCGAGGTGAACGTCAGCCGTTCGGTGGCCTTCGGCGTGGTGCTGCTTTGCATCGCCCTCATGATGTTTATCGTCTATTTCTTCATGGACAAGAAGCTCGACAGCCAGACTGGCGAGGCTGAGGAGAAAGACGACCCATTCAAGGTGAAGGATATCGGCAAGATTCTGTCGAGTCTTGGCTTCTGGCTGGTTGCTCTGCTCTGCGTGTTGTACTACAGCGCCATTTTTCCCTTCCAGAAGTACGCCGTCAATATGCTGCAGTGCAACCTGACGCTGACAGAGGCTGACCCCAACACCTTCTGGGGTGGAAGCACAGTAACCATTGTGCAGTATATCCTTATGCTGGTTGTGGCAGCTGCGTCGTTCTCGAGCAATTTCATGAAGGCTAACAAGAACCTCAAGTACGGCCTTATGGGATTGGCAGTCGTGGCTCTGGTTGTGTATTGCTATATGGGCTATATGCGTGGTACGGCCGAGACCATCTTTGCCGTGTTCCCACTACTGGCTGTGGCCATCACCCCCATCCTCGGCAACTATGTCGACACTAAGGGCAAGGCTGCCACCATGCTGCTGATTGGCTCGGTGCTGCTCATCCTGTGCCATCTCACTTTTGCCTTCATCCTGCCCGTCTTCAAGGGCGATGCCATCGGCGGTGTCATTGTGGCCTATATTACCATCCTTGTGTTGGGTGCCTCTTTCTCGCTGGTACCTGCCGCCCTGTGGCCCTCGGTGCCTAAATTGGTTGACGAAAAGATTATCGGCTCGGCCTATGCTCTCATCTTCTGGATACAGAACATCGGCCTCTGGCTCTTCCCGTTGCTGATTGGCAAGGTTCTCGACAATACCAATCCAGAGCTTGTCGCCAAGGTTGACGCTATCAAAGAACAGACTCAAGCTGCAGTGGAGGCTGGCACAATGACTGCCGCCGAAGCTCAGCAGCAGGTGTCGGCGGTTTCCGAGCAGGTTGCTGTGTCGTATGACTACACCTGGCCGCTCGTTATGCTTGCCTGCCTGGGTGTCGCAGCCGGCCTCATAGCCATCTATCTGAAGGCTGTCGACAAGAAGAAGAACCTCGGCCTCGAACAACCCAATATCAAGGCTGAATAACGAATAAAACTAAATTATAAGGAGACGTGCTCCTGTGGCGCGTCTCCTTTTTCCTTTTTAAAAAAAGACACTATGGCAAACAACAACTCAGGTTTCTCCTCCTCCTTCGGAGCCATCATGGCTGCGGCGGGTTCGGCCATCGGGCTGGGCAACATTTGGCGTTTCCCCTACATCTGCGGCAAGTATGGTGGCGGAGCGGCGCTGATACTGTATCTGTTCTTTGTGTTCTTCATCGGCATGACGTTGCTGCTGAGCGAGCTGACCATCGGCCGCCGCACGGGGCATACCCCGATGAAGGCCTATGAGGCTCTGCAGCCCAAGCACACCATGTGGCGCTATGTGGGATTGGCAGGCCTCATTACCTGTTTTTTGATTCTGTGTATCTACTTGGTTATTTCGGGTTGGACGCTGAACTACTTCTGGGAGTCGGTGTCGGGTCAGCTCCTCGGGGTCGCTGATGGCGACTTCGCCGGTCATTTCGCTGCCTTTGCAGCATCGCCGGTGGCACCTGTGGTGTGCTTGGTGGTGTTTGCTGTGCTGACGCTGGTGATTATCCTCGGCGGTGTGCAGAACGGCATCGAGAAGGTGTCGAAGATACTGATGCCGGTGTTGCTGGTATTGGTGTTGGTGCTCTGTGTGCGAAGCCTGACGTTGCCCGGAGCCTCCAAAGGACTGGCCTATCTCTTCAACCCCGATTTCTCCAAGCTGACGTGGGAAGGTGTGCTGGCCATTCTGGGTCAGGCCTTGTTCTCGCTGTCGGTGGGTATGGGTGTCATGATTGTCTACGGCAGCTATATTCCCAAGAACGACAACCTCTTCAAGAGCGCCATGTGGATTACCGTCTGCGACACGGCTATCGCCGTGTTGGCAGGTGTGGCCATCTTTCCTGCGGTCTTTGCTTTCGGTCAGGACCCTGCCGGAGGTCCCGGATTGGTGTTCAACGTGCTTCCTGTGGTGTTCAACTCCATGGGCGCGGTGGGCAGCATCGTCTTCGGCGGAGCTTTCTTCCTGCTGTTGGCGGTGGCTGCGCTGACATCGGCTATCTCGCTGCTGGAAGCGTTGACGGCTTGGGGAGCAGATTATGGCAAGAAAAGATCCCTTTCGGCCATCCTGCTCACCATTGTCTCGTGTGCGTTAGCGGTGTTGGCGGCCTATTCGTTCGACGGCGGCATCCTCAATTCATACAAACTGGGCGATATGTCGCTCTTCGACTGGTTGGACAAGCTGACGGGCTCCTATCTGCCGCCGGTGTGTGCACTGCTTACCATCATCTTCTTCGGATGGTTCATGAAGAAAGACAGCATCATGGACGAACTGTCGAACCACGGTACACTTCCAACGCCTTGGTTCAAGGTGTTCTATTCGTTCCTGGCCCGCTTTGTTGCTCCTGCGGCGTTGCTGCTGGTGCTGCTGGGCAGCGTCTTCCAAGCTGAATTCGAAGTGAGTACGGTACTCATTGTGATAGCGCTGGTGCTCTACTTCTTTGTGCTTCCTCTCGGGGTGGCCTATGTGGCCAAGGATAAGGGCCGCAAGAATGTGTTGTGGTATTTCCTCTCCATTGTGCTGACGCCGCTGTTTGCATTGCTGATGCTCATCGCTCTTGGCGACTCGGGCGAGAAGCATCGCCAGCGCCTGATTGATGACGAGTATATCCGCATGAAAGCTCGCGAATCGTATAAATCGTCCATCGCAAAAGAATAAAATGGACGTATCCCTCTCCGGACACTACGGCTACCGGCGTCTGCTTTCGGCGTCGGCACCCAGCGTGGCCATGATGCTGGTGTCGTCGGTGTACGGCATCGTGGACGGACTGTTCGTCTCCAACTTTGCCGGCAAGAGTGGCTTTGCCGCCGTCAACCTGATGTATCCGCCGATGATGATCCTCGGCGCGTTGGGACTGATGGTGGGCAGCGGCGGGGCCGCCCTGGTGGGCAAGGTGCAGGGCGAGGGCTATCCGCTGAAGGCGGACAGGGTGTTCACCATGCTGCTGCGCTTCCTGGCGCTTGTCGGCGTGGCTGTGGGCGTGCTGTTCGCGGTGTTCTGCCCGGCGGTGGCGCGGTGGCTGGGAGCCGACGAGGGGATGATGGAAGAGTGCGTCACGTATGGCCGCGTGAGCATGGTGGGCATGCCGTTCTTCATGCTGCAGCAGGCCATGCAGTCGTTCTACATGGCTGCCGAACGGCCACAGCTGGGCACATGGGTCAGCGTGGCCTGCGGGGTGGTGAACATAGTGCTCGACGCGGTTTTTGTGTGGATGATGAAGTGGGGCGTGGCCGGTGCGGCCTGGGCCACGGTGCTGGCGCAGGTGGTGGGCGGCGGGTTCCCGCTGCTGTATTTCGCTTCCAAGCGGATGAACAAAGGCAGCCTGCACCTGCGGAAGCACTCGAAGACCATCTGGCCCTACGTGGGCAAGGCCTGCACCAACGGGCTGTCGGAATACGTGAGCGGCATCTCGCTGAGCATCGTCAGCATGTGCTACAACCTGCAGCTGATGCGCTACCTGGGACAAGACGGCGTGGCGGCCTACGGCGTGGTGATGTACCTGACGTTTGTCATCGCGGCGTTCTTCATTGGATACAACATCACCTTGACGCCCATCATCGGTTACCACTATGGTGCCGGCGACGTGGGGGAGCAGCGGTCGCTGCTGAGGAAGTCGGTGGTGATTATCGGAGTGGTGGGGCTGCTGCTGACGGCGGTGGCCGAGCTGCTGAGCGCTCCGGCGGCGCGGTTCTTCGTTGGCTACGACGAAGGACTGTTGGCGTTGACCACCAAGGCCATACGCATCTATATGCTCTGTTTTCTCATCTGCGGATGGAGCATGTTTGCCTCGGCGCTTTTCACAGGGTTGCAAAACGGAGTGGTGAGCGCGGTGGCGGCGTTCATGCGTTCGCTGGTGTTCGAAATGGCGGCGGTGTGGGTGCTGCCCGCTGTGGTGGGCATCGACGGCATCTGGTGGGCCGTGAATGTGGCCGAGGTGCTGACGCTGCTGTTCTGCATGGCGCTGGTGTGGCGCTATGCGCCGCTGCTCGTTTCCCGTAAACGCTCTTGACGATTATTTTTTTTTCTGTCGGGTCGAAACCTTCCCGATTTGACAAAAACACCTTTTTTGCTCCCTGCCATCCTCTGGCAGGGAGCTTTTTCTGTATCTCCACATCGTCTCTTTTTATCTTCTTTTTACCCCCTCCTTATCATCTCTTACTTTCGAAATCGGGGGTAAAGAGAGGGGTAGGAGAGGAGTAAGAGAGGAGTAAGAGGGGGTGTTGTTTAGGTGTTGATTTTTAGTGTTTTATGTGTAAATACGGTTTGTCTGTTGTGTATCAGTGTTTTAGGTTGTTTTTATGGGGTTTTTTTGCTTCTTCCCGGATGGGTGGACAAAAAAAATTGGAGGCATCCGATGGGTCGGATGCCTCCAGGATAGGGCGTATGGAATTCTGCTTTTTTCAGGTTGGGATAGTGTGGTGCTGATTTGTCATTTTGTCACATCTTCCATGGCGCGTTGGATGAAACGGTTCAGGGGGACGCTGGCGCGCCAGACCTTGATGACCTCGTCGAAGAGCTTCGGGCTGGTGAGCATCTTGTCGGGCATGGTGTAGGAGGTGCAGTAGTCCTTGTATTTCAGCAGGTCGGCATGCTCCCAGTCGGCGGGGTAGCCCTTGGGGACGCGGCTCAGCACCTTGGTGGTGAAGAAGGTGTTGCCGAAGTATTTCTTGTACGAGGGTTCGTTCATGATGGCCAGGAACTCGTCGGGGCAGTAGAAGATTTCCTGCCGGATGGCGTTCAGCGCTTCGGGTGTGGGCATGAAGATGCCGCCGCCGAGGTTGCAGGTGCCGGTGAGGCCGTAGGCTTCTTCGGCGCCGATCTGGAAATAGTAGCCCGGCACGCCGCTGTTCTTGGGTCCCCACGAGGAGAGGAAGCACGAGACGTGGGTCTTGTAGGGCGTCTTGTCCGGCGAGAAACGCGTGTCGCGGTAGATGCGGTAGACGCTGTTCTTGGCCGTGAGGCCGACGAGGGTGTCGTCGTGTTTGGACATCTCGTCGATGAGGCCCTGGGTGAAGTCGTCGAAGGCAGCCTTGATTTCCAGCCAGTGGGGTTTATGGGCGTTGAACCATTCGCGGTTGTTGTTCATCAGCAGCTCCCGCAGGAAGGGGAGGGTGTCGGGGTGCAGTTGTGTGGACATATTGTTTGATTGTTATATTTCGTATGCGATGTCTTTCAGTCGTCCGCGTTTGTCGAAGAAGAACTGGGTGATGTCAACGCCCTGGCCTGTTTTGACGAGGTAGCCGTCGCGGTGCACTTCCAGGATGCGGACCTCCCAGGGCTTGTCTGTCGTTTGGGTCATCTCTTTTTCGATGGCGCTGTAGAGGACGTTGTAGATGGGTATCTGGTTGGTCCAGCAACGGGGGAGGCCGTCGCGGAGGTTTACCATCAGCAGGCATCGGCCGTTCTTGTCGAAGAGCATTTTGCTGCCGTCGCGAAAGATGATGCCGTAGGCTTTCTTGCCGCTGTCCTCGAGGTAGCCGCAATAGATTTCCTCGATGTCGTCGGGCGTGTGGCAACGGTCGTGGAAAGCGCGTGCGGCTTCGGGCAGCTGCTCGTAGCCGATTTCCTCGAAGGGTTTGTGTTCGTCGATGAAGTATTCGAGGTCGTACATCCCTTGCGGACTTCTGCAGGCGCCGAGGAGGAGAAGGGTCGACAGCAGGATGGCGGCTTTATTCGTCATAGCAGACAATCTTGCAGTAACGGTTGATGGTGGAGTAGTAGACCGATGTCGGTATGGCGGCACGTATGGCGGCGGCTTGGTCGAGGGCAAGGTCGCCATAGTGGAGGCCGAAGAGTTTCAGCGAGAGAGAGTCGCGCAGCTCGACGATG
Organism: Bacteroidales bacterium UBA3684; assembly: GCA_002372855.1. Taxonomy (GTDB): domain Bacteria; phylum Bacteroidota; class Bacteroidia; order Bacteroidales; family P3; genus Colimorpha. Next base: position 13,542 of record DFIZ01000013.1, read on the forward strand.
GCGGCGGCAATCTCGTGACGCACGCTGTCGACGGTTGCCTCGGGGGCGCCTTCCAGGGTGAACAGCGACACAAGACCCTTGCTGACGGGGCGCTCGCCCAACAGGGGGATGTCCTGTATGCTCATCTCTGGCAAGCTGTCGACGTTATCGCTGTTGGCAAGGAATCGTTTCACCTGCTCGCGCAGCTGGATGAGGTCGGTGGTCACACGGTCGTCCACATATTCATATGTCTCTCCCGGCGGTGGTGGCGGCGGTGGGGTGAGGTGGAAATCGTGGGTAAGGCTGAGGGCACCCGTGGAGTCTACCCACACGGCCATAAGGTTGCGCCAGCGGACTTCAAAGCATACGTCAAATGACATGCTGTCATCGGTCTGCATCAGCGTAGTGTCGAGGCAGTGCGTTTCATGGTGTGCGCCACAGGCCGTCAGCAGGATGGCTGCCAAACTGAGTAGAATAGTGTTTCTCATAGGCTGCGCAACCATTTGATTTCGTCGGCCCAGCGCATGGGGTCGGGGGTCTCGAGGATGATGGGCATGTCGTCGAAGCGCGGGTCGTGCATCAGGCGGGCGAAGAACTCCTTGCCCATGGCACCCTCGCCCAGCACCTCGTGGCGGTCCACATGGCTGCCGGCACCCTTCTTGCTGTCGTTGAGGTGCACGGCGCGCAGGTACTTGAATCCCACCACGCGCTCGAACTCGTCCATGGTGAACTGGTAGCCCATCTCGGTGCTCAGGTCGTAGCCCGCCGCCAGCGTGTGGCAGGTGTCGATGCAGACGCCTACGCGGCTTTTGTCCTCCACGCCCTCGATGATGCGGGCTATGTGCTCGAACTTCCAGCCCAGGTTGGTGCCCTGCCCGGCGGTGTTCTCTATCACGGCCGTAACGCCCTCGGTCTTGCTGAGGGCCAGGTTGATCTCGCGGGCTATCTGGTCCAGGCATTCCTCCTTGCTGATCTTGTTGAGATGGCTGCCCGGGTGGAAGTTCAGCATCGTCAGCCCCAGCTGCTGCGCTCTGTACATCTCGTCGAAGAAGGCAGCGCGGCTTTTTTGAAGCGTCTCCTCGTCGGGCGAGCCGAGGTTGATGAGGTAGCTGTCGTGCGGCAGCACCATCTCGGGCCGGAAACCGCGGTCTATAAGCAAGGCTTTGAAGCCGTCGATTTCCAGCTGCGGCAGCGGCTTGCTCACCCACGAGCGCTGGTTGCGCGTGAACAGTGCGAAAGCGTTGGCCCCGATGGCCTCTGCGTTGAGGATGGCGTTGCCTACGCCTCCCGATGCGCTCACATGTGCGCCGATGTATTTTGTCATAGTCTCTTTATTTAACGTTAATACCCGTCAATTGTTAGGAATTAAAATCCATGCAAAAGTACAACTTTTCATCGAAATGACAAAATAAATTTGGCTACGTCGGGAAAAGTGTGTATCTTTGCACCGTCATTGCCGAGTGTTATGGCTATGACGGTAGAAGAACTCAATTGCCTTACAAATCACCACCTTGAAGATAATTTGAGCCATCACCTACATTATTGGGACTTTTGTGCTTTCTATAGGTACAAGTGTCCATGTTTGTAGGTGGTTTGTGGTGAACCAGTAAGGCAGATGGAAAGGCTTGTACCTTTTTCATTTGGCAATAATGCACAATAACTTATAAAATCACCACACAATGAAAAAACACAGATTATTGATTCTCATGATGGCATCGGCGGTGTTGCTTTTTGCAAGCTGCGGTAAAGATGAATCTCCGTACAAGGACAAAATGATTGGTACGTGGGATGGCATTGCTGTTAAATTGAGTAGTGGATGGGTTGATATAACCAGTTCATACCACCATGATTTTCAATTTAGTATTACGTTCCATGATGATGGTACTTATTATGGTACAGGCTATTTTGGGAATGGTAGTGGCACATATACTATAAATGACAATACTATTTTTACTTATGTCAACGGTGCAGAATATTATCGCTATGATATTTATAGTGTATCGGGAAACGAGGCACATTTGAAGATGTATTCTAACAGGAACTCAAGTTCACTGGAAATCAAGGCTCGAAAAAGATAAATTTTTATAACGTTATTAAAATTAGAAAAAATGAAACAACTAAGAATCTTTATGCCATTGTTCCTGTTATCAGGAATAATCCTGTCGAGTTGTTCTGTTTCCTATCAGGTTGTCTCGAAGAAAGATTTCGATGATGCTGTTTTGGGTGTTAAAAATGAATTAGAAAAACAAGGGTATTTTCAGTCAGGGAGTAGTACGGATTCAAAGAACCTTCTCCAGGTTGAAGCAACATCTTTTTCGAAGTCTGCGGGGTATGGGACGAAGTTGACTAATGATTATGTGATAATTGATTCATACCGTTTTATGAAGGATGATGGAAATACGCTAAATTATTCTGTGTCGTATAAGCCAAATGTTCGCAATGGTGTAGCCTTTGTTTCGGATGTGTCTATTGTTGGATGTGAGACTTCCCTCGCAAAAAACTATGAGACATTATGCGGTGAGAATTCTTCTGTAAAGAAATTGGAATCAATTCCAAGGAATACTCAACTTAAAGTAACGGATGCCCTTGGAACATCTCTTGTTATTGGTTTTTTGGGAGCATTCGTAGTCGGGTTTATTGTGTATAAACGGGTTGGTTTGCAATAAATACGCAAGAAAACGTCCAATTAAACACATCCCGCACCATTGCAGAACCATGTTGCAACGGTGCGGGATGTGGTTTTTGTGAAGTTGCGCAGCGAACTGTTATCTTTGCGATATTATTGTTTTCAGCATGCTGTCATCGCGAAGATTGTTCCATATCATGATTATTACAACCTCTGTTTCGTGTACAGCGTAGATTATGCGTGTGTGCTTTGAGTGCAGGATGCGGACTGGCTTGCCGTGGTAGTGAAGCTCAGTGTCCAAGGTGCCAAGCTCTGGCATGGATTCAAGAGGATCGATTCTTGCGAAAATATCTTCCTGTACTCGTTCGGCAGAGCGAGAGCCATGTTCAGTTAGGACATAATTCTTGATTTCTTGCAATTCGTCCCAAGCTTCGTTCAGCCAGATAATGGTTTTCATGCAAATCGTGCTCTCATTTGACGTTTTACCTCATCATGACTTATTGTCTTGGCAGCGCCCGCATCAAGACGGTCAAGTCTGTCGGTAATAAGTCGCCGGGCTTCCTCGTAGGAGTAACAGCATGGCTGATCTTTGGCATCCTTCTTGATTTCCTCGGTCACCACGTCCGCCAAACGCTGAAACCACTTCTGGAGGGCTTCGGTGGTGGAAAGCGAAGGGTCGTATTCACGGAATGCGGCCTGGTCAACGTTTATGGTCAGTGTGCACATAATCTATGCGGTTTTGTTGCATTAACGCAATAAGTCGTGTTTTATTGTGTGCCATTTACGCCTTCAGCAGGAAACCCAGGTCGTCCTTCAGGCCGTACTCCTTGGTGTTCTCCATCTTGGTCTTGAAAACCTTCATCTTGTTGGGCTTGCCGATGAGGCTCAGCTTGCCGTCCTCGAGCAGCAGGGCCGTGGCCTCGCGGATGGCGGCAACGGTGGCCTTGGGGTTCACCATGATGTACTCCTTCAGGCGGTCGTCGCGCGTCTCGCCGCCGTGCTTCGGGTCGAAGAAGTCGGTGTAGTGGGGGTTGATTTGGAACGGCACCAGGCCCATGCAGTCGAACGAGGCGGGCATCACGATGGGCATGTCGTTGGTCGTGCAGAGCGTGGGACCGGCCACGTTGCTGCCGGCGCTCCAGCCCATATAGGGCATACCGTCGAAGGCACGCTGGCGAATGGCCTGCATCAGGCCCGTGCGCTGCAACTCACGGACGAGGTGGAAGGTGTTGCCACCGCCCACGGCCACACAGTCGGTGTCGTACACCGCGTTGACGGGCAGCGCCTTGTGGTGCACCGAGGTCAGCTTGACGCCGAACTCCTTGTACACCGCGGCCACCTTGGCCTCGTAGGCGTCGTAGCTCTTGGTCAGCCCGTTGGGGGCCAGGCTCACGCCGGCATAGGGCACGAAGAGCACTTTCTTCACATTGTGCCGACGGCAGAAGTCGGCAATCATATCCTTGCACCAGCCGAGGTAAGCCTCGCCGCGCATGGTGCTGTTGCTGATAAGCAGAAGGTTTCTTTTATCCATATAATTACAATTTTCAAATTTTATGCATCGATATTGGCGTAGGTGGCGTTCTGCTCGATGAAGGCGCGGCGGGGTGGCACATCGTCGCCCATGAGCAGGGAGAAAATGCGGTCCGCCGAGGCGGCGTTCTCGATGGTCACCTGGCGCAGCTGGCGGCCTTCGGGGTCCATGGTCGTCTCGCGCAGCTGGTCACTGTTCATCTCGCCCAGACCTTTGTAGCGCTGCACGTGGATGCCCTTGTCGCCGAACTCCATCAGCGCGCGCTCGCGGTCCTCCTCCGTCCAGCAGTAGACCTGGCGGTTGCCCTTCTTGATGAGGTAGAGCGGGGGAGTGGCCAGGTAGACGTAGCCGTTCTCGATGAGTTCGGGCATGTAGCGGAAGAAGAAGGTCAGCATCAACGTGTCGATATGGGCGCCGTCGACATCGGCATCGGTCATAATGATTACCTTGTGGTAGCGCAGTTTGCTCAGGTTCAGCGCCTGCGGGTCCTCGGGGGTGCCCACGGTGACCCCCAGGGCCGTATAGATGTCGCGGATGGCCTCGCTCTCGAAAGCGCGGTGGCGCATCACCTTTTCGACGTTCAGAATCTTACCGCGCAGCGGCAGGATGGCCTGGTACTTGCGGTCGCGGCCCTGTTTGGCGCTTCCGCCAGCCGAGTCACCCTCGACAAAGAAGATCTCGCACTCCGCCGGGTCGTTGCTCTGGCAGTCCGCCAGCTTGCCGGGCATGCCGGCTGAGGAGAAGACGTTGCTGCGCTGCACCATCTCGCGGGCCTTGCGGGCAGCCTGGCGTGCACGGGCGGCCAGGATCACCTTGTCCACAATGGTGTGCGCCTCGTTGGGATGCTCCTCCAGGTAGTTCTCCAGCATCTCGCTCACGGCCTCGTCCACGGCGCCGCGCACCTCCATGTTGCCCAGCTTCGTCTTCGTCTGGCCCTCGAACTGCGGTTCGGCAACCTTCACCGAGATAATGGCCGTCAGGCCCTCGCGGAAATCGTCGCCCGTAATCTCAACCTTCGCCTTCTGCAGCAGGCCGCTGCGGTCGGCGTAGGCCTTCAGCGTGCGCGTCAGACCGCTGCGGAAACCCGCCAGGTGCGTGCCGCCCTCGTGGGTGTTGATGTTGTTGACGTAGGAGTGCAGGTTCTCGCTGTACCCCGTGTTGTACTGCATGGCAATCTCGATGGGGATGCCCTTGCGCTCGCCCTCGATGTAGATGGCCTCGGGCATCAGCTTCTCGCGGTTCTCGTCCAGGTAGTCGATGAAATCGCGCAGGCCGCGCTGGCTGAAGAAATGGTCCTCGCGCACGGGCTTGTCCAACGTGGCGGCGTCCTGGATGGTGGCATCCTGCGGCAGGCGCCAGTCGCAGATATTGATTTCGATACCCTTGTTCAGGTACGCCAGCTCGCGCATGCGGTCCAGCAGGGTGTCGTACTTGTATTCCGTGACGGTGAAGATGGTGTCGTCGGGGTGGAAGGTGATCTTGGTGCCCTGCTTGTCGGTGGTGCCCACCTCCTTCACGGCATACAGCGGTTTGCCTTTGGAGTATTCCTGCTGGTACACCTTGCCGTCGCGGAACACGTTGACAGTCATGTGGTCCGAGAGGGCGTTGACGCAGCTCACACCCACGCCGTGCAGACCGCCGCTGACCTTGTAGCTGTTCTTGTTGAACTTGCCGCCGGCATGCAGCACCGTCATCACAACCTCCAGGGCCGAGCGGTGCTCCTTCTCGTGCATGTCCACCGGAATGCCGCGGCCGTTGTCCTCAACCGTGATGCTGTTGTCCGGATTGATCTGCACGTCGATCCTCGTGCAGAACCCCGCAAGTGCCTCGTCTATCGAATTGTCCACCACCTCGTACACCAGGTGGTGCAGTCCGCGCTCGTTCACGTCGCCAATGTACATAGCGGGCCTGACACGCACCGCCTCAAGCCCTTCGAGCACCGTAATATTGCTCGCACTGTAGTCAGTTCTCTGATTTTCGCTCATATATAGTATGTTCTTATTTTCTATTTTAAAATGCAAAAATACGAAAAATTTCCGACATGGAACAAAAAATCCGCACCACTTATCAACAACTAATAAACCATCCCCGCCTCACCGCTTGCCACCCAACACCCCACCTCCGACCTACCAAATTCGG
>DFIZ01000013.1:19955-20425 GCA_002372855.1 Bacteroidales bacterium UBA3684
AACGATATAAGAAATGCCGAATTATCTACCTCTCGGACCCCTCTCGGACCCCTCGCGGGCAGGCGGAGGAATGGGATGCGGATTTGCGATTTTTATTATGTGTAATTCAATTTTATTTTGTATATTTGCATGGTAAAGTATGCGACGAATATTGTCTATAGCACTGATAATGTTGGTGTTCTGCTCCGCTATGGGGCAGGAATTCCGTTGTGCCGTGACCGTCAACCCCCAGAAACTGCTCACCACGACGCAGGCCTACGAGTCGGCCGGCGACAAAAAGATTTTCGACAACATGAAGCAGGCCCTGGAGGACTTCATCAACGGCCGCCGCTGGACCAACCTCGAGTTCCAGCAGCAGGAGAAAATCGACTGCTCCTTCTCGCTCATCCTCCAGCAGCGCAACTCGGCCACCGACTTCGTGGCGCAGATCTCCATCCAGATGCGCCGCCCGGTCTACAACTCCACCTACA
>DFIZ01000062.1 GCA_002372855.1 Bacteroidales bacterium UBA3684
TTCGGCATTTCTTATATTGTATTTATATCGTTCTTATATCGTTCTCATATAGTTCTCATATACTTCTTATATAGGTGATACAAGAAGTATATGAGAAGTATATAGGAACTATATGAGAAGGGCCGAATCGGGTGGGTGTTTGACCCCCTTTTGAGCGGGTGGAAACACTACTTCATGCTGGGGCGGCGACGCTTGATTTCGTCGTAGGCCTGGTTGATTTCCTTCATCTGTTCGGCGGCGTTGCGCTGCATTTCCTCGCCCATGCCGGCCACGCGGTCGGGATGGTACTTCATGGCCATTTTGCGGTAGGCCTTGCGCACGTCGTCGTCGGAGGCCGAGCTGTTGATGCCGAGCACCTTGTAGGGGTCCTTGGTGTAGGTCGAACGGCCAGCGGAGCCACCGGAGCGGCCGGAGCCGCCGGAGTAGCCCGTGCCGGAATAGCCCGTGTGGCGCTCGTGGATGGAGGTGTAGTCGCCCTGCGAGATGCCGAGGTACTGGCTGATGAGGCGCAGCATGTTGAGCTCGCTCTGCTGGAAGTCGCCGTCGGCGCCGCCGATGCCGAAGAGGAAGTCGACCATGTGATAGCGCGTGTTGTAGTCGGTGTTGACTTTGATCTGGGCGCAGACCTGGTCGATGGGTATCTCCTGCTTCACCATCTGCTGCAGCACTTTGAGCATCTGCTTGCCTTTTTCCTCGCCGTAGTTCTGCAGGAGGAAACGCTTGACAAAGTCCAGCTCGCTCTTTTTGACGTTGCCGTCGACTTTCATGACGGCGGCTATGAGGACCATCAGTGCCACGTTGACGTCGGCCTGGGTGCCGGTGTTGCGATAGGGGCCGCGGTGCGGGGTGCCGTCGGAGGTGTTGAAAAAGGAGGCCGAGGTGTCGCCGCCGGTGGCTTTGGAAATGACGTTGCCCAGCAGGAGACCCAGCAGGGCTCCGATGGGGCCGCCGAGACTCCAGCCCAGGCCGGCGAGAATAACTTTGGTGAAGAATCCCATATATGGTTTAAGGTTTAAAGTTTAAGGTTTAAGGGGTTATTGTTTTTTGAGGAGGTTGTAGAGGACGGTCTGGATGTCGGTGCGGGTGTTCATGCGGGCCAGGAGGTTGACGGACGCCGAGGGATGCACGCGGTTGGAGAGGAAAACGTAGACCAGTCCGCAGTCGGGGTCGGCCCAGACCATGGTGCCTGTGAAGCCGGTGTGGCCGAAGGAGTTCTGCGAGGCCAGTTTCGAGGTCTGCGCATTGTCGGCGGGTTTGAAGAGCTGCTTGTCGAAACCCAGGGCGCGGCGGTTGCCGGCGGAGGCGAAATGGCGCTGGGTGAAGAGGTCGACCGTGGTCTTCTCCAGGTAGCGCACCCCGCGGTACACGCCGCCGTCGAGGAGCATCTGCATGAGCTGTGCCACCTCCTCGGCGGTGGAGAAGAGGCCAGCATGGCCGCTGACGCCGCCCATGGCGTGGGCATTGGGGTCGTGCACCTCGCCCAGGATCTGCCCGCGGAGCGTGTCGTCCTCGGTGGGGGCGATGCGCGTGACGTCGATGCCGTTGCGCGTGGGGTTGAAGGTGGTGCTGGCGAGGCCCATGGGGCGATAGAAATGCTCGGCGACGAACTGGTCGAGGGGCATGTCGCTGACGCGCCGCACCAGGTCGGAGAGGAGCATGAAGCCCAGGTCGCTGTACACCATGTTGGAGCTTTCGTTCAGCGGGCTCTGCGCAACAAGGGCGAGGATGGAGTCGTAGCCGGAGGTGCGCTGCCAATAGGCGTCGAAAGCCTTCAGGCGGGCGCAGTGGCTCATGGCCTGCTTGATGGTGATGGAGGCCTTGTCGGTGTTCTTGAGGTAGGGAAGGTATTTGCTGAGCTTGTCGTCGAGTTTCAGTTTGCCCATGTCGTAGAGTTTCATGATGGCCAGCGTGGTGGCGGCGACTTTGGTGACGGAGGCCAGGTCGTAGACGGTCTGGGGGGTGACGGTGTCGGAGGTGGGGTCGTAGGTGAGGTGGCCGTAGGCGCGGTTGAGGACGGTGCGGCCGTTGTGGAGCACCACCACCTGGCATCCGGGAGTGGCCTGGGCGCTGATGGCGCGGGCGACGATGGAGTCGATGGAGCGGTCGAGGGTCATATTGAGGTCGGCGACAATGGCCTGCGAGGCCGCTATGCGGTCGGCGCCGGGGACGGTTACCTCCTTGGCGCCGTCGCGGATGATGTACTTGTACTTGGCATGGAGAACGCGACGGCAGTGCTGGTCGATGAGGAAGCGCAGCGAGTCGTCGGTGGCTGTTTGGGCGGCGATGAGGTCGATGGCCTCCTGCACGTTGGGGGGCAGGAGCAGGATGTCGTTGCCGGCCTTGAGGGCCTGGAGTTCGCCCTGGCCGTGGGCATAGCTGTTGGTGATGCCCTTCATGTCGAGGCCGTCGGTGATGACCATGCCGTCGAAGCCCAGTTTCTCCCGGAGGAGGCCGGTGACGATGTCGCGGCTGAGGGAGGAGGGACGCTGGCGGTCGAAGGCATTGACCTGGAGGTGGGCGATCATCACGCCATCCACTCCGGCGTCGATCATGCGCTTGAAGGGGTACAGCTCGATGGAGTCGAGGTGGCTGGACGTGTGGTTGATGACAGGCAGGTCGAAATGGCTGTCGACGTCGGTGTCGCCGTGGCCGGGGAAGTGCTTGGCCACAGCCATCACCCCCTGGCTCTGCATGCCGAGAGCATACATGATGCCCAGCTGGGCGACGCGCTCGCGGTCGGTGCCGAAGGATCGGGTGCCGATGACGGGGTTCTTGGGATTGGAGTTGATGTCGACAACAGGGGCGAAATTGATGTGCACACCCATCATGCGGCACTGGCGACCGATCTCTTCGCCCATGCGGTAGACGATGCTGTCGGCCGATTCGGGAAGGAGGCCGAAGCGGTCATTGCGGGGGAAGGAGAACATGTCGGTGAGGCGCATACCGAGACCCCACTCGGCATCGAGGCACACCAGCAGGGGCACGCGTGCGGCAGCCTGGAAGTCGCGCGTGAGCTCGGCCTGGCGCGTGGCCGTACCGGCAAAGAAGCACACGCCGCCCACCCCGAGGCCGTTCATGGTCCGGGAGAAATCGTCAGCCTGCTTGTTGTCCAGGTTCAAGGGGACACGGACCACCATGAGCTGGGCAATGCGCTGGCGGAGGGTGAGCGACTGGAAAACCGAGTCGACCCAATTGACCTCTGGGTCGTAGAAACGGTAGTCGCGGTCGCAGAACCAAGGGGCGCGTTCGAAGGTACGTATCTGCTGGGCCGAGGCTGCGGAGGCCACGGCCAGCAGTGCTATTATCATTGCGAATGACTTGATTTTGTTCATTGTCGTAAAATATTATCGATGAAGGCCACCTGCCACTGGCGGGGATTGCCCTCATAATTGAGAATCACATAATCGGCGCGGCGCATCATCTCCTCGGCGGGCAGCTGGTGGGAGATGCGGGCCATGAGTTCTTCGCGGCTCACAGCGTCGCGTTCGCTCAGACGGGCCAGACGCTCGTCGAGTTGCAAATAGACACATATCACCTTGTCCATCAGACGGTCGAGGCCATAATCGTAGAGAATGGCACATTCGAAAAGTACGTATGGCGCATCGGAATGGAGGCTGCAGAAGCGGTCGAAGGCCTGCATGACTCGCGGATGGACCAACGCGTTGAGTCCCGCCAGCAGAGACGGCGAGGCGAAGACGCGCGAGGCAATGAGGCGTTTGTCGGCCGTGCCGTCGGGACGGAAGACATCGTCGCCGAGCAGTGCACGCACCTCGGCCAGGAAGGCGGGATCCAAATAGAGGTCGGCACCGGCCTTGTCGGCCATGAAAGACGGGACGCCCAGCTTGGCGAACTCGGCCACGACGGTGCTCTTGCCGCACCCCATGCCCCCGGTGATGCCTACCTTTTTCATGCGCGGGACTATTTGATGATAACGTATTCGATTTCGGACGGGTTGACGCTGCGGATACGCACGTTGCGGGGGAAACGGCTCACGCGGAGCTTGAGGCGCTGGAGGCCGGAGCGTATGTCTCCATAGTTGGCACTGACCGAGAAACGGTCGGCCGAGACGGTGCCGAGGTCCTCCTGGGCCACCCATACATTGAGCTCTACATGATCGGGATAGAGACGCAGGGCGTGGGAAGAATCGGCGTCGGACACCGTCACCGGGACACTGAAGCGACGCTCGATAAAGCGTTTGACGGGAATGGCGACGGAAATGGTGTCGGCCGAAGCATAGATGTCGCCGTGCCGGCGCCATGTGCCATCGAGGGCGATACGATAGGTCTTGCTGGCACGCACACCGTTGATTTCCATCGGCTTCACACCAATGAGGTCGATGGCGTCGAGCACGTCGCGCGGACCGTAGAGCGTCACCTCGGCAGGTGTCACCTGCGGCTCGCCGTAAAGGCCATATCCGTCGGAGAAATTGATGTGCAACGCTCCAAGGTCGGGCGTGAAGGTGCGGCTGGCACGCTCGTTGAGGACTATATGCAGCGAATCCCTTGTGCCGCCGATGAAGTGCATGCCCATCGAGTAGAGCTGCGACGAGAGCTGCGACGAGAGGTCGTTCAGCGCCACCGTGCGGTGGAGATCCATCACCTCTTCCCTTCTGCGGGTATAGCGGTGCACCATCTCGCTGTTCATGTCGACCTGCACGACGAGTCCCTGGCGGCGCAGGCTGTAGAATAGGGCGTTGAACCCCGTGGCCTCCACCTTGAGGGTGAGGGCGGTATCGCTGCTTACCACCGCATAGCGCTTCGCGTCGTAGCCGCCGAACTGTACCTTTGCCGGCAGGCTGTACTCGTGGCTTTCGGACATGGCTATAGCCAACCATACCAGGGCGGTAATCCCCAGCACGACAAGGAAACTTCTGACCTGCCGTCCACGCATCAGGATGGAACCTCCTTACTTTTTCTCCTCGCCACTGGCGGCGGGGGCGGGCTGCACCATGCTCTTCTCGACGGTCATCACCACGCCGTTGGCCACCTCGACGTCCACGGTGGTGGCTTCGACATTGTGCACCTTGCCGTAGATGCCGCCGGAGAACAGCACGCGGTCGCCTTTCTGAAGTCCCTCACGGAACTTGCGCTCCTCCTTCTCTTTCTTGCGCTGCGGACGGAGCATCAGTATCCACATAACAACCAGGATGATGATGATGAAAATCATCGAACCGCCCATTCCGCCTCCTTGAGGCTGGGCCTGCATAAGAATAAACTGTGTCAGATTCATATTGTTGTTTTGTTTTTCTAAATAAATTAACTCTTAACTCATAACTCTTAACTCTCAATACCCCACCTGCGCCGTAATCTTCAGCTTGCTGCGCGCCGGCTGGGCGTTGCTCAACACGGTGACTTCCTGATACTGCTGTCCTCTCTTGCCCGAGCTGTTGAACGACACAGTGATGTATCCGTCGCCACCGGGGGCGATGCGCTCTTTGGGGAAACTGGCGACAGTGCAGCCACAGGTGGCGCTGCAACCGCTGATGATCAAGTCGGCGGAACCGGTGTTGCGGAAGTGGAAACTGAAACTGATGTTCTCGCCTTCCGACAGACGGCCGAAGTCGTGCAGGTCCTGGTCGAAGGTCATTACCGGCACCTTGGTGGTATTGTCGTAGCCCTCGGCGCTCTTCGGATTGTTGATGAGGTCCACATCGACCTCGTTGGTCTTGGTTCCGCCGCCGCAGCCGGCAACCACCAGGGCACCCATCAGCATTAAACTATAAACTATCTTTTTCATAACTCCTAACTCTTAACTCATAACTCTTAACTCTCCACCAGTCCCCGGCCGCTCTTCTTGATGCGGCCTTTCGAACGCAACTCGGCCACCAGCTTGTCCAGTATGCCGTTGATGAACAGTTTGCTGCGCTCCGAACTGAATTCCTTCGAAAGCTCGATGTACTCGTCCACGGTCACCTTCTCCGGTATCGACGGGCAACCCGTGAACTCGGCCACGGCCATATTGATCAGCAGGATGTCCATTTTCGACACACGGTCGAATTCCCATCCCTGCAGGTGGCCTCTTATGAGCGACTCCGACTCCTCGCGGCAGGCTATCGTGTCCCGCAACAGCTGGCGGGCAAAGTCCATGTCGGCCTCGTCCTTCTCCTCGCGCTTGTCGTACATCACAGGCCATATCATGGCCTCGTCGAAGTTTTCCTCCGTCAGCGTCTTCAGCATCATGTAGTTGTACTGGGCTATCTGCTCGTAGTCGTCCTCCCACAGCAGGCTTCTCTCGCTCAGCACCGCCGTCAGCGCCTCGCGGTTCATCAGGTAGCGGAACAGCAGAATGGCGAATTCCTTGTCCTTCTCGAATCCGCGTTCCTCTTCGTAGGCATACTTCGTATATTCAGGGCGTTTGCGGAAGTCCATGAAGGCCTCCCTCACCAGGTCGCTGTGCGTCTCCCAGCAGCCGCACCACGCCTCGCGGTGCTTCTTCAGCTCGAAGTTGTCCTCCATTCTGCGGATGAACTCGTTCTCCCCCAGCCTCATGCTCGGGTTGCGGTCCTCCTCCGTCGGGCGGAACTTCTTCTTGCCCTCTTCCAACAGCTGCATGCCCTCTTCCACAAACCGCGGCAGCAACGCCACCTGCAGCACCCCCAGCTCGTTCAGTTTGCCTATGTTGTATTCGAAGCTCTTGGCCACCGTGATGGCATCCCTCTCGTCGCAGCGTCCGGCATACACCGTCTGCAACACCTTGCTTCTCAAAAAATGTCTGCTTAGCATACTATATTGATAATCTTCTTGGGTACAAATATAACCTTCTTAGGCTCGCCGGTCATCCACTTGGCGCTCTCCGGCGCGGCCTTCACGGCCTCCAGGGCTTCCTGCTGCGTGGCGGCGGCGGGCAGCTCCAGCATGAATCGCATCTTGCCGTTGAACTGCACCGGATACTTCACCGTGTCCTCCACCAGCATCTTCTCGTCGTATTCAGGCCACTCGGCATCGCACACCGACCCTTTCTCGCCCAGCTGGTGCCACAGCTCCTCCGCCACATGCGGCGCAAACGGAGCCATCAGCACCGCCAACGGCTTCAGCACCTCGCGGCTGCCGCACTTCTGCTCCGTCAGCGTGTTGACGCATATCATGAACGTCGACACCGCCGTGTTGAACGAGAAACGCTCGATGTCGTCCGTCACCTTCTTTATCGTCTGGTGAAGCACTTTTAATGCTTGATTGCTTGATTGTTTGATTGCTTGATCAGCACCCTGGCTTTCATTCAGGCAATTGTCATACAGCTTCCAGAACTTCTTCAGGAACCTGTGCACGCCCTCGATGCCGTTGGTGTCCCACGGCTTGGCCTGCTCCACAGGGCCGAGGAACATCTCGTACAGCCTCAGCGTGTCGGCGCCGTAGCGCGCCACCAGGTCGTCGGGGTTCTGCACGTTGTACATGCTCTTGCTCATCTTCTCCACCTCCCAGCCGCACACGTACTTGCCATCCTCCAGCTCGAAGCGGGCCTCCTTGAACTCCGGACGCCATTCGCGGAAACGCTCCACGTCCAGCACGTCGTTGTCCACAATGTTGATGTCCACGTGTATCGGCGTAACGTCGTCCATGTTCTTTATCAGGCCCTTGGAGATGTAGAGGTTGTTGTCCGCCTTGCTGCGGTAGACAAAGTTGCTCCTTCCCTGGATCATGCCCTGGTTGATCAGCTTCTGGAACGGCTCTTCCTTCTTGGCCATACCAAGGTCGAACAGGAACTTGTTCCAGAACCTCGCGTATATCAGGTGGCCCGTGCCGTGCTCGGCACCGCCCACATACAGGTCCACATTCTGCCAGTAGTCCACGGCGTCCGCCGAGAAATACTCCTTGTCGTTCGTCGGGTCCATGTAGCGCAGATAGTATCCACTGCTGCCCGCAAAGCCCGGCATCGTGCTCAGCTCCAGCGGGAAGACCGTCCGGTTGTCGACCAACGCCTTGTCCACCACACAGCGGTTCTTCTCGTCCCACGCCCACTTCTGCGCGTGGCCCAGCGGCGGCTCGCCCGTGGCCGTAGGCTTGAACTCGCTCACCTCCGGCAGTTCCAGCGGCAGGCACTCCTCCGGAATCGTGTACGGAACGTTGTCCTTGTAGTATATCGGGAACGGCTCGCCCCAGTAGCGCTGGCGGCTGAAGATGGCGTCCCTCAGGCGAAAGTTCACCGTCCGGTGGCCGATACCCATCTCCTCTATCCGGTCGATCACGGCCTTCATGGCCTCCTTCACCTTCATGCCGCTGACGAAACCGCTGTTCACCGAGTATCCTGTCTTGGCATCCATGCTCTCCGTCCAGGTCGAGGGGTCGCTGGTGACATCTTTCTCCAACGAAACCACCTGGCGTATCGGCAGGTTGAAGTGGCGCGCAAAGGCGAAGTCGCGGCTGTCGTGTGCCGGGACGGCCATGATGGCTCCCGTGCCGTAGCCTGCCAGCACGTAGTCGCTCACCCAGATGGGAATCTTCTCCTCCGTCAACGGGTTGATGGCGTAGGCGCCGGTGAACACACCGCTCACCTTTTTCACCTCCGCCTGGCGCTCGCGCTCCGAGCGGTTCTTGGCCCACGTCACGTAGGCCTCCACCTCGGACTTCTGCTCCGGGGTGGTGATGCTGTCTATCAGTTCGTGCTCAGGGCACAGCACCATGAACGTCACGCCGAAAATGGTGTCGGGACGGGTGGTAAAAATCTCAAAAGTGGAAAGTGGAGAGTGGAAAGTGGAAAGTTCTCCGGGTGCGGCAGCTTCTCTTTCCACTTTCCGCTTTCCACTTTCCACTTGGAAGTACACCGCGGCGCCCTCCGAGCGGCCTATCCAGTTGCGCTGGATTTCCTTCAGCGAGTCGGTCCAGTCCACCTGCTCCAGCCCGTCGACCAGGCGCTGCGCGTAGGCGGAGATGCGGAGGCTCCACTGGCGCATCAGCTTGCGCTCCACGGGGTAGCCGCCGCGGACACTGAGGCCGCCGACGACCTCGTCGTTGGCCAGTACGGTGCCCAGGTCGGCGCACCAGTTGACGTAGGTGTCGGCCAGGTAGGCCAGGCGGTAGTTCATCAGCACCTGCTGGCGGCGGTTCTCGTCGTAGGAGTTCCAATCGTCGGCCGAGAAGGAGAGCTCTTCGGTGCAAGCGGCGTCGAGGCCCTCGGTGCCCTGCTTGGCAAAACGGGCTTCAAGCTGGGCGATGGGCATCGCCTTGCCGACGGTGTTGTCGTAGTAGTGCTTGAACAGCTGGATGAACGTCCACTGCGTCCACTTGTAGTACTTCGGGTCGCAGGTCCTCACCTCGCGGTCCCAGTCGAACGAGAAACCTATCTTGTCCAGCTGCTCGCGGTAGCGCGCGATGTTCTTCTCCGTCGTCACCGCCGGATGCTGGCCCGTCTGTATGGCATACTGCTCCGCGGGCAGGCCGTAGGCGTCGTAGCCCATCGGGTGCAGCACGTTGTAGCCCTTCAGGCGCTTGTACCTCGCATAAATGTCGCTCGCTATATATCCCAGCGGGTGGCCCACATGAAGGCCCGCGCCCGACGGGTAGGGGAACATGTCCAAAACATAAAAATGCGGACGCCCCTCGGCGCCGCCGCCGTTCTCCACGTGGTACACTCCCTCCTCCTTCCACCACTTTTGCCACCGTGGTTCCAATTCGCTGAAATTATACTCCATTTTATATCAATCTTTTATCTGCCGACCTACACTCGGCCGCAAAATGCAAATATAATAAAAATACTCCACATGGCAAAATTTTTCTTCTCCCCTGCCCTCCGCAGCCTTCCGGCCCCGTCCGTCGGCGACAAAAAAACAGAACGAAAAGAACAATCGGAAATTTCCTTTCCTGTTCTTTTCGTCCCGATTGAGAAAAAAAGCCCTGATTAAAAAACAACTCTGGTCGAGATTGCGGCAGCCTACTGCTGAGCCCCGGCCTGGTAGAGGACCGCGCCCGTACTGTCGGTCACACTGACAAGGTAGAAGTCGTTCAGCCGGATCATCCCCAGTCCACGTACCCACAGGGCAGTATCTGGATTCTCCATCCTAGGATCAGTCAACACCAACGTGTCGCCGAAATCACGTGTCACAAAATGCCCCTGCTCGTCAAATGTCGCATTTAATCGACAAAATACTGGTCGGATGGAAAAATCGGGAGAAAAAATTTTACAGAACTCTAATTCCATAAAAATTGAACTGAACCTCTCCGAAACCGATCTCATAAAATACACATCCACGATGTCTCTTCCGACAGAAAAGTCATCTCCGGGACGAGCAAAGTATGTCGTTCTTCCATTTTCGCAGGAAAACCCAGCGCCATCGTCTTCCCATTCATATGGTGCCGGAGGAGAAGTACGCAACTCATGCCCAACCAGCTCTATTGTAGTATCATTCGAAGCATTTTTATAAACGAATGTCATTCCCTTCATATCGGGCACATATTCTTCCAAGTCTGCCGGTATAGCATATTCACATCGATAAATCTTGCCTTCGCACCCGCCCAAAAACAGACAAATACCGAGGACGTAAAATAAAAAACCGTTTTTCATAATGTTCTATTTTTTTATTAGACGATTAAACTACAACTCCTATTGAATTCCTCATTGAATATTCATCAATCGCATTCCCTACAATGCGAAGGCATTGTCCAATTCATAAATCCCAATCCGGACAAGTTATTATTGTCTATCCGATTATTCAGGATTGCGGTGTCGGTGTGGATATCATCCTCCACAGGAACATCAAGGGTGATATGGCGATTGTAGAACTTGGTTCTGGTATAATAGCATCCTGCATCATCGCAGCTGCATCTCCCATAGCAATAGAACCACTCAAAGACACACTCCTCCGGCATAATCTTGTAATCCTTCCAATGTTCGAGCCAGTCGTCCGGGACGTTGCCCGTCTCCAGGTCGGAATATGTCAACGTCAGGTAATGAATCATCCCTCTAGGATTGATGAGCTTGGGAATGTTTCCTCCCAAATAGTAACCTCCATGCAGCTTTATTGGAGCGAATCCCGAAATATAATATGCCGTCGAATCGTCAGTATTACTGATTACAACAACATTGTTGGAATAATCTTTCCCCTCCCTGAATTTATACACATAAAGTGAATAGTATTCAGGGCCGTCTATCCTCATGTTCCTGTCGCATGGAGATTCGTGGCAGGACGCAAAAAGGACTGCAAATACACATGGCAATACCAATGCAAAGGCTGTTTGTTTCATAGGTTTAATTATTGGTTTGAATATTTTTTTCGTAATTATAATGAAGAATAGCATCTATCTGTTTTTCCGTATCGGTGTTGAAAATACTGACAACACGGTTGAGACGCGAGATACCTACAACGACGTTGTTTTCCATGTCGACAGTGTCCATCGGGAAGGCTGGATTCGATTTGAGGACAATTCTCACACTGACAATATCTTGACCGCTGTCTATTTTATTCTGCGTATGTTCTGGAAGCTGGCGAATACGGAAATCAGCCCGCAGGGTGTCCCAGCCCTCGTCGTCGAGGGCGGTGACGGTGGTGACGTCGACGGCGAGGGTGTCGTTGACCTTGAAGCCCTCGATGAAGGCCACCGAGAGGTGGGGGTTGGGCTCGTAGCGGCGGTAGAGGTCGCTGACGCGCCGCGCCGCAGCCTCCCGCGGCAGCCACAGCGACAGGCCGGCGGCCACCAGGCACAGCGCCACGACGAGGATCCAGAACGTCCGGCGGCTCATGCTACGGTGGGGTTTTGGTTTTCGAGCAGGTAGCACACGGCGTTGTAGGCCTCCCGGGGGTCGGCATGGGTGACGACGTTGCCGTAGGGCGCGGCGAGGCGCAGCACGGCGGGCAGGCCCACGGAGAGCGCCAGCAGCAGCGCCGCCGCGGTGGTGCGCCGCAGCCAGGCGGCATGGGCACGCCGCTGCGCCCAGCGGCGGTTGTCGGCCTCCAGGGCCCGGGCCAGGCGCCCGTCGGGACTCCCCCCGGCGCCACGGCGCGCGGCACCGGCATACAGCAGACGGGCAAGTTCTTTGTCGTTCGGTAGGTTCATCGTTGAATGGTTTTAAGGTATTGTTGTTTCATTTTTTCGATCATGCGGTGGTAGCGCCGCGAGAGGGTGGCATGGCTCATGCCCATCCGCTGGGCGCACTCCCCGTGGCTGTAGCCCTGCAGCAGGAGGTCGAGCAGCCGCCGCTCGTCGCCGTCGAGGCCGGCGGCCAGGTCGTCGACGGTCTCGCGCAGCAGCGCGGGCTCCAGGTCGGCGGCAGGGTCGAAGTCCACAGGCAGCAGGCTCGTGCCGAAGAGGCGCCGGTGGCGCTTGTAGACGCCGCGGCAGCGCTCGCGCACCCACTTGCGCTGCTGGCGCGGCGCAAAGGCGGGGTCGTAGCGGTCCACGGCTTCCCAGAGGTCGGCAAGGACCTCGTTCAGCAGCTCCTCGAACACGCGCCGGTCGGCACCCGAATAGTACCAGCAGCGTTCGCGTATCACGCCGAGGTGGCTGAGCACCAGTTGTTCATATTTTTGCTCTGCGGCATCCATCGTCGGAAATGTTCCGGTTGCAAAGTTACAACTTTTCACCTATATAATAGCCACTTCCGCCCCGTTTTTTTCACAAGCAGCCATTTTTAACACTTTTTTAACACTCCAAACTAAACACTAAACACTTAACACTAAACACTAAACACTCATCACTCATCACTCCTCACTCCTCACTCCTCACTCAAAACTCCCCCAACGAGGGACCAAATTCGGCCCTTCTCATATAGTTCCTATATACTTCTCATATACTTCTTATATCACCTATATAAGAAGTATATGAGAAGTATATGAGAGCGATATAAGAACGATATAAGAAATGCCGAATTATGTACCTCTCGGGTAGGTATCGGGTGGGT
>DFIZ01000069.1:0-24668 GCA_002372855.1 Bacteroidales bacterium UBA3684
TCTTCGACCCCTCTCGGACCCCTCCCGTAGAGACGCAGCATGCTGCGTCTCCCGGGTAGGCTATGGCGTGCCGCGTTTCCCGGGTAGGCTATGGTATTTTCCTGTCGGCGTGGCGGGGTAAAAAAAAGGAAGCCCCGCCGGACGCACAGCGTCCGGCGGGGCTTGTGTTGGGGTTTCCCCTTGCGGGGGATGGTTGTGTTACTCGGCCTTGGGGGCTTCCTCGGCGACGGGGGCTTCGGCGGCTGCGGGAGCAGCGGCGTCGGCTTTCTTGGCGCGCGAGCGGCGGGTGGTCTTGGCTTTCTTGGAGGAGGCCTCTTTGAGCATGTTCTCGTTGTAGTCGACGAGTTCAATGATGGCCATCTCGGAGTTGTCGCCGTGACGGATGCCGGTCTTCAGGATGCGGGTGTAGCCACCGGGGCGGCCAGCGACTTTCTGCGACACTTCGCGGAAGAGTTCGTTGACGGCCTCTTTGCTGTGCAGGTAGCTGAAGACGATGCGGCGGTTGTGGGTGGAGTCCTCTTTCGAGCGGTTGATGATGGGCTCGACATATACGCGGAGGGCTTTGGCTTTGGCAACGGTGGTCTCGATGCGCTTGTGCAGGATGAGCGAGGAGGCCATGTTGGAAAGCATGGCCACGCGGTGGGCGTGGGTTCTTGACAGATGATTAACTTTGCAACCGTGTCTCATATTCTTTCTTATTCTTTATCTAATTTATACTTTGATACATTCATACCGAATTCGAGGTTTTTCGAAGCGACGAGGTTTTCGAGCTCGGTAAGCGATTTTTTGCCGAAGTTGCGGAATTTGAGCAGATCGGCTTTGTTGAAGGACACCAGGTCACCCAGGGTTTCGACTTCGGCGGCCTTGAGGCAGTTGAGTGCGCGGACGGAGAGGTCGAGGTCGATAAGTTTGGTCTTGAGGAGCTGGCGGGTGTGTGCCGTGGACTCATCGAATTCCTCCTGGACGGGCTTGGTCTCGACGTCGAGGGTGATGCGCTCGTCGGAGAAGAGCATGAAGTGCTGGATGAGGATGGTGGCAGCTTCCTTGAGGGCCTCTTTGGGGTGGATGGAGCCGTCGGTCTCGATATCGAACGTCAGCTTCTCGTAGTCGGTGCGCTGCTCGACGCGGTAGTCGTCGACGGCATACATGACCTTTTTGATGGGGGTATGGATGGAGTCGATGGCGATGACACCGATGGGGTCGGTGGCTTTTTTGTTTTCGTCGGCGGGGACGTAGCCGCGGCCCTTGTCGATGGAGAGGGTGATGCGCAGCTCGGTCGAAGCTTCCATGTGGCAGATTTCCAGCTCGGGGTTGAGGACCTGGAATCCGTTGAGGTTGCTGTTGAGGTCACCGGCTTTGAAGACTGTCTGATTTTTGACCGTGAAGGTGAGCTTTTCGTGGTCGTAATCCTCCAGCTGACGGCGGAAGCGGATCTGCTTCAAGCGCAGGATAATGTCGGTCATGTCCTCGACCACTCCGGGGAGCGACGAGAACTCGTGGTCGACGCCATCAATCTGGACAGATGTGATAGCATAGCCTTCGAGCGAAGAGAGAAGGACGCGACGCAAAGCGTTGCCGATGGTAGTGCCGTAGCCGGGTTCCAGCGGACGGAATTCGAACGTGCCGCGGAAGTCGTCGGCCTCCAGCATGACCACCTTGTCGGGTTTTTGGAATGATAATATTGCCATTGTTTATCCTTTCTTTCTTTGATGGGGTTGTTGTCTAAGTCAAGACTCAGACTGACGTCCTGTGGACTATTACTTGGAGTAGAGGTCAACGATGAGCTGCTCGTTGATGGTCTCGGGGATGTCGGTGCGCTGAGGGTAGCTGACGAACTTGCCGCTCATGCTGGCGCCGTCCCATTCAAGCCAAGGATAGTTGTTGGCGCGCGAGGCGAGGGAGTCGGTGATGACCTCGAGCGATTTGCTGCGCTCGCGGACGGAGACGACGTCGCCTTCTCTCAAAGAATAGGAGGGGACATTGACGACATTGCCGTTGACGGCGATGTGGCGGTGGGAGACGAGCTGACGGGCCTGGGCGCGGCTGCGGGCGATGCCGAGGCGGTAGACCACGTTGTCGAGGCGGGCCTCGATGAGTTTCATCAGTTCCTCGCCGGTGACGCCGCCGCGACGGGAGGCTTCGGCGTAGAGTTTGCGGAACTGGCGCTCGAGAATGCCGTAGGTGTATTTGGCTTTCTGTTTCTCGTTGAGCTGGATGCCGTACTCGGAGGTCTTGCTGCGGCGGCGGTTCTGGCCGTGCATGCCGGGAGCATAGGGTTTCTTCTCGTAGCTCTTGTCCGGGCCGTAGATAGGCTCGTGGAACTTTCTTGCGATTTTGGTTTTCGGACCTGTGTATCTTGCCATTGTTGTTCTGTTCTTTTAAGATTAATAATTACACGCGACGACGTTTCGGGGGACGGCAACCGTTGTGGGGCAGCGGGGTGATGTCGGTGATTTCGGTGACCTCGATGCCGCAGGTGTTGATTGCGCGGATTGCAGATTCACGTCCTTGACCAGGTCCTTTGACAAAGACCTTCACTTTTCTTAGGCCCAAATCATAAGCAACTTTGCCGCAATCTTCCGCAGCCATCTGGGCGGCATACGGAGTGTTTTTCTTCGATCCGCGGAAGCCCATTTTTCCAGCAGACGACCAAGAAATCACTTGACCGGCGTTGTTCGTCAGCGAGACGATGACATTGTTGAAGGATGCAAAGATGCATGCTCTTCCCTGAGGTTCAACTTTTACGACTCTTTTTTTGGTCGGTTTTGAAGTTTTTGCCATTTTGTTTTTTGCTTGATTTACTTTGTTTCTTTACTGCCAACCGCTTCTGTGTCGGGGTTTCTGGTCCGCGGCTGGGGCGCTACCTGCCGTTTACTTACTTGGTAGCTTTCTTCTTGTTAGCGATAGTTTTCTTCTTACCCTTGCGAGTGCGAGCGTTGTTCTTGGTGCTCTGGCCGCGGAGGGGGAGGCCCAGGCGGTGACGGACGCCGCGGTAGCAGCCGATATCCATCAGTCGCTTGATGTTCATCTGGACTTCGGAGCGGAGGGCGCCTTCGACTTTGTACTCATCGTTGATGATGTTGCGGAGGGTGTTCTGCTCGTCGTCGGTCCAATCCTGCACCTTCTTGCCTTCGTCGATACCGGCCTTGGCCAGAATCTCTTTGGCGGTGCTACGTCCGATTCCGAAGATATAGGTCAGGCCTATCTCTCCTCTTTTGTTCTTGGGTAAGTCAATACCTGCAATACGTGCCATAGATTCTTTTTATTGTTTTTTTAATTATCCTTGTCTTTGTTTGAATTTAGGATTTTTCTTGTTGATAACATAGACAACCCCGTGGCGGCGGACCACTTTGCATTCGGGCGATCTTTTCTTTACAGAGACTCTTACTTTCATTTTGTGTAATTATTAATCTTGTGATACTTTTTCTTGTTCTTTTTCTGCAGGCTGGCGGGCCTACTTGTGACGGTAAGTGATGCGGCCTTTCGAGAGGTCATAAGGGGACATTTCGATCTGCACCTTGTCGCCGGGGAGAATCTTGATGTAGTGCATGCGCATTTTGCCGGAGATGTGGGCGATGATCTGGTGTCCGTTTTCCAATTCGACGCGGAACATGGCGTTGCCGAGGGACTCGACGACGGTTCCGTCTAATTGTATGGATGCTTGTTTTGCCATTTATTTGTTTTTACTTACCGTTGATGTGTTTGTTTTGTTTGTTTCAATTGTTCTCGATGAAATCGAAGGTGGTGAGAATGTCGGGGCCGTTGGCGGTGATGGCAACGGTGTGCTCGAAGTGGGCGGCGGGTTTGCCGTCGCGGGTGCGACAGGTCCAGCCGTCTTCCTTGGAGAATTTGACATTCTTGGAGCCCATGCACACCATGGGTTCCACGGCGATGACCATACCTTCTTTGAGGAGAGGGCCGGTGCCGGGGACGCCGAAGTTGGGCACGTTGGGGGACTCGTGCATCTTGAATCCCACGCCGTGGCCGCAGAGTTCGCGTACGACGGAGTAGCCGTTCTTCTCGCAGTGCATCTGTACCGCATGGCTGATGTCCCCCACCCTGTTGCCGGCTTTGCACCGGTCGAGACCAAGGAAGAGGGCATCGCGGGTGACCTTCATGAGGCGCTGCATTTCGGGGCTGACAGGACCGACAGGGAACGTGTAGGCCGAGTCGGCCACATAGCCGTTGAGTTCGATGACGCAGTCGAGCGACACGTTGTCGCCTTCCTTGATGAAGAGGTCGCCGGGGATGCCGTGCACGACGACGTCGTTGACCGAAATGCAGAAGGCCGAGGGGAAGCCCTCGAACCCTTTGCACAGGGGTTTGGCGCCGTTGTCGCGGATGTACTGCTCGCCGATTTGGTCGAGGAAGGAAGTAGTGACGCCCGGGCGAATATGACGGCCCACCTCCGCGAGAGTTTTCCCGAGGAGGAGGCCGGCATCACGTATGAGCTCTATTTCTTCTTTGGTCTTGAGCAGTATCATTCTTGTGCTTTGTTGTTTTTTATGCCTGGATGGACATCGAGGTGCGACCCTTGATGCGGCCGGTCTTGGTGAGACCGTCGTAGTGGCGCATCAGGAGGTGGCTCTCAATCTGCTGGAGGGTGTCGAGGATGACACCGACGAGGATGAGCAGGGAGGTACCACCATAGAACTGGGCGAACTGGGTGTTGACACCAAAGAGGCGGATGATGGCCGGCAGGACAGCCACGATGGCAAGGAAGATGGAGCCGGGGAGGGTAATCCTGGAGAGGATGCTCTCAAGATACTCGGCAGTCTTTTTGCCGGGCTTGACGCCGGGAATGAATCCACCGTTTTTCTTCATGTCCTCAGCCATCTGGTTGGGGTTGATGGCGATGGCGGTGTAGAAGTAGGTGAACACGACCACAAGGATGAAGAACACCAGATTGTACCAGAAACTGTTGTAGTCGGCGAAAGCCATAGCGAACTTGCTGGAGGAGTTGTCGGAGAATCCCATGAAGGTGATGGGCAGGAACATGATTGCCTGGGCAAAGATGATGGGCATGACGCCGGCTGCGTTGACCTTGATGGGGATGTACTGACGGACGCCACCGTACTGCTTGTTGCCGACGATGCGCTTGGCATACTGCACCGGGATGCGGCGAGTGCCCTGCACAAGGAGGATGACGAGCAGGATGACGGCGAGGAGGACAACAAGTTCGAAGAGGAACATCACCAAGCCACCACCTTCGGAGAGACGGGAGGCGAACTCGGCCGAAAGGGCGAAGGGAAGACGGGCGATGATACCGATCATAATCAAAAGCGAGATGCCATTGCCGACGCCTTTGTCGGTAATGCGCTCACCGAGCCACATGACGAAGAGGGTACCGCTGATCAGGATAATGATGCTGCTAACCCAGAAGAACACCGACGGCGCGGCACCCGTGAAGGGGTGGAGCGCATAGGGGGTGGCACCGAGCTGGTAGGTCATGTTGGAGATGTAGGCGGGAGCCTGGGCTGCCGTGACGGCAACAGTGAGCCAGCGAGTGATTTGATTCATTTTTCTACGGCCACTTTCACCTTCCCTCTGCATTTTCTGGAACTTGGGAACCACCATCACGAGCAGCTGGATCACGATGGAAGCCGTGATGTAAGGCATGATGCCCAAGGCGAAGATGGAGGCATTGGAGAATGCTCCACCCGAGAACATGTTGAGAAGGCCCATCAGACCTTCGGAGCCCTGCTTTCTGAGAACTTCGAGCTGAGAGGGGTCGACACCTGGGAGCACGACGTAGGAGCCTATGCGGTAAATCAACACCAAACCGATGGTGTAGAGGATTCTTTTCCGCAGGTCTTCGATCGACCAGATGTTCTTAAGTGTCTGTATTAATCGCTTCATTGTAATAGAATTGTGTTATTCAATAACAGTAGCAACGCCGCCTTTGTCCTCGATGGCCTTCTTGGCAGTGGCCGAGAAAGCGTGGGCGGTGACGTTGACAGCCTTGGCGAGTTCGCCACGGCCCAAGATCTTGATACGATCCTTGCCGGAGATGAGGCCGTTCTCCTTCAGCACGTCGATGTTGAAGTCGGTGATGTTCTTGGCCTCGGCGAGGGCATTGAGGGTATCGATGTTGATGCCGACGTACTCGATACGGTTGATGTTCTTGAAGCCGAACTTGGGGACACGGCGATAGAGAGGCATCTGGCCGCCTTCGAAGCCGACCTTCTGGTGATAACCGGAACGAGCCTTGGCACCTTTGTTACCGCGGGTGGCAGTACCACCTTTGCCGGAACCGGCGCCACGGCCGATGCGTTTCGAATGCTTGATGGATCCTTCAGCAGGCTTGAGATTACTTAAGTTCATTATATCTTTCCTTTCTTATTTTACGTGGGTTAAATTTCTTCGACAGAGATGAGGTGCTTGACCTTATCGATCATGCCCATGATCTGGGGGGTGGCGACAACCTCACGGGTGTGGTTGATGCGACGCAGGCCCAGAGCGGCCATGGTGCGTTTCTGACGGGCGGGACGGCCGATTATACTTCTGACCTGTTTGATTCTGAGTTTCTTTTCTGCCATAATCTTGACCTCCTATTAAATTTAACCGTTAAACACTTTGTCGAGAGAGATACCACGGAGCTGGGACACCATGTAGGGATCCTTCATCTGGAGAAGGGCGTTGATGGTGGCCTTGACGACGCTGTGGGGATTGGAAGAGCCTTTGCACTTGGCAAGGACGTCCTTGACACCCACGCTCTCGAGGACAGCACGCATAGCACCGCCGGCGATGACACCGGTACCGGGGGCAGCGGGTTTGAGGAAGACCTTGGCTCCGCTGTATTTGCCACACTGCTCGTGGGGGATGGTACCCTTCAGCACGGGGACGCGGATGAGGTTCTTCTTGGCATCGTCGATACCTTTCTGAACAGCGGCCTGGACCTCCTTGGCTTTGCCGAGGCCATAGCCGACAACACCGTTTTCATTTCCAATAACGACAATGGCAGCAAAGGTGAAGGTTCTACCACCTTTGGTGACCTTGGTGACGCGATTGATAGCGACAAGACGATCTTTGAATTCGATCTCGCTCGATTTTACTCTTTTAATGTTTACTTCTGCCATGACTTTATTAGAATTTTAAACCACCTTCTCTGGCACCGTCGGCCAAGCTCTTCACACGGCCGTGGTAGAGGTAACCATTACGGTCAAAAACAACGGTATTGATACCAGCGGCAAGGGCGCGCTCGGCAACGGCTTTGCCGACCTTGGCGGCCACTTCGCTCTTTGTGCCACTCTTTTCAAAGCCTTTCTCGCGGGAAGAGGCTGCGGTCAGTGTCACACCTTTTACATCGTCAATCACCTGAGCGTAGATTTCCTTGTTGCTTCTGAAAACCGACAGGCGGGGCATCTCAGCGGTTCCGCTGACTTTGTGACGGATGCGGAATTTGATTTTTGTTCTTCTTATGTCTTTTTTTGTTGCCATAATTGTTCTTTCTTTTGGCTTTTGGCAATTTCTTTTTACCTTACGATTTATTTTGCAGCAGCTTTACCAGCCTTCTTACGGATTTCTTCGCCCAGGAAGCGGATACCTTTACCCTTGTAGGGCTCGGGCTTGCGGAGCGAACGGATTTTGGCTGCAGCCTGACCCAGGATCTGCTTGTCGCAGCAGGTCATGGTGATGATGGGGTTCTTACCTTTCTCGGTGACAGTCTCGACTTTGATTTCGGGAGCGAGCTCGAAGAAAATCTTATGGGAATAACCGAGGTCCATCTCCATGACGTTGCCGTTGGCCTGGACTTTGTAACCCACACCAATGACTTCCTGAACAGTCTTGAAACCTTCGCTGACACCTTTCACCATATTGGCGGCAAGGGCACGATAGAGGCCGTGCATGGCTTTGGTTTCACGCTCGTCGTTAGGACGGTTGAAATGGAGCACACCATCTTCAACCTTCATTTCAATCATGGGGTTCACTTTCTGGTTGAGTTCTCCAAGGGGACCCTTGACGGTCAGGATATTGTCATCAGAAATCTTCACTTCAACACCTTTGGGGAGGTGGATGGGCATTTTACCTATTCTTGACATTTTTCTATATCTCCTCTCTTGATTAGCTGATGTAACATAAAACTTCGCCGCCCACGTTGAGGGTACGGGCTTCCTTGTCGGTCATAAGGCCTTTGGAAGTGGACACAATGGCGATGCCGAGACCGTTCAGGACGCGAGGCATCTCGTCGACGGAGACATACTTACGCAGACCAGGGCTGGAGACGCGTTTGAGTTCAGCGATGGCCGACTGTTTGGTGAGGGGGTGATACTTCAGAGCGATTTTGATGCTCTGGTTGTGGGAACCTTCATTCTCGAACTTGTAGTTGAGGATGTAGCCCTTCTCGAAGAGAATCTTGGTGATTTCCTTCTTCAGTTTGGAACCGGGGATTTCGACCACGCGATGCTTGGCAGCGATGGCGTTTCTCATGCGGGTCAAGTAATCTGCAATAGGATCTGTTACCATTTTTTAATTTTTGATTTTAAGTTTTGTAGTATTGGTGTTATGCCAACTTGCAAAGCTACCAATAAATTATTTCTTACCAACTTGCTTTTTTCACACCGGGGATGAGACCGGAGACAGCCATCTCGCGGAAGTTAATACGCGAGATACCGAACTGACGCATGTAGCCTTTGGGGCGGCCGGTCAGCTGGCAGCGGTTGTGCATGCGGATGGGGCATGCATTCTTCGGAAGTTTCTGAAGGGCGATGACAGCCTTCTCGACATCCTCAGGCTCGCCGGTGCGGACAATTTCTTTCAGGGCAGCGCGCTTGGCAGCGTACTTGGCCACCATTTTAGCTCTTTTGCGCTCTCTTGCTTTAATCGATTCTTTAGCCATTATGCTTATTTTTGTTGATTCTTGAACGGTAAACCGAACTCTTTGAGCAGCGACATGGCCTCCTTGTCGGTCTGGGCCGAGGTGACGAAGGTGATGTCCATACCCTGGATGCGGTCGATTTTGTCGATGTCGATCTCGGGGAAGATAATCTGCTCGGCGATGCCGAAGGTGTAGTTACCCTTGCCGTCGAAACCCTTGTCGTTGATGCCGCGGAAGTCGCGGATACGGGGAATGGAGGCGGTGACGAGACGCTCGAGGAACTCATACATGCGTTCGCCGCGGAGGGTCACACGGACACCGATGGGCATGCCACGACGCAGCTTGAAGTTGGAAATATCCTTACGCGACTTGGTGGCGACAGCCTTCTGACCGGTGATGGCGGTCATCTCCTCGATGCCCTTGTCGATGACTTTCTTGTCAGCGATGGCGGCTTTGCCGAGGCCCTGGTTCAGGGTTATCTTCTTCAGACGAGGAGCCTGCATGACGGTCTTATAGCCATACTCCTTCATCAGAGCAGGCAGAATTTCCTCTTTGTATTTGGTCTTTAATGCGGGAATGTATGCCATTACTTAATCTCCTCTCCTGTTTTTTTAGAATAACGGACTATTTTGCCAGTCTTTTCGTCAACACGGCGGCCAACCTTGGTGGGGGTCTTTCCGACGACGACCATGAGGTTGGAAATGTGAATAGAAGCTTCCTGTTCAACAATACCGCCCTGGGTGTTCTTGGCGTTGGGCTTGGTATGTTTCTTGTTCACGTTGACACCCTCGACGATGGCGCGATTCTTTTCGGGATAGACTTTCAGGACCTTGGCGACCTTGCCTTTGTCGTCGCCGGCGATCACCTGGACCATATCCCCTTTCTTAACGTGCAATTTCATTGTTCTCTTCTTTCTTTTAATAAATTACAATACTTCGGGAGCGAGAGAGACAATCTTCATAAACTGTTTCTCGCGCAGTTCACGACCCACGGGGCCGAAGATACGGGTGCCACGGAGCTCATCGGCGGCGGTGAGCAGGACGCAGGCATTGTCGTCGAAGCGGATGTACGAACCATCATTGCGACGAATCTCTTTCTTGGTGCGCACCACGACTGCTTTGGAAACGCTACCCTTCTTCACGTTGCCGGAGGGAAGAGCATCTTTGATGGCCACGACGATGGTATCGCCAATGGAAGCATAACGCTTCTTGGTGCCACCAAGGACACGGATACACAGGGCGCTCTTGGCACCGCTGTTATCGGCAACTGTCATTCTGGTTTCTTGTTGTATCATTTCTCTTTAGTTTTTCTGATAGGTGGACTATTTAGCCTTCTCGACGATTTCGACCAGACGCCAGCATTTGTTCTTGCTCAGGGGGCGGGTCTCCATGATACGGACGGTGTCTCCGATGTTAGCCTCATTCTTTTCGTCGTGGGCCATGAATTTGGTGGACTTCTTAACGAACTTGCCGTACTTGGGGTGTTTCACCTTACGCTCGACAAGAATCACGATGGATTTCTCCATCTTGTTGCTGACCACAACACCGATTCTTTCTTTTCTTAAATTTCTTTCCATCTTAACACTTGGATTTTACAGGTTGCCATGCTTACTTTTTGTCGGCGAGTTCACGCGCGTGGAGCTCCGTAAGGCAGCGGGCAATGTTTTTTCTACTTTCTTTAATTTTGTTGGGATTCTCGAGAGGGGAAACGGCGTGGGTCAGAAGCATCTTCTGATAGGTAGCGCGCTCGGTCTCAAGTCTCTCCTTCAATTCAGCAGTCGAGAGCTCTTTTAAAACAATTTCATTCTTCATGACTGAGGTTCTTCTTATTTATTCTTCGATATAGTCTCTTTTGACAACAAATTTGGTCGAGATGGGAAGTTTCTGAGCGGCCAAACGGAGAGCCTCCTTAGCAACATCCATGGGGACACCCTCACACTCGAACAGCATGGTGCCGGGCATGACGCGGGCGACGAAATACTCGGGGGCACCCTTACCTTTACCCATACGGACCTCATTGGGCTTCTTGGTGATGGGCTTGTCCGGGAAGATGCGAATCCAAATCTGACCTTCACGTTTCATGTGACGCGTTACAGCTTGACGAGCAGCCTCTATTTGACGGCCAGTGATGAAGCAAGTCTCGAGCGACTTGATACCAAAGGTACCAAATGCAAGTTCATGGCCACGGAAGGCATTACCTTTAATCTTGCCCTTCTGCTGCTTTCTATATCTTGTTTTCTTAGGTTGTAACATTTCTTCTTATTGTTTAGTGTTTAGTTTTTAGTGACTTGACACTAACGCTAAACCTATTATTATTTACTATTGTTATTTCTGCTGCCCTGACGACGACGGGGAGCGCCTTCCGGACGACGGCCTGCACCCATGGCACCGGGACGGTGATCCTTCTGCTGACCACCAACGGTGGAGGGAACGAGCTCAGGTCTGCCATAGATAACTCCGCGGCAAATCCACACTTTGATACCGATACGGCCATAAGTGGTGTGAGCCTCAGCATTGGCATAATCGATGTCGGCACGCAGCGTGTGGAGAGGAGTACGACCCTCTTTGAAGTGCTCGCTACGGGCAATTTCAGCGCCGCCGATACGGCCGGCAATAGAGACCTTGATACCCTCGGCACCAGTACGCATCGTGGAGGTGATGGCGTTCTTGATGGCGCGGCGGTACTGAATACGGCCTTCAATCTGTTTGGCAATGTTTTGAGCAACGAGGACGGCATCCATCTCGGGGCGTTTCACCTCGCTGATGTTGATCTGCACATCCTTGCCAGTGAGCTTCTTGAGCTCCTCACGCAGTTTGTCAACCTCGGAACCCGCACGACCGATAATCAGACCCGGACGAGCCGAATTAATCGTGACGGTGAGCAACTTAAGAGTACGCTCAATATAAATTTTGGAGATGCTAGCTTTGGCAAGACGGGCGTTGAGATACTTACGAATTTTATCGTCCTCAACGAGCTTCTGTTCAAATCTTCTTCCGCCAAACCAGTTAGAATCCCATCCGCGGATGATACCTAATCTGTTTCCAATTGGGTTAGTTTTTTGTCCCATTGTTGAGTTTCTTCTTTTTAATTACTTATTTTGTTTCTTCTTTTTCAGCCTTGGCGACCGGAGCATCCTCGAGACGGCTGCCGAGAATCACGGTGATGTGATTGCTGCGCTTGCGAATACGATAACCGCGACCCTGGGGGGCAGTACGCATGCGCTTCATCGTGCGGCCTTCGTCGACCTTGATCTGCTTGACATACAGCTGAGCATCCTCCATGCGTGCACCCTCATTCTTGGCCTGCCAGTTGGCGACAGCCGAGAGGATGAGCTTGCGCATCTTAGGAGCGGACTCTCTGGGGTTATACTGAAGGATACCGAGAGCCTTCTCGACGTCGACACCACGGACGAGGTCAGCGACGAGACGGGTCTTACGAGGCGAAGTAGGATTGTTCATCAACTTTGCCACATAAAGGGTCTTGTTGGCTTCTTTACGTGCTTCTGCACTATTGTGTTTTCTACGTCCCATTTTCTTTTAAATTTACTTTTTGCCTTTATCTTTAGATCCTGCATGGCCGCGGAAAATGCGGGTAGGTGCGAACTCGCCAAGCTTGTGACCCACCATGTTCTCGGTGACATACACGGGGATGAACTTGTTGCCATTGTGCACGGCAATGGTCTGACCCACAAAGTCGGGCGAAATCATCGAAGCTCTCGACCATGTCTTGATGGTAACCTTCTTGTTGGACTGCTGTGCCTCGATTACACGTTTTTCCAGTTTGTGGAAAATATAAGGACCTTTCTTTAATGAACGACTCATTGTTTCTTCTTTTTACTGAGTTACTTCTTTCTTCTTTCGACGATGTACTTGCTCGACTGCTTCTTGGGAGCGCGAGTCTTGTAGCCCTTGGCCGGGATACCCTTGCGCGAACGGGGATGTCCACCAGTCTGGCGGCCTTCACCACCGCCCATCGGGTGGTCGACAGGGTTCATGACAACGCCGCGGTTGCGCGGACGACGGCCGAGGTGGCGGTTGCGGCCGGCTTTACCACCGACTTCGAGGTTGTGCTCAGGATTGCTCACAATACCAACGGTGGCACGGCAAGCCTGAAGAATCATACGCATCTCGCCACTGGGCATCTTAATGATGGCGTACTTGTCGTCGCGGCTCATCAGCTGGGCATAAGCACCGGCGGAACGCACCATCTTGGCGCCCTGGCCAGGACGAAGCTCGATATTGTGAATCAGCGTGCCGAAAGGAATCTCAGCAAGCAGCAGGGTGTTTCCCACTTCGGGGGCGACACCGGCACCGGACATGACGGTCTGACCGACCTTCAGGCCCTGGGGGCAGAGGATGTAGCTCTTCTCGCCGTCGGCATAGCACACGAGGGCAATGCGCGAACTGCGGTTGGGGTCGTACTCGATGGTCTTCACCACAGCGGGGATACCATCCTTGTTACGCTTGAAGTCGACGAAACGGAACAACTGTTTGTGTCCGCCGCCGATATAGCGCATCGTCATCTTACCCTGATTGTTACGGCCACCGCTTTTACGCTTGCCGTAAACAAGGCTCTTCTCCGGTCTGGTAGCGGTGATGTCGTCGTTGGTGACAACCAGTTTGTGGCGCTGACCAGGAGTCGTAGGTTTAATTTTCTTTAAAGCCATTTCTTTTTTTAATTCTTTTTAGTCTCTTATCAGTGGACTACACTATTATTAATAAAACTGATTTTTAAATGTTTGCGTAGAAATCGATGGCGTCGCCCTCAGCCAGAGTGACGATAGCTTTCTTAAAGGCATTGGTACGGCCAGTAAGGAAGCCGGCTTTGGTATAGCGCGATTTCACCTTGCCGGAATAGTTCATGGTGTTGACATCAATCACCTTCACATTGTAGAACTGCTCCACGGCATTCTTGATCTCAATCTTGTTGGCGCGTTTGTCGACAACAAAACCATAGCGGTTGTGAGCAGGAGCGGCGGCGATGCCCTTCTTACGCTGGATGCGGGTCTGGACAGGATTGGCCGCAGCCTCGGTGAGGCGGGTCATCTTTTCACTAATCAGCGGTTTTACTATAATGTTCATCATTTGTTAAATCTTCTTAAATCGTTATACTCACATACCTTATTTTGTTGCCAAAACACGGTTGATTTCGCCAATTGAACCCTCACAAACAACGATATTGGAGGCGTTAACAATGTCGTAAGTGTTTAACTGCGACACGTTTACGACCTTCACGTTCTGGAGGTTTCTAGCAGACAAAGATACGAAATTATTTTGATTCTCAAGCACAAAAAGTGACTTTTTGTCGTTCAGCTTCAGATTCTTCAGAACCTCAATCATCTTTTTGGTCTTGGGGCCTTCGAAGGTGAAGTTCTCAACCACGGTAAGGGCGTTGCCGCTGGCCTTGTAGGCGAGGGCGCTGCGACGGGCGAGGCGTTTGACCTTGATGTTGAGTTTGAAACGATAGTCGCGGGGCTTGGGTCCGAAGATGGTACCACCGCCGACAAAGACGGGGCTCTTCAAATCGCCGGAACGGGCACCACCGGTACCTTTCTGACGTTTCAGCTTGCGGGTGCTGTGGGCGTTCTCGCTACGCTCTTTGGCTTTGCTGGTGCCCTGACGCTGGTCAGCCAAATACTGTTTCACATCCAGGTAGATGGCGTGGTCGTTGGGCTCGATGGCGAAGATAGAATCCTCAAGATTGATGGTTCTACCGGTTTCGCTTCCGTTGATATTATAAACTTTAATCTCCATGTCTTAAATTAACTCCATCTTTCAAGTTTGACAATAGAACCTTTGGGGCCGGGGACGGAGCCTTTGACCAGCATAAGATTCTTCTCAGCGATAATCTTGACCACCTGGAGATTCTGGACCTTCACGCGGTGGTTGCCCATCTGGCCAGCCATACGCATACCCTTGAAGATACGCGAAGGATAGGACGATGCACCGATCGAACCAGGGGCGCGCAGACGGTCGTGCTGACCGTGAGTCAGGTCACCGACACCACCGAAACCGTGGCGGGTGACAACACCCTGGAATCCTTTACCCTTGGAGGTGCCAACCACGTCGACAAACTCGCCTTCCTGGAAGACCTCGACAGTCAACACTTCGCCATATTTCTTTTTGTGGCCCTCCTCGAAGCGGCTGAACTCGGCAAGATAGCGTTTCGGGGTGGTGTTGGCCTTGGCGAAATGGCCCTTCATCGGCTTCGTAGTGTGGCTCTCCTTCTTCTCGCCGAATGCGAGCTGGATGGCCTCGTAGCCGTCTTTCTCAATCGTTTTCACTTGTGTAACAACACAAGGACCAGCTTCAATCACTGTGCACGGAATCTGCTTTCCGTCGGCATCAAAAAGACTGGTCATACCAATTTTCTTTCCAATTAATCCTGACATTTCTTAGTTTGGATTCTTTTAAATTTGTTAGACAATTCAGCTTATCTCTTCGACATTGGCTGATAAAACTCACACTTTGATTTCGACTTCAACACCGCTGGGAAGCTCGAGCTTCATCAAGGCATCGATGGTCTTCGTACGATCATTGATCTCGATGTCCATCAGGCGCTTGTAGGTGCTCAGCTCGAACTGTTCGCGCGACTTCTTGTTCACGAACGTCGAACGGTTGACGGTGAAAATCTTTTTGTTGGTAGGCAGGGGTATGGGACCATTGACCACTGCGCCAGTCATCTTTACGGTCTTCACAATCTTCTCAGCCGACTTGTCGACGAGGTTGTGGTCGTAAGATTTGAGCTTGATTCTGATTCTTTGACTCATTGTTATTTATTGTATTAATTATTTTTATTCTTCAATATAGCATCCTGCAGGTCGCGCGACACCTCGGCATAGTGCGAAAACTCCATCGTGGAGTTGGCGCGGCCGGAAGTGATAGTGCGCAGTGCAGTGACATAACCAAACATCTGTTCCAGAGGCACCTTGGCATGGATAGCCTGAACACCCACCTTGGCGGTGATATTCTCCAGCACACCACGGCGACGGTTCAGGTCTCCCGTCACATCTCCCACATAGGCGTCGGGGGTCAGCACCTCGAGTTTCATAATGGGCTCCAGCAGTACAGGATTGGCCTTGCGGCAAGCGGTCTTGAAACCTATCTTGGCGCAGAGCTCGAAACTCAGCTGGTCCGAATCCACGGGGTGGAACGAACCATCGATAATCTTCACCTTCATGCTGTCCATCGGATAACCGGCCAGAACACCGTTCTGCATGGCTTCTTTGAAACCCTTCTCGATGGCGGGGATGAACTCCTTGGGGATATTGCCTCCCTTGACCTCGTTGACAAACTGCAGTCCCACAACACCCTCGTCGGCGGGGCCTATCTCGAACAGCACATCGGCAAACTTACCCTTGCCGCCGGTCTGTTTCTTGTAGACCTCATGGTGCTGCACTGTGGTGGTGATAGCCTCCTTGTAGGCTACCTCGGGACGACCCTGGTTGACATCGACATTGAACTCCCTGCGGAGGCGGTCCATGATGATGTCCAGATGCAGCTCGCCCATACCGCTGATGACAGTCTGTCCGCTCACCTCGTCGGTCTTCACACGGAAGGTGGGGTCTTCTTCCACCAGCTTCATCAAGGCGTTGGTCATCTTGTCCATGTCGGCCTGGGTATGAGGCTCCACAGCGATGCTAATCACCGGCTCGGGGAACTTCATCGACTCCAGAACGATGGGATGCTGTTCGTCGCAGAGGGTATGGCCTGTCTTGATCTCCTTGAAACCAACGGCGGCACCGATGTCACCCGCCTCAATACGGTCGAGGGGGTTCTGCTTATTGGAATGCATCTGCATGATACGCGAGATACGTTCCTTTTTACCGGTGTTGGCATTGTACACATACGAGCCGCTCTCGAGCGATCCGCTGTACACGCGGAAGAAACAGAGACGACCTACATAGGGGTCGGTGGCAATCTTGAAAGCGAGCGCCGAGAAGGGGGCCTTGACGTCCACCTTGCGGGTCTCTTCTTTCTCGGTCCTCGGGTTGATACCCTCGACCTCGGGTTTGTCCATGGGGCTGGGCAGGAAGGCTGCCACAGCGTCGAGCAACGACTGTATACCCTTGTTCTTGAATGCCGAACCACACATCACGGGGACAATCTTGCGCGAAAGCGTAGCCTTGCGAATCTCGCCGATGATTTCCTCGGCAGTAATGCTGTCGGGGTCGTCGAAGAACTTCATCATCAACTCCTCGTTTTCCTCGGCCACACCCTCGATGAGTTTCTGGCGATACTCAGCAGCCAGATCCTTCAGGTCGTCGGGCATGGGCACCTCGTAAAACTTGGTGCCGTTCGAACTCTCGTCCCAGATGAGGGCCTGGTTGGTGATGAGGTTCACCACACCCTTGTACAGGTCTTCCTGGCCGATGGGAATCTCGAGGGGGATGGGGTTGGCGCCGAGGCGCTCCTTGATCTGTCCCACAACCGAGAAGAAGTCGGCGCCGGCACGGTCCATCTTGTTGATGAAAGCGATGCGGGGAACACCGTACTTGTCGGCCTGACGCCAGACGGTCTCGCTCTGGGGCTCTACGCCACCCACCGCGCAGAAAATGGCGATGGCACCGTCGAGCACGCGCAGCGAACGCTCCACCTCAACTGTGAAATCGACGTGGCCCGGAGTGTCAATGATGTTGTATTTGTAGCGGTTAGCATTCCATTCCCAGTACACGGTAGTAGCAGCGGAAGTAATGGTGATGCCTCGTTCTTGCTCCTGCACCATCCAGTCCATGGTGGCGCTACCCTCGTGAGTCTCACCGAGCTTGTAGTTCTTGCCGGTGTAGAAGAGGATGCGCTCCGTCGTCGTCGTTTTGCCGGCGTCGATGTGGGCCATAATACCGATGTTGCGTGTGTACTTGAGATCGGACATACTATTGATTGCGGTAGTTGTTGGTTATATATATTTATTAATACTTTATTTGAAGCATCACACTCTGAAGTGGGAGAATGCCTTGTTGGCATCAGCCATACGGTGGATGTCCTCTTTGCGCTTGAAGGCGGCGCCCTCTTCCTTGTAAGCGGCCTGGATTTCAGCGGCCAGCTTCAGGGCCATGGTCTTCTCACTGCGTTTGCGGGAGAAACCGATAAGGTTCTTCATGCCGATGCTCTGCTTGCGCTCGGCACGGATTTCGGTAGGAATCTGGAAGGTGGCACCACCGATACGGCGGCTGCGGACCTCGACGCTCGGGGTCACATTGGCCAGAGCCTTCTTCCACACCTCGAGACCGTCCTCTTTCGTACGGTCGGCGACCACGTCGATTGCCTCGTAGAAAATCTTGTAGGCGATGGTCTTCTTGCCACCCATCATCAGGTTGTTGACGAACTTGGTGACCAGGATATCATTGTATTTGGGATCCGGAAGGATGATTCTTTTCTTGGGTTTAGCTTTTCTCATTGCTAAAAAACTTTAAACTTTCAACTTTAAACTATAAACTCAATTACTTGCCGGCCTGTTTGGGACGCTTGGCACCGTATTTCGAACGACGCTGGCGACGACCGTCCACTCCGCTGGTGTCCAATGCACCACGGATGATGTGATAACGCACACCGGGAAGGTCTTTCACACGGCCTCCGCGGATCATCACAATCGAGTGCTCCTGCAGGTTGTGACCCTCACCCGGAATGTAGGCGTTGACCTCTTTACCATTGGTCAGGCGAACACGGGCCACTTTACGCATGGCCGAGTTAGGTTTCTTGGGGGTGGTGGTGTACACACGGGTGCAGACACCGCGACGCTGCGGGCAGCTGTCGAGGGCGGGAGACTTACTCTTGTACTCCATCTGCTGACGTCCTTTGCGAACTAATTGCTGAATTGTTGGCATTTTCTTTTACTTGTTTTTTTATTTTTTATTACTTGTTTTCTATCTCATTTTACGGGCACAATCCGCCCAAAAAGGAATTGCAAAAGTACTACTTTTTCCCGACCCCACCAAATGCCCGGAACCATTTGGAATGTTAAAAAATCATAAAATCTCTTCGCAGAACTGATAATCTGTATATTACAAAATCATTTTAACATAATTATTTTTGCAAAAAAAGTGTTTTATCAACAAAATCCGGCCTGCAAAACGGACTGTTTTCAACACGTTTTTCACAATTTTCACATCTTTCTTTAAAGCGGCATACCGCGCCACCGGATACTTCGTTTTCTCCGGGGCACGGCATGCCTTCCACACACAAATGTTTTTCTTTCTAGAACACCACCAGCTTGGTCGTCGCGGTGGCCCTGTCGCTGACGGTGGAAATGTAATACACTCCTGCACTCAAGGCACTGATATCCAACACCACGCCCTCCATTTTCACCGTCATCACCAAGCGGCCGGCAACATCTCTCACCGTCACCTTGTCGCCCGGTTCCACACCTCGCAGTTCCACCCAGCCGCTGGCGGGGTTAGGCACCAGGTCCAGGTGGCCGTCACCAACCACCTGGCCTATGCCTTCGACCCCGGTGGTGAACCTCAACATCTCACTCCATACGCTTTTTTTGGCCTCGTCGCAGAGGGTCATCACGTAAAGGTCGTAAATGGTATTCGCCTCAAGGCCTTCGACGCGGGTCGCAACCCGTCCGGGGGCCTGGGCGTCTACAATCAGCTCCGTGCCACGTCCTTGTTCATAGTCCATCGGGCCGTACTCCAGACGCCAGGGACCTGCCGTCGGGGCCTGCCACTCCACCTCGACACTATGGCTGCCCGTGGCAACAATCCTCACCTCCTCCACTGGCGGGCAGACAAGGGTGGTAAAGGTCAGGGTGTCGCTCCACAGCACCTGCCCGTCGTGGCACATCGGGCGCACCACGAGGTGATAGTCTGTGCCTTGTTCAAGGGTGGTGAAGACGACGCAGGGGGTGTCGACCTGCAGGAGGGTGTCGCCGTACCGGCTGCCGAGCCACACCTCCCATTCCGTTGCCGGACCCTGGGGTGTCCAACCAGCCCATGCGCTGCCGAGGGTGACGCTGTCCAGGCGCAGTGCCGCTACAGGCCGGCAGGGGGGATCGGTGTGGACGGTGTAGACACTGAGGCTGTCCAGATAAAAGGAGGCGGAGGAGGCCAGCGTGTCGCGGAAGAAGGAGAAATAGAGACGTCCGTCGCCCACGGGGATGTCCCTCGTGGCCAGGTCTATTGTGTACCAATCGTATGACGGCGACGAATAGGAGGTCTGGCTCGATGCCACACTGTCGTCATAGAGCAACACCTCCGCAGCCGAAGTATCGTCCATATAAACCACCCTGACACGCATCGGCAGATAGTGGGACTGGTGGGTGGAATCGATATAGCTCTGCCTGGTCGCCACCATGAAACTCACGTAGGCGTCGGTGTCGGCAACATGCAGTAACGGCGATGTAACGGTGAGCACACTGTCGGAGTCAGCGATGGAGCCCATCAGGGCCTGCTGGCCGTTGACGACGACAGTGGCATTGCGCACCGAGGGAGTGTAGGCCGGCGTGCCCTTCACCTCCCAGCAACGCGGCATGCGGTTCACCTGACAACCCTCGAATTCCTCGGTATAGGGCAGCTCAAATGCTCCGCACTCGGTAGTGAAACTCACCGCCACGCGGAAGGTGGGCAGACCCTCCTGGCACACCGACGAAAGCTCGAACGTATAGTCCGTGGCCACCGACAGGCCACCCACCTCCACGCTGTCGCCCACGAAGTCGATGCTGTCGCCCAGGGCATAGACGCGGTAGTGCCCCACGCCCCGCGGGTCGTGCACCACCAGCAGAACCGAGCTGTCGGTCACCGAGGCCACGCTCACCGAGTCCGGTGCCGAGCACGAGAGGTCGTGCACCAGCCTCACGTCGTCCAATACCGCCGGGGCATGGGACCTGCCTCCGGCATTGCCAAAACGCATGGCCACATGAATATTGGTAGCGCTGCTCGAACCCAGCGACACATAGTATTCGTGCCAATCTTCCAGCGAGGGAAGCGTAATCGTCCTCAGGGCGGTGAAAGTCAGCGTGTCGGCAGGGTCGCTCATCACGCCTACCTGCACCGTTGCCTCTCCCCTCGCCCAGAAGTCGACGGCCACGCCGACGAGGCTGTCCACCTGTGGCATCACGTAGAAGAACGGCTGGTTGTTTTCTCCCACATTGGGCACCAGGGCGCCGCTGTTGCCACGGCCTATGGTGCGGTTCGTGCGGTCGCCGCTGTTACCGGGGTAGCAGTAGTCGATAAAGCTCTGGCAGAGGCCCAAGCCGTCGTTGTAGTTCTCGCTCCACGGCAGCTCGTCGTGCGCTATCACCCCGCAGGCCGTCGCCATGCGAACGGCGAGCGTCGACGACAAGGTGCTGTCGGACGGGCAGATGGAGGCCACCCACACATCGTAGTTTGTGGAGTGGTGCAGGCCGGTGATGGTATGGGCATAGCCACTGACATCGGCGGAGTCTATACTGCCGCCGTCGCTCCACCACAGGCGGTAGCGGCCGGCCGTGTCGGGGTCGACAATGCGCACGCTGAGGCTGCCCAGCGTGGCGCTGTCGAGCACCAGGCTGTCGGGACGCGCACACGAGGTGGCATAGAAGAGGCTGATGTCGTCGACCAGCACCTGCTTCCAGCCGCTGAAACTCGTCATGCGCAACGCCAGACGGCCGTCGCCGATGCCGTCGAGAGCACGCTCATAGTAGCTCCAGTTGTCAAGGCTGTTGACGAAAGGCACGGTGTCGAAGGCCGTGAAGCTGGTGCGGTCGGCAATGTCGGTCATCACGCCGAGCTCGAGCATCGCATTGGTCATAGAGGTGTTCACCCCCGTCGCATTCATCGATACGGAGATTCCCGCGTATGGCATCGCCACATACGGCAGCACCAGGAAGGAGCGCGCGGTGTCGCCCTGCCACACTTCCGAACGCATATTGATGCAGGGGGTGTTGCTCATTATCGTGTAGACACTCACACTGGAATACGAATCCTGTCCCTGAAGGCGCGTCCAGCAGGAGTCGAAGCTGCCGTTCTGCCAGCTGTCGAAATCCTCCGTCCACGGCAGCGAGCTGATGCCGGCACAGGCGGTGGTGAAGGAGGTGCTGAGGGCCTCCGTGAAGCCGTCGGGGCACATCGTGCGCACGCTGACGGCGTAGGTGGTCTGGGGGCTGAGGCCGGTGAAAGTCCAGTTGGTGTCGCCCGTCACGGTGACGGTCTGCGATCCGCAGGTCACCTCGTAGGTGCCCGCGCCATTGATGTCGGTCCACGTAACCGTGGCCTCTGCGTCGGTCACCATGCTCACCCCCAGGGCCACAGGCCTCATGCATCCCGCAAAGGGCGTGACCACGACGCTGTCCAGGTAGGCGTAGTCGTTGGGCAGGCCCCCGGCGTAGCTGTGGTCGCTATGGTTGTCTTGCAACAGGGCGATGCGGCCGTCGGTGATGCCGCTGAGGGCGAAGTCGAAACTGTAGCGGTGCCAGTTGCTGTCGGCCGGACGGATGGAGGCCACACGGGTGAAACCGCTGGTATCTTCCACACTGGTGGTGATACCCACCGCCAACTCCACATATTCATATCCACTGGGCACCTTGTAGTCGAAATCCACCATCAGGCGGTTGGAAGCGTCGGTAGTGGCAGGCAACACAACCCACGAGGCTTCGCGCCCCACCAGGTTGATGCGCTTGGAGGCCAGGCGCAGCGAGTGAGTGCCCTCCGAGGCCACGCCCGGTGTCACCTCGGGCAACCAGTCGGGGAAGGGACTACCGCTGTTGAAGCGCATGCTCCGCGCTGTCCAGCAGAAGGAGAGAGCCTCGCTCTCGAAGCCCTCGCTGAAGGGGGCCGTCATAGGGCTGCAGAGGGTGTGGAAAGTGGCGCTGACGGCCGTCGAAGTCTCGGCGCCGCAGAGGGCATAGACCAGCACCAGATACTCCACATCGGGCATCAGGCCCGTGAGCACCGCCGGCGAGGCGGAAGCGTACACCGTGTCGGCCTCCGCCGAGGCCAGGGGACGGTACACCACACGGTAGCTGCCCGTCTGGTTGAGGTCGGTCCAGACCACGGTGGCGGAGTGGTCGGTAACGTCGCTCGCGGTCACCGTGTCCACCGCCGGGCAACCCAC
Organism: Bacteroidales bacterium UBA3684; assembly: GCA_002372855.1. Lineage (GTDB taxonomy): Bacteria > Bacteroidota > Bacteroidia > Bacteroidales > P3 > Colimorpha. The sequence goes on from DFIZ01000069.1 coordinate 22,849, forward strand.
AGCCACATGCACATCGATGTCGTCGATATAGACCCGTGCCACCGAACCCGTCAGGCGGAAGGCGATACTCTTGCCGTCACCGGCATAGGCTCTCAGGCGCAACGAACGCGAGGCCCACGTGTTGGTCGGCAGGGAGACTGTCTGCAGCGCCACGAAGGAGGAACCGTCGCCCGGCACCTCGAGCACTCCCACCTCGAGCGTCCCGCTCACCAGCTGCGCGTCGAAGCTCACCTCCAGGTCCGCCAGGCTGTCTATCGGCGGCAGGGCGACCCAGGCAGTGCCGCTACTGCCGTTATAGAGGTAGAGGCAGTTGTGCCCGCCGTAGCCGCTCTGCCGCGTGACATAGCCGCTCGTCCCGCGCCAGCACCCGGGGTCGAAAATGGTGGTCTGGTTCATATAGTTGACATAGAACTCGAAATCCTCCGCAAAAGGCAATCCGGCATGCGCGATGGACTCGCAGGGGGTCTTGAAACTGAACTGCACCCAGTTGCTCACGTCAGCTCCGCAGTCCGACCGGATATAGCCGTTGTATTGGTGGTTGAGCTGCAGGGAGTCGAGGTAGAGCACCGAATCGTTGGTCTCCATCGGCACACGGCTGCCGGGGTAGTTGATATTGAAATACACCGTATCCAAATACACTGTATATGTGCATCCTCCCACATTGTTGGGCGTCCACGTCAGGATGCCCGACGTGGCGGCGAGGTCCTCCACCCGCACATTGCGCGGCTTGGGACACGGAGGCTCGGGACGCCGGAAGGTGACCACCAGGCCGCTGTCGGGCATGCCCGTAATGTAGCGGTTGCTGCGCATCGTGCTGGGGTGGAACGCCGTGGGATTGTCCCAGCTGCCCATCAGGGCTATGGCGTCGTTGTACCCCCCGATGATGTCCGACACCATCATCAGGTTGAACGAACTGTCGCTGGCATGGTTCTCCAGGTGGCCGTAGTGCACACTGACGTCGCCGTTCTCGTAGAGGCGCACCTGATAGTTGAAGTTGTCGGTGCTCACGTTGTAGTGCTGCACATGCTGGAACTCCACCACCAGTACCCGCTGCCCGTCGTCGGCCGTATCCACCTGCCACCAGCAACCGGAGTTGCCCTGCGGCATCTGCCCGTCCACCAGCAGGAACGGCACAATGACGCGCGTGCCCGTGTTGCAATAGCCATAGGGATTGTGCGATCCCGTGCCGCTGTTCAGCAGCATGTAGCCGTCGGCACGCATGCACAACGGCACACCCTGGGCAAGCGTGGCCTCGCCGAAGGGAAACTCGAACGGCATGGCGACGTTCTGGTATCCGCCGTCGCCGACCACGGAGGTCAGCTGCGTGCCCGTCGCGGCAATGGACACCCACGGCTCGGTGGTGGTCTCCATCGTGTAGGTCGCCACCCCCTGTCCCCAGGCACCGACGCTGCCCAGCAGCATCGCCGTCATCAATAGGAATGTACTCTTTTTCATCTTCATAACGTTTCTGTTATTGGTTAATGTTTGCTTGTGCTTTCGCCCGAATCCGTTTCACCCTCGTCTGCTATAAAGAGTCGGAACGGCCGTTTTTAGCTCACACTTTTAACATTTTTTTTCCATCGCCCTTCACTATCCCCCTCCAAAACAATAGACTAAAAACAGCCCCCAAAATTTCACCGTTAACAAAATTTAACAATCCCCCACCCACCGTAGAGACGCAGCACGCTGCGTCTCTACATTAACTCTTAACTCATAACTCCTAACTCTTAACTGGTACATGATTCGGCCCTTCTTATATAGTTCCTATATACTTCTCATATACTTCTTATATCACCTATATAAGAAGTATATGAGAAGTA
>DFIZ01000069.1:24731-32508 GCA_002372855.1 Bacteroidales bacterium UBA3684
ATATAAGAAATGCCGAATTATGTACCTATCGGGTAGGTATCGGAGTGGGATTGGAAACGAAAAGAATGAGAGGGGAAGAGGAGGTCAGGACTTGGGCTCGTAGGTGCGGAAAAGGATGACGGGGCCGTCGGCGGCGAGGGTGAAGCTGTCGGCGAGGACGTCGTTGAGGGTGGCCTGCCACCAGCGCGTGGGGCGGAAGCGGTCGAGGGGCCAGCGGAGGCCTTCGGAGCTGACGGCGGTGGCGGGGTCGAGGGTGAAGATGGAGACCTGCTGGTGGGGGAAGGCCTCGAAGGTGCGCGTGCCGCTGAAGGTGCAGAAGCGGCCGTGGTCGGTGAGCATCTCGATGTCGGCGCCGGGGTACTCCTCGGCGAAGGTGACGAGGTAGGAGATGTTGCCCAGCGTGTGGTCCTCGCGGCGGCCCGTGGCGCCGAGAATCTGAAAGTGGAGAGTGGATCCACTCTCCACTCTCCACTCTCCACTCATGGCGTAGGCCATGGCCTTGTGGAGGTCGTTGTAGTCCTGCTCGTCGACCTGGATCCAGCGGTCGCCGAGGGCGCGCTTGTCGGCCTCGGACAGCGAGTCGCCGTCGCCAATGACTATGAAGGGAATTGAAAATTGGGAATTGAAAATTGAAAATCGAGTATAAGCCGAGTCGCAGCAGACGACGAAGTCAGCCTCGCGCAGGGCGCGCAGGGGCACGGGATGGGTGGGGAAGTCGCCGGCGGCGAGGATTACGATATGCTGAGTTTTTTCCATCGGATGATACCCATTATGACAAACACTTCGTAAATGACATACATGACGGCGGAGGCGGTGTAGCCTGTGGCGAAGTAAATGTAGGCGAGGATGGGCTCGCTGACGAGCCAGAAGAGCCACTGCTCCCAGTATTTCTGCGAGAGCATCCACATGCCGACGATACCCAGGGCGGCGCTGAGGCCGTCGAGGAGGGGCATGGTGGCCTCGCCCAGCAGGGGCAGCAGCCAGCGGAAAAGGAGGGTGAGGGCGGCGGTGGCCAAGAGGAGCCACGGCCAGAGGCGCGCGGGGCAGGAGGTGACGGGACGTTCTTCCTGGACCGCCGGTTTTTCTTGGACCGCCGGCATCTTGCCGGCATCACCCAGCGGTTCGGCATTGTCCTTGCCGGCAGGATGCCGGCGCTCCATCTTCTGCCGGCGCTCCACCAGGCCGCGCCAGACGAGGAGGCCGTAGATGGAGATGAGGAAATTGTAGACGCAGATGCCAGTGTTGGCGTACCAGCCGATGCGGAAGTTAATGACGGCGTAGAAGGCCGCCATCAGCAGACTCGACGGCCACAGCCATCGGCTTGCCTTGTACTCGCTGAAGACGAAGACCAAGCCGATGGCTGCACCGAGGATGTCCAGAATATTCAATGTGTTAATGTGTTAATGCGTTAATGCGTTAGTCATTTAGAAGCGGTAGATGACACGTGCCATGAAGTTGATGCCGGGCTGCTGGAAGAAGGTGCGGTCGTAGGTGAAGGCACCGGTGAGGGGGTCGACGGTGGAGGAGGCGTAGGCCGAGAGGCGGTAGTCGTGGTCGAGGATGTTGTTGACGGCGAACTGGAGTTCAAGCTGGCGCTCGTTCTGCCATCCCTTTCCGAGGTGGAAGATATAGCTGGCGCGGGCGTTGAGCAGGAAGTAGGGGTCGACCTTCATTTCCTCGCGGCCGGAGTTGTCGGCGTACTGGCTGCCTACATATTTGCCGATGAGTTGCAGTTTGGCGTCCTTGAGGGGGGTGATGGTGACGATGGCGGCGCCGATGAGGGAGGGCGAGAGGGAGAGGTCGGTGTTGCCGAAGTTGACAAGCTGTTTGTCACTCCAGTCTTCGGTGGTGACCATGCAGGTGTAGTCGAGGATGCGGTTGGTGCTGAGGGTAAGGTTGGCGTCGAGGGCCAGGAGGCTGTTGATGCGGTAGCCGCCGGTGAGCTCGATACCGATGCGGTAGCTCTTGTCGACATTCTCCATCAGGGCGTAGCCGCTGGGGGAGTAGTTGCCCGAGGGGGTGAGCTGGTCTTTGTAGAGCATGGCGTAGAGGTTGGCGTTGAAGGCGAAGTGCTCGTTGCCAAGGCTGTATCCTAGTTCGAAATCGAGCATGGTTTCGGCCTTGATGGTGTCGCCTTCGAGATAGGTCTCCTTGATGTCGGAGCGTGTGGGTTCGCGGCTGACGAGGCCGGCCACGGCATAGAACCGGTGGCGGTCGAAGAGGAGGTAGTTGACGCCGAGTTTGGGGTTGAAGAAGAGGTATTTCTGATGGAAGTCGAGGTTCTCGCGATCGGCCTCGAGGCCGTAGAGGGCGTAGTCGACATTGCGCAGCTGGGCTTCGGCATAGATGTTGAGGTCGTCGGCGAATTCAGTGTTCATTTTGGCGAAGAAGGTGTTGTCTTTCTTGACGCCTTGGTTGCGATACCACTCGAAGGGGTTGGCTTTGTCGACTTCGAGGTATTGGCCGTTGAGGGCTACGCTGTCCATGGCCCAAAGGAGGTTGCCGAAGTGGTTGCCGGTGTAGTAGACGAAGGTCTCGCCGAAGTCGAAGGTGGTCTTCCCGGTGGGGGTGTAGTGGGCCGAGAGGGTGCCGGTATAGGCGGAATTGAGCATCTCCTTGCGGTGGATAAAGTCGCTTTTGGCGTTGCCGTTGAGGAGGGTGAGTCCGTATTGTTTGACTTTCTTGTTGTAGCGGTAGTTCTCGTAGTAGCCGTCGCCGTGGGTGAAGTCGAAGGCTGCGTTGAGGGTGAGCCGTTCGGAGGCGAGGTAGGTGTAGTAGAGCTGGTAGTGGCGTTGGTTGTAGTTGTCGTTCTCGTCTTGGTAGTAGTGGCGGTTGCCGGCAGCGTCGTAGTATTCGCCTGCGGGGTTATAGAGGCGGTCGTTGTCGAGGTCGGCGGCATAGGCGCCATTCCACGTGATGCCGGTGGTTTGGTGTCCCATGATGAAGACGACTTTGAGGATGGAGCGTTCGCCATAGTAGCCGGCGGTAAGGAAGAGGCTTCGTTGGTCGGCGCCGCTGCCGCGGATAAAGCCGTCGGAGGCGGTGCCGTTGTAGGCGGCATCGAAGGAGAATCCGTGTTTGAGCAGTCCCGTGCCGACGGTGAATCCCTGGGTCATGGTGTTCCAAGAGCCGAAGCCGAAGTCGACGTTGCCGTAGGGCGACTGGCTGGCGTTGAAGGTCTGGAGGTTCATGGCGCCGCCGAAGGAGGGCGAACCGCCTGTGGAGGCTCCGACACCGCGCTGGAGCTGCAGGCTCTGTGCCATGCCGCCCAGGTTGGGGATATTGTACCAAAAGACTTCCTGGCTCTCCGGGTCATTGAGGGTGATGCCGTTGATGTTGACGTTGATACGAGAGGCGCTGACGCCGCGGATGCTGATTTTGGTTTCGCCGGTGGGGCCGTTTTCGCCGGTGACGACCACCGAGGGTTGCAGCTCGAGCATGTAGGGCATCGAGACGGCGATCTTGTTGTCGTCGAGGGTCTGGCGGTCGATGGTGGTGGTGGTGAGCGGCGTTTTGTTGTCGGCGCGCGAGGCCGAAATCATCACCTCCTCGAGGGTCTTCACCGTGTCTTTGGTCTGGGCAAAGGCGTTGTTGCCGAAAAAGAAAGAAACTGCCAATGCGCAGCAGGCTATCATCTGCCGGCGGCTAATCCTGGTGGCCTCGAAAAAGCGATAGCGGCCACAGCTATTCTTTGTGTGTTCCATAATTCATTTCCTTACGCGGGCATTATCCCGATCAAGTTTGAAGGGTATGTTCTCAGCTTCTTTGCGCTCATTTCGAGCCACATAAGAGCACCCCTATGCTCGTTGAATCTGCTGCAAAGATACAACTATTTTCGAATATGGAGAAAAAAACTTTTACCGGAGGAGGGTGACAGTGCCTGTGACCTCGTGCCAGCGGTCGGGGTCGATGACGGTGCGGTAGCGGAAATACCAGGGGTAGGCGCCCTGCGGGCAGGGGGTGCCGTTGTGGGTGCCGTCCCAGCCAACGCCAGGATTGGAGGAGGAATACACCTTGAGGCCGTGACGGTTATAGATGGTCAGGGTTCCTTCCAGGATGTCTTCGTTGACGATGAAGAAACGGTTGTTGGTAGGCTGCGAGGGGGTGAAGACGTTGGGGATCCACAAGGCGGCGTGGCTGATGTGGAGGGTGGCTGTAGCGGTGTCGGTGCAGATGCCGTTGCCGACGGCCAGAAGGACGGTCAGGCTGTCCCAGGAGGCCGATGCAGTATAGTTGATTGTGGCCCTGGTGTCGACAAGGCGTATGGTGTCGCTGCCGGGGTAGGGAATGATCGACCATTGCCGCGAGGAGAACTCGTCGCTGAGATCCATTGCCGTCAGGTCAAGGCTGGTGTATGTGAGAATGACGGGAACCACCTTCAGGGCTGCCTTGGGAGGCTTGATGGGATGGAGGGCGACACTTTTCGATGTGGGACAGAAGAGACTGTCGCCACGGAAGATGTAGAAAGAGGTGAGGGTGTAGACGGCCTCGTCGCCGACGGGTTCGACATAGACGAGGCTGCTGTGCTCGTTGCCGTCGAGGGTGCTGTCGTGGGGGGTGGAGCTCCACTCGACAACCGGGAGCTGGGTGACGGCTGTGAGCCAGTAGCGGCTACCGTCGCAGTTGGGTTGTTGGTAGATGACCAGCGTGGAGTCGGGCGGCAGCTGGACGAGGGGTTGAACGACGAAAGAGTCGCACCCGTCAGCGGTCCATCCCGCCTGGCTGCGGAGGGAGAACTCGGTGGGTTCGGTGATGGAGGGATTGCCGACCTGCTGGTTGCGCCATTGGTAGATGCTGCTGTAGCAGAAGGTGTCTATGGGCAGCACAGTCTCTACATAGCCAGGATCGGCGTAGACGACGGTGTACTGGGTGGTGTCGGAACATCCGGCATTGAGCGACGCAATGAGGGTGACGGTGTAGGTACCGGGGCGCAGGAAGATGTGGGTCGGGGCATAGTCGGACGAGGTGTTGCCATCGCCGAAGTCCCACCAGGCGCCGTCGCATGGTGGGTTGTAGGGCCGGGGCAGGCTGTCGTCGCCCAGGATGGTGCTTCGGTTGGCGAACTGCACCTCGTAGCCTGCACATCCGTAGGTGACGGTACGCACGGTGTCTACTACGGCCTGCGGCCAGAAGTTGGTGATGTAGGTGTTCATGGTGAGGTAGCAGGCAGGGTTTTCGACGAAGGAGAGGCGGCAGCGGATGGTGCCTTCGGAGGTGGGATAGGTGACTGTTTGGTCGGTCGAGATGGTGTCGGTGATGTCGTTGCCTGCATACCAGAGGTAGTAGAAACCGTCGGGGGCGGTGAAAGTGTTGGTGTCCACGGTGCCGCAGAGTTCAGCTGTGGCCACGGGTTGCTGGCACTCAGCGTAAAAGTAGGCATAGCCGAAATGTCCGCCCTGGCAGCAGTCCTTGGAGGTGAGTTTCAGGCGGATATCCTGACCGTGGTATGGGATGAGGTTGATGCCCACGGTGGTCCAGTCTTTCCACAACACTTCCGGAGGCACCTGGTACCAGCCCAGGTCGCTGTTGGCCACGAATCTGGCGGCACCGCATTGCGGGTCGATGGTGTCGCCGTTGCCGTCGAGCAACACCATGCTGAAGAAGGGCTGGCAGGAGGGACCGTGGTCGGGGTTCTGCAGTATGGCGGCATAGTAGAGCATGATGAGCGAGTAGTCGTTGGTATCGACGTGGAGGAAGTATTCGATGGACTCGTTGTCTTGGGTGAGCCAGTTGCCCAGGCGGATGGACCAGGGCTTGCCTGGCGGCACCAAGCGCAGGCGGTCGTAGCAAATGCCGTCGGTCGCCAAGGTGTCCCGATTGAGCGTATGGTAAGAGAAGGCCGAGTATTCCGGTTCGCAGCAATAGAACCCAAAGGAACCGTTGCTTTCGCCCCTGACATAGCTGGAAGCGAGGTCGTCGAAGGCGGGGATGCCATGGTGGCTGGAGGGGAGGGTGGTGAAGTGGGTGCGGTACCAGCACCAGGGCGCGTCGGCGGTGGAAGAGTCGTAGAAGGTGACGTAGTAGCGAGTGTTGGGGGCAAGGCCGGTCAGGGGAATGGTGTCGGAGGTGAGGGGGGTGTCGGTGCCAAGGAGTCGCATGACGGTCGACGGGGTGCGGCCGAAGAGGATGAGGGTTGCCTGGTTGGAGGTGACATTGGCCGTTCTCATTTGAACAATGGCGGGTCGCTGGCACAAGTAAGGATTGGGTTCGGAAGTGTGCCCATTGGGATTGTAATTGGTCTCGGCCGAGTTCCAGCTGACCTCTATATGGCGTTGCAGGGAATAGGTGTTATTGAAGGAGAAGGCGTCGTACTGGAGGTGCATGGTGAGCCGATGGCTGCGGACCCGGAGGGTGTCCGTAAGGGTGCTGCCAGTGAAGTTGTTCACCACGCGGGTACCCGTGACGGGGTCACCTTCCCAGATACTGATGTGTCCGTGTATGACGTCGGGGGACCGGCCGCAGAGACCGGTGATGTTGATAATGAAGTCGGTACTGTCGAAAGAAGAGAGCAACACCACCCACCCGTCGAAACTGGCAGGCCAGTTGTCGTAGTTGATACTTTTGCTGGTGCCGAGGGGGTGGTAGTTGTAGTAGTATGTGGTGTCGCCGTCGACCAATTGGGCGTAGAGCGGAGTGGCAAAGAGCTGCAGGACAAAGAGAATGCAAAAAACAGACCTCCCGGCTGATTTCCCGTCGGAAGTCTCTGTTTTCTCTGTTTGCCCTCGATTCATATATATATATTGTTGGCGGGCTTAATGCCCGTAGTCGGCCATGAACTTGATGCGCATCAGGCGTATCTCCTCCTCGGTGTAGTCGGGGTCGTCCTCGAATTCCTCGTAGGCCTCCTCGAGCGAGGCGCTCTCGGAGTTGCGCCAGTATTCGAGCAGTTCCTCCTGGTGGTCGGGCTCTATTTCCTCATTAATATAGTAATCAATATTTAATTTAGTGCCGCTGGAGATGATGTGCTCCATCTCGGTGAGCAGCTCGTCCATGGTGATGCCCTTGCCGGCGGCAATGTCCTCCAGGCTCTTGCGGCGGTCGATGGACATGATGATATATACCTTCAGGCCCGACTTGTTGACGGCCGAGCGGACAACGATGTCCTGCGGACGCTCGATGTCGTTGTCCTCGACGTAGCGCTTGATGAGTTCGATGAAGGGCTCGCCGTACTTCTGCGCCTTGGCGATGCCCACGCCGGCACAGTGGCTCAGCTCCTCCACCGTGCAGGGATATTGAAGTGTCATGTCCTTGAGCGACGACTCCTCGAAGATGACGTATGCCGGGAGCTTCTCGCGCGAGGCGATGCTCTTGCGGAGGCTCTTGAGCTGCACGTAGAGGGCTTCGTCGCCGGCTGCCGAGGCGCCGCCTGCGGCGGCCATCATCTCCTCCTCATCTTCCGTGGCGGCCGCCGAGTAGTCGTGGTCGCAGGTGACATAGATGCTGTAGGGCGACTTGATGAACTTGTGCCCCGCCGGGGTGAGCTTCAGCACGCCGTATTGTTCAATTTCCTTCTGCAGCAGACCCTCGAACTGCGACTGCCTCAACACTGCTTTCCAGAAGAGGTCGTCGTGGTCCGACCCGCCGCCAAACTGCTCCAGCTTGTCCAGGTGGTAGGTCTTGGTGTTGGTATTCTTGCGACCCATCATCACGTCGACGATGTCCTTGGCCTTGAAGGCCTGCTTCATGGCGAGCACGGTCTCCAGCGCATACTGCATCTCCTCCTTGGCCTCGACCTGGGGCTTGGGGTGGGTGCAGTTGTCGCAGTTGCCGCAGTAGG
>DFIZ01000069.1:32626-36005 GCA_002372855.1 Bacteroidales bacterium UBA3684
TCGGCGTAGGAGACCATCTCCTGCACCAGCTGTTTGGCCATCTCCTGCTCGGTGACGTTCTTGTCGGTGAAGAACTTGTAGAGCTTCTCCACGTCCTGCTCGCTGTAGAAGGCTATGCAGTGGCCCTCGCCACCGTCGCGGCCCGCGCGGCCGGTCTCTTGATAGTATCCCTCGATGCTCTTCGGTATGTCGTAGTGGATGACGAAACGCACGTCGGGCTTGTCGATGCCCATGCCGAAAGCTATGGTGGCCACGATGACGTCCACATCCTCCATCAGGAACTTGTCCTGGTTCTCGGCACGCACCTTGTTGTCCAGGCCCGCATGGTAAGGCAGGGCCTTGATGCCGTTGATGACCAGCAGCTCGGCCAGCTCCTCCACACGCTTGCGCGTCAAACAATAGATAATGCCGCTCTTGCCGGGACGGTCCTTGATGAAGCGGATAATCTCCTTGTGCAGCTGCATGGGGTCGCTCGGCTTGGGGCGCACCTCGTAGTAGAGGTTCGGCCGGTTGAAGCTCGAGATGAAGGTCTTTGCATTCTCCATGCCCAGGTTCTTGATGATGTCCTGCTGCACCTTGGGCGTGGCCGAGGCCGTCAGGGTGAGGATGGGCACCTTGGGGTTGATGGCCTTGATGGCGTCGCGCAGACGACGGTACTCGGGACGGAAGTCGTGGCCCCACTCCGAGATGCAGTGCGCCTCGTCGATGGCGAAGAACGAGATGGTGATCTGCTGCAGGAATTCCACCGTCTCCTCCTTCGACAATGTCTCCGGGGCCACGTAGAGCAGCTTCGTGTCGCCCTTCAGCAGGTCCTCTTTCACCTCGGCCACCTGGGCGCGGTTGAGCGACGAGTTGAGGAAGTGGGCCACACACTGGCTCCCCGAGGTGTAGCGCACGGCGTCCACCTGGTTCTTCATCAGCGCTATCAGCGGCGACACCACAATGGCTATGCCCTTGCTGATCATGGCGGGCAGCTGGTAGCACAGGCTCTTGCCGCCGCCCGTGGGCATGATGACAAAGGTGTCGTTGCCGTCCAGAAGGCTCTGGATAATGGCTTCCTGGTCGCCCTTGAACTGGTCGAATCCGAATATTTCTTTCAAATATGTATGCAAATCCTTCATCTTTTCACAATATTTGACGCAAAAAAGCGTTATGGGTTTCAGTTTTACAAAGGTAGTCAAAAAAATTGAATCAACCAAAAAAAAATAATCGTGAAGAGTCGAGAAGAGATACAACAAATTGCCATACAGGTAATTAACGATGAAAAAAAAGCTATCGAAAATCTCCGTAACCTTATCGGAGATAGCTTTTCCCAGGCTGTCGAAACACTGTTTTCGGCCTCCGGACGTGTGGTTGTGACGGGCATCGGCAAGAGCGCCAACATCGCCGTCAAGATTGTTTCCACTTTCAACTCCACCGGCACCCCGGCCCTCTTCCTCCATGCCGCCGACGCCATCCACGGCGACCTCGGCATGGTGCGCCCCGGCGACGTGGTCATCTGCATCTCCAAAAGCGGCAACACCCCCGAAATCAAGGTCCTCGTGCCACTCATCAAAAACTTCGGCAACACCCTCATAGCCATCGTCGGCAACACCGACTCCTTCCTGGCCCACGAGGCCGACATCGTCCTCGACACCACCGTCGAGCACGAGGCCTGCCCCAACAACCTGGCCCCCACCTCCAGCACCACCGCCCAGCTCGTCATGGGCGACGCCCTGGCCGTGGCACTCATCGAATGCCGCAACTTCTCCGCCCGCGACTTCGCCCGCTTCCACCCCGGCGGCGCCCTCGGCAAACAGCTCTACCTACGCGTCTCCGACCTCTACATCCAGAACGAACGCCCCGAGGTCTCCCCCACCACATCCATCGACGACACCATCCTCGAAATGACCTCCAAGCGCCTCGGCTGCGCCGTGGTCACCGACGGCGGCACCATCCGCGGCATCATCACCGACGGCGACCTGCGCCGCATGATGCAGACCTACCACTCCCCCTCCACCGCCGCCGACATCATGCACCCCAACCCCCGCACCATCCTCGACACCGAGTACGCCGTCAACGCACTCCAGATGATGCGCCAGAACTCCATCACACAGCTCATCGTCACCGACGCCGACGGCCACTACCTCGGCATCGTACACATCCACGACATTTTAAGAGAAGGAATTATATGAAACTCTACACCGACAACGTAGTGAAGACCTACGGCAAGCGCACCGTCGTCAAAGGAGCCTCGGTCGAGGTGCGCCAGGGCGAGATTGTAGGCCTCCTGGGCCCCAACGGCGCCGGCAAAACCACCACCTTCTACATGGTGGTGGGCATCATCAAACCCTTCAGCGGCAAGGTCTACCTGGCCCCCGAGAACCGCAGTGCCTGCCCAGACGACCACTACGACGAGACCATCGTCGAGCGCGAGGGCCGTGCCGTGCTGCTGCGCGACGGCGAATACTGCTGCACCCTCCCCGAAGGCATCACCCCCCAGACCCCGATGCCCATCGAGCTCACCCGCAACCCCATGTACCGCCGCGCACAGATGGGCGTGGGCTACCTGGCACAGGAAGCCTCCGTCTTCCGCCAGATGACCGTGGCCGACAACATCATGTCCATCCTCGAATTCCGCAAGGACCTCGACACCAAAGAGAAACGCGAGGCGAAGCTGGAGTCGCTCCTCGAGGAGTTCCACCTGACGCACATCCGCAACAGCAAAGGCATACAGCTCTCCGGCGGCGAACGCCGCCGCACCGAAATCGCCCGCGCACTGGCCAACGACCCCATGTTCCTCCTCCTCGACGAACCCTTCGCCGGCGTCGACCCCATCGCCGTGCAGGACATCCAGGACATCGTCGTGGCACTCACCAAGCGCAACATCGGCATCCTCATCACCGACCACAACGTCCGCGAAACCCTCCACATCACCAACCGTGCCTACCTCCTCTACGACGGCACCGTCCTCCAGCACGGCACCCCCGAGGCCCTCGCCTCCGACCCCGAAGTGCGCGAGAAATACCTCGGCCGCGACTTCGTCCTGAAAGAAAGAAAGTAAAAAAAAAGAGACACGCAGGTGTCTCTTTTTTTCAATTCATACAGACCTTGATCTGCCGTCCCCCCGCCACCACATATTGCTGGCAGCGGGCGAAGCTGAGGATGTTCTGGAGCGTCTGCTCCGAAGGGTGTATGTTTGTGCTTGCAGCGGGCGAAAATGTGTCGCTCGGGGTGAATTCGTATTCCTGCATCATACGCGCCTTTTATTGGTTGAACATTCGGGTTTCATCAGCCACAATAACTACCCCTCCGCAATTAAATTGTGCAAAAACGAAAATTTAACATTTGCAACACAAAGTATCCCTATTTTCCCACCGGTGGGAAAATAGGGGAAAGG
>DFIZ01000057.1:0-7506 GCA_002372855.1 Bacteroidales bacterium UBA3684
CGAATTATGTATCAGTTATGAGTTAGGAGTTATGAGTTAATGTAGAGACGCAGCGTGCTGCGTCTCCGGGTAGACGTTCCCGCCGGGTATCGGATTTGTTCCTGTCTGGTGTCCGATTTGTTCCCGCCGGGTGTCCGATTTGTTCCCGCTGGGTGTTGGATTTGTTCCCGCCTGTAGAGACGCAGCGTGCTGCGTCTCCCGGTTGGCGTTGTTGCTATGGAGACGCAGCACGCTGCGTCTCTACAGAGGGGTTGGTTGACAAGGAGACGCGGCATGCCGCGTCTCTACGGGAGGGGTTGGTTGGCCGTTCCTGTCGTCGGGGGCGGGGCGTTTCGGGGGCGTTCGGGGGCGCATATTGAAAAAAATGTGTATATTTGCATTTTATTTGGAACATTGTTATGAAAGCATTGAAGACACTTTCGATACTGATACTTACGCTGTTAGGCAGCGGTGTCGTGCATGCGCAGACGACGGATTCGGTCGACGCCGTGGACTACGACGTGGCCGTGGACCTGAGCAGCGGCAACTCGCTGCAGGGCTATGTCGACGTCACGCTGCGGCTGCTGCGTCCGTGTACAGCCGTGGGGCTGGACATGATCTGCACCGTCGACTCCGTGAGGGTGCAGGGCGTGCCCGTGAGCGCCACCAGCCTTGCGGCGCTGCCCACGGCGGGCATCGCCGCGGGACAGGACTTCCACGTCGAGGTGTGGTACCACAGCCCGGGCTACGTGGAGAGCGGCGGCTGGGGCGGCATGCACTTCGAGAACAACCAAAGCTACAACCTCGGCGTGGGCTTCGCCGCCGACCCCCATGTGATGGGGCGCGCCCTCTTCCCCTGCCGCGACAATTTCACCGACAAGGCCACCTACACGCTGCGCGTCACCACCAAGGCGGGCTGGACGGCGGAGTGCGGCGGCATGCGCCAGAGTGTGGCGACCGACACGCTGGGGCGCGAGCACTCGGTGTGGCGCATCAGCCAGCCCACGCCGACCTACCTGGTCTCCGTAGGCCAGGCCGCCTGGGAGCGCATCGAGGACACCGTCGCCTCGCTCTACGGCGACTACCCGCTCAGCATCGGTTACCGCCAGCGCAACGAGCAGAATGTGCGCGCGGCCTTCGCCGAGCTGGACACGGTGGTGCCCATGTACGAACACTGCTTCGGCCCCTACCGCTGGGGACGCATAGGATACATAGCCACCTCCAAGGGCTCGATGGAGCATGTGAACAACATAGCCCTCGACCAGGACTTTGTGGCTTCGACCTCCGAGCGGGCGCAGACCACCATAGCCCATGAGCTGGGGCATGCCTGGTTCGGCAACCTGGTCACCTGCGCCACGGAGGGCGACATGTGGATCAACGAGGGCGGCGCCTCGTTCTGCAGCGAGGTGGCCATGGAGGCCGCCCTGGGGCGCGAGGCCAGCGACGACTACTACCAGCGGTGGCTGGAGTCGGTGCTGCGCACCACCCACATCACCGACGGCGGCTACCGCCCCCTGCACGGCATGCCGCACCAGTACACCTACGGCTCCACCACCTACGACAAAGGCTGGATGGTGTGGCACTCGCTGCGCGGATACCTCGGCGAGGAGCGTTTCTACAGTGCCCTGAACCGCCTGATGGCCAGTTGCGCCTTCGGCAACATCGACGCCGAGGGGCTGCGCGACTCGCTGAGTCTCTACACCGGCGTGGACCTGACGGCCTTCTTCGACTTTCACGTCTTCGGGCCGGGCTTTGTGGACTACCACGTGGAGATGGCCCGCCCCGAAGAGGGATGCCTGGAGAACGAGGTGGAGGTGCACATACGCCAGCAGGGCGTGGGCACCGCGAACGTGATGCAGCAGAACCGCGTGCCGCTGACCTTCTACGCCCGGCCGGGCTTCGACTCCACGTCGTGCAAACGCGTGGCCGTCTTCGACGGCGAGGAGACCCGCCAGGTCTTCTCCCTGCCCTTCGTGCCGGCCTTCTGCGTGCTCGACGCCGACTGCGAAATCTCCGACGCCGCCACCGTGGCCCTCCAGACGCTGGAAGGCTACGGCATCGTATACACCCTGCCCACGGTATTTGCACGCCTGAAGACCATGCACGACGGCCGCTGCGCCGTGGAGCACCACTGGGGCCGCCCGGTGGGGGCGATGCCCGGAGGCGTGGTACGCACGACGGGGCGCTACTGGGTGGTGCGCGGCGACTGGCAGACGGACAGCACCGACCAGGGGATGTTCCGCTTCGTGCGCACAGGCTCCCAGACCACCTACGACGGTCTGGACCGCGGCTTCCTCAGCCAGCGGGCGAGTGTGGACTCGCTGGCGCTGATGTACCGTCCCGAAGGGGGATGGATGTGGCAGGCCGTCTCCTTCAGCCGCAACGGCGACAAGAACAGCGGCTACCTGGTGGTGGACAGCCTGGTGCCGGGCGAGTACACCCTGGCCATCGTGGACACCGCCACCCTGGGCATCGCACGTCCCGAATACGCGGAGGTGCAGCTCTTCCCCAACCCCCTGCAGCCGGGACAGCCACTGACGGTGGAGGTGGCGAGCGAGGAGGCCTTCGAGGTGGCCATTTTCGACCTCGGCGGACGCCAAGTGTGGCACCAAACGGGCTGCCGCAGCGGCCAGAAACTCAGTCCAGCACTGGCAAAAGGAACTTATTTTGTTCGAATTGAAAATAATTTCATATCTTTGCAGTCGAAATTGATACAGTTATGATGAAGATAAAAGCAATCGTTTTGGCCGTACTGGTGGGCGTTTCGCTCACTTCGGCGGCACAGTATTCGCAGCTGGGAAAAAAGAATGAATTCATGCTCAAGGTGGAAGGCGGCTACGGCTTCTTCATGGGCAACGTGGGCACCGCCGACGAGGAGACGGGGCGCTACAACCTGGACAAGTTCCACTCGCTGGCCAACGTCAACGTCATGGCAGGCGTCAACATCAGCCAGGACTGGTTCCTGGGCGGCGGCGCAGGGTTCTGCTACTTCCTCAGCCCCAACCAGGAGACGGCCGAGTCGATGATGGGTGCCAACGTGTTCGTGGACTTCGACTTCCGCCCCATCTGGAAGGCCATCATGGGGTTGGACTACCAGCCCACCTCCATCAAGTTCGCCCCCCTGCTGGGAGCCCGCCTGGGCGGCAGCATGCTCTTTGCCGACGACATGCTGTTCACCCCCATGGCCGAGTTCTACGGCGGCCTGAACTGGTACTACTGGTACCACCTCAACGGCATGCGCAATATGAGCCGCAACTGGCACAGCTTCTACGTCACCATCGGCATCGCCTACATGCAGCAGACCGTCTTCCTGCCCATCCGCCTGGGCTGGAGATGGTAGGGATTAGCGTTTAGTGTTTAGTGCTTAGTGTTTAGTGGGTTCTACGCCAACACGGACAACAGGCAAACCTTGCGTTGGAGGAGATTCGAGTAATTCGCTTTCCATTAACCCGCGTAGCTTTCGCAAAATTCGAGAAATTCGCCGTTATTAAAATTTGTTATGCAGTCTACACGTCAAAATAAAATCTGCCGGCTGATACAGCAGGACATGGGCGACATCTTCCTGCGGGAGATGAAGGCGGTCTTCGGGCCGTCGCTCATCACGGTGACGCAGGTGCGCATCACGCCGGACCTCTCCATCGCCCGCATCTATGTGTCGCTGATGATTATCGGCGAGGGCACCAAGGAGGGCCTGCTGGCCCTGATACGCGAGAACACCTCCGACCTGCGCCGCCGCCTGGGCATGCGCGAAGGCAAGCAGCTGCGCATCATCCCCCACCTGGAGTTCTACCTGGACGACTCGCTCGACTACATCGAGAACATCGAGCGGTTGCTGAAGAATTGAAAATTGAGAATTGAAAATTGAAAAGGATTAAATCCATGCGCGCACCCCGATTCAATTTTCGACTTTCAACGTTCACTCTGGAGCGTCTCATCGCTGTGCGCTACCTCTTCAGCCGCAAGCAGCGGTCGGTGGTCAACGTCATTTCGTGGATATCGCTCGTGGGGCTCATGGTGAGCACCATGGCGCTGATAGTGGTGCTGTCGGTATACAACGGCATCGGCGACGTCACCAAGAGTCTCTTCAACACCTTCGACCCCGAGCTGGTCATCGAGCCTGCCGAGGGGCGCACTTTCCACACCAGCGACATCGACATGGGCGCCCTGATGAGGACCGAGGGCGTGGAGCGCGTGGCGCGCATAGTGACCGAGACAGCCTGGGTGACCTACGGGCAGAACCAGGCCATCGTCAAGCTGCGCGGCGTGGACACCAACTACGCCGCCCTGACGGGCATCGACACCCTGCTGGCCCTGGGCGAATACCGTCTCACGGCCGAAGGGACGACGACACTGGTGGTGGGCGGACAGATATTCCACGACCTGGCCATGCGGCTGCCGTCGGCCATCCCCGCGGCGGTGCACATACCCAAGCGCGGCACCACCTCGCTGGGCCTCACCATGGACCAGGCCTTCAACATCGGCTATGCCTACCCCGTGGGCAACTTCTTCATCCAGCAGGACATCGACCGCCAGTATGTGCTGACCGACATCGCCTTCGTGCAACGCCTGATGAACTACGCCCCCGACGAGTGCACCTCGCTGGCCCTGAAGCTTGCGCCCGGCGCGGATGTGGACGAGGTGCGTGACAGAGTGGCTGAGTCGCTGAGTGGCAGAGTAAGTGGCAGAGTTACTGAGTCTCTGAGTGGCAAAGTGGCTACGCAGTTAAACAACTCAGCCACCCAGCCACTCAGCCACTCAGCCACTCAGCCACTCCTGGTCAAGGACCGGCACGACCAGCAGCCGCTGTACTACAAGATCTACCGCACGGAGCGCCTGGGCATCTACCTGGTGCTGTCGCTCATCGTGCTCATCTCGACGCTGAGCCTCGTGGCGTCGCTGTCGCTGCTGATTATCAACAAGCACGACGACATCTTCATCCTGCGCTCCATGGGCATGGAGCGTAGCACCATCCGGCGGGCCTTCCTGGCCGAGGGGCTGCTCATCTGCGCCATGGCCGTGGTGCTGGGCCTGGTGCTGGGCTTCGTCGTCTGCTGGCTGCAGCAGACCTTCGGCATCATCCGCATGGGCGACGGCAACTTCGTTGTCAGTGCCTTCCCCGTCAGCATGCGCGCCGTGGACTTCCTCGCCACCTTCCTCCTGGTGATGGCCATCAGCACCCTCTCCGTCGCCCTCACCGTCCGCCGGGCCCGGGTGGAGTAGTGCCACGGTGATAACAGGCAGCTTGAAATGTTAAAAATGCCTAACAAATGTTAAAAGTGTGAGCCAAAAACGGCACTTTTGGGTCTTTATATATAGAAGCCCCCAATGGGCTCCGGTTAAGAAAACGGATTAATAAACGCACAAAACAACACAACTATGGCAAGAAAGACCCTCACCTTTGCGCTCCTCGCGCTGCTGGCAATCACCGCCCACGCCCAGCGGTTCGACTGGGCAAAAGGCTACGGCTCCTCGCAGGAAGGCTGCCTGATCAAAGGCACCGTCACCGACAGCGACGGCAACCTCTACATCCTCGGCCAGTTCACCAAGGATGCCACCTGGGATGGCCAACGCATCCTCCCCATCGCACCCTATGGTCCGGGGCAGAACTCCATC
This sequence comes from Bacteroidales bacterium UBA3684, assembly GCA_002372855.1. Taxonomy (GTDB): domain Bacteria; phylum Bacteroidota; class Bacteroidia; order Bacteroidales; family P3; genus Colimorpha. Next base: position 5,593 of record DFIZ01000057.1, read on the forward strand.
AATACCCTCATCGCCAAAATCTCCCCCTCCGGCGAGATGTTGTGGAAGAAGGTTATCCATTCCAACAACAACCAGAACACCATTCCATACGATATCAAACCCATAGGCGACACCGCTTTTGCCTGTATGGTGAATGTCAACCTCCCGACAAGCGACCACTACTGTTATTTCCTTGACACCCTGTTGCCGTCATGGAGCGATTATCCCATACCTCTTTCGATAGAGACTACCACCTCTTCAGGTTTTACCACCTACATGGTTTTCGACTTTGCGGGCAACGTTTTGGAGCAGCACTTCATCCAGGTGTCCTACATTGACACTACCGGAAACGATTATGTATTCCACGATTCGCACGAGCCAGACAAACTCTTCTCCTATCGGCTGACCGACCCCTCTTTCGACGTCGATGCCGATGGCAACATCTACATCTGCCGCCAGTCATCCGACCACTTCGACAACATGATTTCCGTGGAGGAAGGTTCTGCCATCGGACTCAAGTTCTGGGTCGACAAGCAGTGTGTCGGCACCGTGTATGTCAACGACGGCAGCCATCCCCGCTGGATTCCGCAAATGCTGAAATTCTCCCCACACATGGCGGCATTGCTACGCAGTAGATATGTTTTCCAGAATGATGATGCTCGCTATCACATGGTAAGCCACATGGATTATAAGATGAAACTGGATCGTTATAACAATGTTTACAGCATATGCACGATGGACAATGTGTTAGAGCAAGCAGGCACCCTGGACGTGGATTCTTTACACGGCATTCGGCATTGGTACCCTGGGAAAACCGTTGAGATAGGGGCTATGGTCAAATTTGATTCTGATCTGGAGCCAGGCTGGATTGTTGCATTGGACGACAGTATACTTAATCCGTCAAGCGGACGTTCAAGGACACTTTTCCATGACATTTCGTTTGACTATGACAGTAATTTGCTTTTCTTGAGTGTGACCAGCAGTCGTGGGTCAGCCATTGACACCACCAACTTTTTCTCCATTCCAATGTATGAAGGGACACCTATTCCAGTCAAAAACGAAGCGTTTGTTCTCGTTCTGGAGCAGACTGCAGGAAAACCTGCATTCCATTCGTATGGGCGTGTTCCCTCGGTAAACTCATCAAATTTCCAGAGTAAATACTCCAATGGAAACCTGCTTTGCAAAAACAACAGAGTCTTCATACAATGTCAATTTTCGGGAGGCATTAGATTTCCCGGCAACGAAATACGATATGATCGCATGAGGGACTTCGGGACAGGTCTGATTGTCTTCGATTACGGCGGCAAAGTCATCGGCGGGATATCCTATGAAACAAGGTCGCCCGAAACATATCCCGGACCCATATCATTATCCGACAGTGTACTCTACCTTTCAATATGTCTATCCGAAGACAATGCAACCTTCGGAGAGCACTCTTTATCCACTACAGGTAGCCTTGCTTGTGTGGCAAAATATATCGACACCGCCTTTATGACACCTTACGTCCACACAGAGGAACCAGGCGAGGTGAGCATCACGCTGGTGGAGGACGGCGCGGCGCTGGTGGCCTACCCCAACCCCTTCCGGCAGAGCGTGAGGATCAAGGTGCAGGGCGGACAGCTGAAAGAACATAACGGCACCGTCACCGCCATCCTAACCGACCTCACCGGCCGCCACGAGGAGGTACGCCTCACACCAAGTGGAGAACGGAGAGCGGAGAGTGGAGAGTGTGTCTACACCCTTGATTTGTCCTCCCGCCCCCAGGCCACCTACCTGTTGACCCTCACCACCGCCGACGGCCGCCAGCACACCGTCCGCCTGCTGAAGCAAAGCGACATGTTCGGCAACTGACGCCCCGACCCCTCCCCGCCGGAGGGGTGTAAAACAGGGTTCTGAGAGGGGTCGAAGAGGTACATAATTCGGCATTTCTTATAT
>DFIZ01000057.1:7605-16220 GCA_002372855.1 Bacteroidales bacterium UBA3684
GAGAAGGGCCGAATTTGACCCCTATTGGGTGGGTGTTTTGCCACCCATTTTTTTTTTGCGACACAATATTATAAAAAGTGTTGCGTTATCATGGTATGATGAAGAAAATTGTGGTATTGACCGGCGCGGGCATCAGCGCCGAAAGCGGCATTTCGACTTTCCGCGACTCCGACGGGTTGTGGGAGCACTACCGCGTGGAGGATGTGGCCACGCACGAGGCCTACGAGCGCAATCCGGAGTTGGTGCTCGACTTCTACAACCAGCGTCGGCGCCAGCTCTTCGCGGCGCAGCCCAACGAGGCGCACCGCCAGCTGGTGAGGCTGGAGGAGAGGTACGACGTGCATATCGTGACCCAGAACATCGACGACCTGCACGAGCGTGCGGGGTCGAGCCATGTGCTGCACCTGCACGGCGAGCTGACCAAGGGGCGCAGCGACCGCAACCCCGACCTCATCGTGGAGGTGGGCGACAAAGACATACGCTTGGGCGACAAGGCGCCCGACGGCACGCAGCTGAGGCCCCACATCGTGTGGTTCGGCGAGGCGGTGCCCAATATCGAGCCTGCCTCGCGGCTGTGCGAGGAGGCGGATATTTTCATCGTCGTAGGCACGTCGATGGCCGTCTATCCCGCGGCGGGGCTCATCCACTATGTGCGGCGCGGCGTGCCGTGCTATGTGGTGGACCCGAAGGAGGTGCCGGTGAGCCACCCGGTGACTTTCATCAAGGAGGTGGCCACGAAGGGGGTGACGGAGCTTGTTTCGCGGCTGATGGAAGAAGAATAAATAGTTATCGCGATAGTATAAAGTAACGACAACAGAGACAACAAAGACAACGGCGAAACGCCAACATGGCGTTTCGCGAATGAAAAAAACAGATAATATGGAAAAACGCAGATAAAGCTATTATGATAGAAAAACACATGTTGTGTTTTTCCTGTTGTCCATGTTGTCAGAGTTGTCGTTAAAATAAAAAAAACAAACAAGGAATATGCAGATTTTGATTATTGTGGTGGCCATGCTGGCCACGATGGCATTGGCCGGCGGGATGATGTACCTGCTGGTGAAACGTTATTTCGACAACGAGCAGAAGGAGCGTCTGCTGCAGATGAAGATCGACGAGCGGCGCGAGACCTTGAAGGTGGTGACCCCCATCCGGCTGCAGGCCTACGAGAGGATGGCCCTCTTCCTGGAGCGCATCAGTCCGGACAGCCTGGTGCTGCGCTGCTACCAGCCGGGCATGGACCTGAAGCTGCTGCAGGGCGTGATGACCAAGAACATCCGCGACGAGTGGGAGCACAACCTCTCGCAGCAGGTATACCTGGCCCCCGCGACGTGGGCACGCATCCGCGAGGCGAAGGACGAGATGGTGAACCTGGTGAATTCCAGCGCCGTGACCCTGACGGACACCGACGACCCCACACGCCTGGCCGCCACCATTTTCGCCTCCGCCGCCAAGCACCTGCCCACGGACAAGGCCCTCGAGGAGCTGCACAAGGAAATCAACGAACTCTTTGGATAAAAGACAACCATGCACATTTTTTCGGAAGACAACAAAAACAACAAAAACAACAGGGTTTACGCAACCCCGCTATCTCTGTTGTTTGTGTTGTCTCTGTTGTCGTTAGTCTCCGCCTGCGCGCGGCAGGGCTACCCCACGGGAGGCCCCAAGGACGAGACACCGCCCGTGGCCCTGGGCACACGGCCCGCCAACGAGAGCCGGGGCTTCGACGGCAAGGAGTTCTACATCCAGTTTGACGAATACGTGGTGCTGAAGAACGCCACGGAGAACGTCCTCGTGTCGCCGCCCATGAAGGAGAAGCCGGAGTTCACCACCAAAGGCAAGGGTGTGCTGGTGAAACTGAAGGACACCCTGCAGGCCAACACCACCTACCTCTTCCAGTTCAAGGAGGCCATCGCCGACTTCACGGAGGGCAACCTGCTGCCGAGCTACGAGTACGTCTTCTCGACGGGCGAGGCCATGGACACCCTGATGCTCGACGGCCAGGTGGTCGACGCCCGCAACGGCAAGGCCTGGAAAGAGAGCGTGACGGTGATGGCTTATAGAGTGGAGAGCGGGGAGCGGAGAGTGGAGAGTGGAGAGCGGAGAGTGGAGAGTGATACGATGGCCACTACGGTGCAACCGGACTATGTGACGCGCTGCGACAAGGAGGGCAACTTCGCCTTCCACTATATCCCCGAAGGGCGCTACCGCCTGGTGGCCCTGGAGGACAAGAACCGCAACCTGCGCGTCGACGCCACCGACCCCGTGGCCTGGGACACCACGCTCGTCGCCAGCCACCCGCAGGCACGCCGCCTCGCGGCCAGCGACAGCATTCAGGACAATCTCCTGGCCATTAACGCAATCAAACAATCAAACAATCAAGCAATCACCCTCCGCCTCTCGGTTCCCGAGAGCCGCCAGCAGCGCATCCTGAAGAGCGAATTCGCCGAGGCCGGACGCATCACCATCGTCAGCCAGCTGCCGATGCAGAACCCTCGTATCGAAGATGAAAGGGCGCAATGGCAATGGCGTCTCAACGAAAAGCGCGACACCCTCACGGCCTGGTGTTTTGATGCCAAACGGGATTCGGCGCGCCTCGTCATCTCCGACACCGGGCTGCAGGACACCCTCAAGCTGCGCTACACCGCCAGTCGCAAGGGCGGCCGCCGCATGGCCGGAGCCAAGGAAGAGAAGGCGCCCCTGATGAAAGCCCTCTGCGAAGGCAACAAAGCCTACTACGACGACCTGCGGCTGGCCTTCGCCAACCCCATCGTCGAGGTGGCCGACAGCGCGACGGCCGAAGTCATGCACCTCAAGGACAGCACGGTCAGCCACTGTGCTGTGGTCCTCGACAAAGGCGGCATCGTGGCCCGCATCATGGCCACCGACATCAAGAGCGGCGAGCAGTACCGCGTGCGGCTGGCCGGAGGCCTCTTCACCGACCTCTACGGCAACCGCAGCGACAGCCTCGTCTTCACCATGACCCCCAAGGACTACGGCACCCTGAGCATCGACATAGACAACCGCATGGGAGCCCCCCTGGTCGTCGAGGTGCTGGACAGCAAGGACACCGTCGTGGTCTCGCAGGCGCTTGCGCGCTCCGGCAACCTGCGGTTCCTCCACCTGCCCTCAGGCGACTACCGCCTGCGCGCCGTCGTCGACGCCGACAGCAACGGCCGCTGGACCCCCGGCGACTACCGCCGCCAGCGCCAGCCCGAGCAGTCCGTGCTCTTCGAGAAGACCCTCAGCCTGCGCGAGAAATGGGAGATGGAGGAGCGATGGACCGTCGAGCCGCCCAAGGCAAAAACCCTTGAACGGAAGACCGTCCTCGACAGCCCCAAAACGCTGATGCCCGCCACCCCGGGCACGCTCCCCATCCGTACCTCCACACCCAAAGGCAGAAAATAAAACACCCCGCAGGCCATGCAGAAGAAGCTACTCTCCGGACTCTTTTGGGTGTTGCTGGCCAACCTGCTGGTAAAACCCTTCTGGATACTCGGCGTCGAGGTGGGCGTGCAGAACGCCGTCGGCAACGAGGTCTACGGCTTCTACTTCTCCATCTTCAATCTGGCCTATATCCTCAACATCCTGCTGGACCTGGGCGTCACCAACTTCAACACCCGCAACATCGCCCAGCACCCCCAGCTCATCGGCAAGCACCTCAGCGGCATCCTCGGCATCAAGGTGTGCCTGCTGGGCCTCTACCTGGTGGTGGCCTTCACCGCCGGCGCCCTGCTGGGCTACGGCAGCCAGGAGTTCCGCCTGCTGGCGTGGCTCACGCTCTGCCAGTTCCTCAACTCGCTCATCCTCTACCTGCGCAGCAACTTCGAGGGGCTGCTGCTGTTCCGCTGGGACAGTCTCTTCTCCGTCCTCGACCGCGTGCTGATGATCCTCATCTGCGGTTGCCTGCTGTGGGGGCCGCTGCGCGAGGGCTTCAACATCTACTGGTTCGTCTACGCGCAGGCGATAGCCTACGGACTGACGGCCCTGCTGGCCTTTGCCATCATCGCCCGCAAGGCGCACTTCCACCGCCTGCGGTGGGACCGCCGTTTCTTCCACGTCATCCTCAAGCAGAGCGCCCCCTTCGCCCTGCTGGTACTGCTCATGGCCAGCTACAACCGCATCGACCCCATCCTGCTGCGCCGCCTGGCCAGCGACGCCGAGGCGGGCATCTACGCCGGCGCCTTCCGCCTCCTCGATGCCCTCACGATGGTCTGCTACCTCGTCAGCGTCCCCCTGCTGCCCGTCTTCTCGAAAATCTTCGCCGACATGGGACGCAGGCAGCCTGCCTGCGACACCACTCAGCCACCCAGCCACTCAGCCACTCTCCACTCTCCGCTCTCCACTCTCCACTCTCCACTCCAGGACACCCTCCGCCTCGTCTTCTGGCCCATGATGCTCTTCGCCGCGGGCGCCGCCGTCCTCTGCGCCCTCTGGGCCGAGCCACTGATGGCGCTGCTATACCACGGAAGCGGCGAGCCCTACGTGCCGGTGTTCCGCATCGTCATCTTCGGACTCATCCCCATCGGCCTCACCTACATCTTCGGCACCCTGCTCACCGCCGACGGACGCCTGCGCCAACTCAACCTCTTCGCCGCCAGCAGCCTGGTGCTCAACGTCGCGGTCAACCTCCTGCTCATCCCTCGTTTCGGCGCCGTAGGCTCCGCCTGGGCCTCCCTCACGGCGCAGAGCTTCATGGCCCTCGCCCAAGTCGTTCTCTCCATCCGCCTCTGCCGCCTGCCCCTCTCCACCTTCCGCCTGCCGCGACCCGCCGACCTGCGCCAGCTCGTCGACACCCTCCGCACCCCCGAACAAAAAGCATAGCACCCACACAATAATAATCGAAAAACATCGTTATTAGTTATTATTTAATGCCAATAGCAATGAAACACCTCAAGACCACCGCCCTGCTGCTCCTCATGGCCACCGCCCTGATGGCCGCCTGCAGCAAAGAAGAAGGACCCGCATTCGCCGAGAAGAAAATCATCGGCACCTGGCGCATACCCCTCAACCTGCCCTCCGAAGTGCTCAACGCCGCTGGACAGAAAGTCATCTTCAACGAGGACCACACCGCCATCTACAACAACCACCTCTTCTCCTCGTGGAAGATTGAGGGCATGGACATCATCTGCTCCAACTACACCGTGACCAACGGCTCGCGCGATGTCGACGTGATGAAGTTCACCGTCAACAGCATCAACGACTCCGTCATGATTGCCAACGTGCAGTACACCCACACGCTGGACAACTACGTCGTCGAAGAGGGCGACCTCACCGGCACATACACCCGCGTCAAGGAAAACAATCAACCCAATCAATAACACACACTACAAGAACAACACAATGAAAGCATACGTATTCCCCGGCCAGGGAGCCCAGTTTGTGGGCATGGGCAAAAACCTCTATGACGGCAGCGACGAGTGCCGCGCCATGTTCGAGAAAGCCAACGACATCATCGGCTTCCGCATCACCGACCTCATGTTCGCCGGCACGCCGGAGGACCTCAAGCAGACCCGCGTCACCCAGCCCGCCATCTTCCTCCACAGCGTCATCCTGGCCAAATACATGGGCGAGAACTTCAAGCCCGACATGGTCGGCGGCCACTCCCTCGGCGAATTCTCCGCCCTCGTTGCCGCCGGCGCCATGAGCTTCGAGGACGGCCTGCGCCTCGTCATCGCCCGTGCCAACGCCATGCAGCGCTGCTGCGAGAAGACCCCCTCCACCATGGCCGCCGTGCTCAAGCTCGACGACAAGACCGTCGAGGACATCTGCGCCTCCGTCAGCGGCGAAGTCGTCGTGCCCGCCAACTACAACTGCCCCGGCCAGCTGGTCATCAGCGGCACCAACGAAGGCGTGGCCCGCGTCTGCGAGCTCGTCAAGGAAGCCAAAGGCAAAGCCCTGCCCCTGGCCGTCGGCGGCGCCTTCCACAGCCCCCTCATGGAACCCGCACGCGTCGAACTGGCCGAAGCCATCGAGCGCACCACCTTCCACGCCCCCGTCTGCCCCTGCTACCAGAACGTCGACGCCCTGCCGCACAGCGACCCCGCCGACATCAAGAAGAACCTCCTCATGCAGCTCACCTCGCCCGTCCGCTGGACCGCCACCGTGCAGCACATGATGGCCGACGGCGCCACCGAATTCATCGAGGTAGGCCCCGGCACCGCCCTGCAGGGCATGGTCAAGCGCGTCGACGCCAACGCCAACGCCCACTCCGCCGAATAAACTGACTAACTGGGTCGGCCTATTGAGTCTGCTTATTAGGTCGGCGAATTAAGCGAATTATACGAATTTTCTAATTCCACACCCTGGAGGCCCGAATCTTGCGATTCGGGCCTCCAGGTTATTTTTTATTTATACCAAGAAGAAAAAAAATTTTGCTAGATGAAATTATTATCGTATCTTTGCAGTCGAAATATGAACGAAATAGTAACGAAAAAAAATGCCAATGAAGCATAGCGCATAAATTAATATGCACATCATAGAATAGAAAAAAGCGAAGTTTGCAGAACTGGTTCTCCTGAAACTTGGACACTTTCAGAGATTTTCCCCAGCTTTAGCGACAGCGTTACCACGTTTTGCGTGGACTTATACGTTGTAATTGGGGAAAATAGGTAGTCCAAGACCTCAGGAGAACCGATGAAGACTTACAAGTGCCACGCTCTTTTTATGTGCATATTCCGTCGGCACATCAAAACGATTATTTCAAATTAAAACCGATGTGCCGATGGTTTATAACCGGCAAGAAATGATGAAAAAATTATTTGCAATAATTGCGATACTTCCTTTATGCACCTCATGTGCAACCATTTTGTCGGGTACTACTGCTAAAGTCACAGTATCTACTTCTACAGGCGAGACCGCTCGCGCACAGGTTGACGGGGAGACATATTACATCAACGGACCAACAACTGTCAAAGTCAATCGTGGCTTTAGTAATTCAACCATTACAGCAGAAAACGACCACTCACGCGGTGAGGTTGAAGTTGAAAAAGGGTTTAATCCAACCAGTCTTGGAAACATCCTTTTGGGCGGCGTTCCTGGATATGTAGTAGATCTTGCAACAGGTGCCGTAACAAAACCGACCCAGTCATCGTATGTTATAAATATGAGACCTCGACTAGCAAAGAACGAGCCTACAGAGAAAGTGGAAGGGCTAGGCGTAACAGTACTTGAACAAATGATTGTCCGCTGGGACGTTCAATCTCGTCCACAAGGGGCTGATATCTTCTGGCGTGTGGTTTCTAAAACCCCAGAGGTCAAGAGTACCAACAATAAATATTTGATGACAACTCCATACGAGGCAACAAAAGCCCTCGACATAAAAGGTCTAACTTACGAAACAGCCAGCAATGTCCGTATCATACTCCGTTGCGAGAAAGACGGTTACATGCCTCAAGAAAAAGAGTTCGACGTACGAATGGTCCTTGACCAAGAAGAAATCTCCGCCTTCTTCCGATTGGTTAAAGAAGAGTAACTTCCGAATACAACATCCTATAATCCATACTGTATAAGCTTTAAGACCCCGTCCGTGATGCCGACGGCATCACAGGCGGGATTTTATTCAACAATTCAGTAGTTCAACCCGAACATCCAGAGGGGGATGATGTTGCCGTGGGCGTATTCGATATCGTCCTCGACGACAAGGCTTTTTATTTTTTTTTGCCATATCAGCAAAAATTGTATTTTTTACTCGAATCTAGACGAAAATCACAAGTACAACTTTTGATTTTCAATAAATATTAGAAATAAATACAATCAATATGCTGAATAGAATATATCAAATAGACTAGAAATTACCCATTGTGGAGGATTTGCAACATCGACGTTAAAAGCTTATACTTTGTGCAATTTCAGCAGCTCAAACTTTTACCGTCAATCATCTCATACAGATATGCCGGGCTTTGTGTATACAGCTCACCCTCTTCGTCTTGCAGCAATTCCATTAGCGGCGAATTGTATACCCTCTCCATTGCCTGCTCTATGCTGCAGCCGGTATCTTCCTTTACGTATTTCACCAACTCGCTCAACACGTAGTTAGTTAGGTAAGTGGCAATTTGATGGTGTGTAGGATGCGTCATACAGTCTCAACATTTGTCTTATGCAGAAAAGCGAGAGCTTTGTCTGAACCAAAGTAGTATTGTTGGTCGAGGAATCTGTCCTGCAGCAGACTGGCAGCCTGTTCAGGCGGATAAATTCCTTCACGGTAGTTTGTAAGCTGAAGCACAACACCGTCGTCGGCTATTGGACCTATAACAATGTCGTATACGTGTGCGGGATGAGGGTGGTTCCTGTCGCGATTTGCGTCTATAAACAGCAGCCATTCCACAGAGGCCTTTTCCGGGAATTGCTTAATATTTAACCCTGACGACATTGCCGACTCATCGAACTCATACGCAATCAGAGTCGCCACACCTCCGAAAAGCCGCGACCGTTTTTTTGCCATCCGAATGGCAGTTTCCTTGTCGGGCGTCAGATAAAACCCCTTGCCAAAATCCTTGTATTGCGAACCCTGGTCAAGGTCTATTGTATCGATATCGGTATTGGAACCGTGGTAGAGCCTCATAGCAGCACGCCTCCATTCTTTTGACAGACAACAAGCAAATCATCGACCGTAT
>DFIZ01000039.1 GCA_002372855.1 Bacteroidales bacterium UBA3684
GGAAAGAAGAGGATGCCCTCCATCGAGTAGAGGAAGAGGATGGTGTGCTGCCAGAAGAATACCTGCGACTTGGTGAAGAAGACGCAGTTGATGCGCTCGTAGCTGAAAAACTTCAGGCAGAAATAGCCCAGGAAGCAAGCCAGGAGCAGCAAGACGAGCTGGTAGTTCTCTATGCGGAAGACGTCGGCGACGTTGCGGACGGTGTAGATGTAGGTGGCCAGCGAGAGCGACAGGCAGAGCAGGCCCACGATGAAGGTCTGGAAGGCAGTCTCGCGCAGGGTCTGGTGGACGTCGTGGGCGGCAGCTGTGGGAAAGAGGAGGTTCTTCAGCTGCAGGAAGAGGAAACCGCGGATGCGCGACACCGACACGGTCAGCACGATGAAGCTCAGCAGCAGGAGCGCCGTGAAGAGGTTGTCGCCACGGATGGTATAGGGAACGGGGTCGCCCGCCACCCCCTGATGCTCATGGCCGCGGACGGTGCTGAAGAGGGTGTCCCGGCCGAAGTAGCCGTCAGTCCTATAGAGAGGGCCTATAGGGCCCATAGGGCTCATAGGCCCCATAGTCCCCATAGGGCTCATTGGGCTTATAGGCCTCATAGTCCGAAGGCGCGCTTGATGTCATCGACACGGTCGAGCTTCTCCCAGGTGAAGAGCTCCACGTCGATGGTCTTCGTCTCGTGATAATGGCTGGTGAAGGTCTTCCTGACCACCTGCGGCTCACGACCCATGTGGCCGTAGGCGGCGGTCTCCAAGTACATAGGCTGGCGCAGCTTCAGGGTGCGCTCGATCATCTTCGGGCGCAGGTCGAAGAGCTCCCCGATCTTGCGGGCTATCTCGCCGTCGCTCATGGCCACGTGGCTGCGACCGTAGGTGTTGACGTAGATGTTCATCGGACGTGCCACACCGATGGCATAGCTCACCTGCACGAGCATCTCGTCGCTGACGCCGGCCGCCACCATGTTCTTCGCAATATGGCGGGCGGCATAGGCAGCCGAGCGATCGACCTTCGAGGAGTCCTTGCCCGAGAAGGATCCGCCACCGTGGGCACCCTTGCCGCCGTAGGTATCGACGATGATCTTGCGGCCGGTCAGGCCGGTGTCGCCGTGAGGCCCGCCGATGACGAACTTGCCGGTGGGGTTGACGTAGTATTTGATGTCGTCACCGAAGAGGGCGAGCACCTTCTCAGAGCGGATGTGCTGCTTGACGCGGGGGATGAGTATCTCGATGACGTCACGCTTGATCTGCTGCAGCATGGCCTCGTCGTTCTTCAGTCCGAACTCGGTGTTGCCGTCGGCCAGGAACTCGTCGTGCTGGGTAGAGACGACGATGGTGTCGATGCGCTCAGGCAGGCCGGCATCGCTGTACTGCACCGTCACCTGGCTCTTCGAGTCGGGCCTGAGATAGGTCATCTGGCAACCCTCCTTGCGGATGTCGGCGAGGGCCTGCATCAGCAGGTGGGACAAGTAGAGCGAGACAGGCATGTAGGAGTCGGTCTCGCTGGTGGCATAGCCGAACATCATGCCCTGGTCGCCTGCTCCCTGGTCGAGGTCGCTGTCGGCCGCCGTCTTATCGACGCCGCGGCTGATGTCGGCACTCTGTTCGTGGATGGCGGTCAGGATGCCGCAGGAGGAGCCGTCAAACTGATATTCGGCCTTGGTGTAGCCGATGCGCTTGATGGTGTTGCGGGCAATGGTCTGCAGGTCGATATAGACGTCGCTGCGCACTTCGCCCATGATGACCACCTGACCAGTGGTGACAAACGATTCGATGGCGCAGCGGGCATGCTCGTCGTAGGCCAGAAACTGGTCGAGCAGGGCGTCGCTGATCTGGTCGGCCACCTTGTCGGGATGGCCTTCTGATACGGATTCGGAGGTAAACAGATAAGACATAGTTTCTTGTTTTGGGGTAAAAAGTGATGAGGTGAGAAGTGATAGTTTCAATCCTGTTCGGAAAAGGCCTTTGCCTCGGCCGCCGCAATGATGTCCTCGCGGGAGAGGTCGCGATGGGTGATGTCGCTCAGGTCGAAGTCGGGGTCAGGGGAAGGGCTCGTAGAACTCATTGGGCTCATAGGACTCATAGGACTCATAGGACTTATAGGCCCCATAGTCCCCACAGTCCCCATAGCCTCCTCCTTTGAGATGATGAAGTCGGTCTTTTCCTCTTCGAGGTCAGGGGCGGCCATGGTAGGCTCTTCCTCCATCTTGGTGCGTTCCGACTTAGCCTGGAAGATGGCGTCGATAAACTGCGGTTCGCGACGCAGGCGCTGCAGTGTCTCTTGCGAGGCAACCTGCTGTGCCTCCTTCTTCGAGTAACCCTGTCCCTTGCCGCCTTCCACACCCTCGATGACCACGCAGAAACCGAAGATGGGCGAGCCTTTGTCGTCGGTGGCCTGCTTGAGCATGCGGTATTCCATGCGGACACGGTTCTTCTGCGTCCACTCCAGGAGCTTCGACTTGAAGTTCACTTCCTTGTAGGCCACCTTGTCGATGTTGATCATCTTGGCGAGGATTCTCTTTTCCATGAATCGCATGACGGCTGCATAGCCCTGGTCGAGATAGATGGCCCCGACGAGTGCCTCGAAGGCGTTGCCTGCCATGTAGCTGTTGTGCGACTGCTGACTGAATTGTCTTGCCTCGATGAGCTCGGTGAGACCCATTTCTTCGGCGAGCTTGCCGAGCGACTCCCTGGAGACGAGCTTCGAGCGGGTGTTGGTGAGGAATCCCTCTCGCTTGTTGGTGAAATGGCGAAAGACGATGTGGCCCACGACGGCGTCGAGCAGTGCGTCGCCGAGAAACTCCAGGCGCTCGTTGTTGAGTGGTTTGCCATTGTCGTTGCGCTTGCCGGAGCTTTTGTGGGTGAGTGCGGTCTTGTAGTGCTCTATGTGGTCAGGATAGAATCCCATGATCTGATAGAGCGACCGCCGCAGTTCCTTGTCGTCTCTGAAGGGTAGCCGAAGACGCTGGTAAATGTCTTTGAAAGTCATGTTTCAATTGTGAATAGTGAATCGTTAATAGTTTAGAGTGTAGAGTTTAGAGTGTAGAGTTTGCTACCGCGCTTCCTTTTCTCAGACCGGGACAGCGGTAGCAAACTCTAAACTCTAAACTCTAAACTATACACTCTACACTATATCTCTGCACTCTACACTAACCAATATACTTCTTGAATACTACGCAGGCGTTGTGGCCGCCGAAGCCGAAAGTGTTCGACAGTGCAGCGCGCACGGTGCGCTTCTGTGCCTTGTTGAAGGTGAAGTTCAGCTTGTAGTCGATCTCGGGATCCTCGTCGCCCTCCTCGTGGTTGATGGTGGGCGGGACGATGTCGTTCTTGATGGCCAGCACGGTGACCATAGCCTCTACGGCTCCGGCCGCACCGAGCAGGTGGCCGGTCATGGACTTGGTCGAGGAGATGTTGAGCTGGTAGGCAGCGTCGCCGAAGACGTCCTTGATGGCTTTTGCCTCCGAGATGTCGCCAACGTGGGTCGAAGTGCCGTGGACGTTGATGTAGTCGATGTCCTGGGGCTGCAGCTCTGCGTCCTCGAGTGCGTTCTGCATGACGAGCTTGGCTCCGAGACCCTCCGGGTGGGAGGCGGTGATGTGGTGGGCGTCGGCACTCATGCCTGCACCTACCATCTCGGCATAGATCTTGGCTCCGCGGGCCTTGGCATGCTCCAGCTCTTCGAGGATCAGGCATCCGGCACCTTCGGCCATGACGAATCCGTCGCGGCTGGCGCTGAAGGGGCGGCTGGCCTTCTCGGGCTCGTCGTTGCGGGTGGAGAGGGCATGCATGGCGTTGAATCCGCCGACGCCGCCTTCCGTGATGGCTGCCTCGGCACCACCGGCCACGATGGCGTTGGCCTTGCCCAGACGGATGAGGTTGAAGGCGTCAGCCAGTGCGTTCGACGAGGAAGCGCAGGCGCTCGAGGTGATATAGTTGGGGCCGTGGAGGCCATACATGATCGAGATGTGTCCGGCGGCGATGTCGGCAATCATCTTCGGAATGA
>DFIZ01000016.1 GCA_002372855.1 Bacteroidales bacterium UBA3684
AGTAGCCGAGGTAGGCGTGGCAGGGCTCGACGAAGATGACGGGCCGCAGGCCTATTTTGCGCAGGATGGAGGCGAGGTAGACGCAGGCGTCGATGCAGTTGGCCTGGCGCGTGTTCCACACCTCGTCGAAGAAGCGTATGTGCTGCACGTTGGTGGTGGGCGACGGGTTGGAGGTGCAGGAGATGGAGGAGTAGGAGAGGCCGCGCAGCAGCGTGTTGTGCCAGATGGCCAGCACCTGCTTCTGTACGTCGGCTTTGGTGCCGGCCTGGTAGCCCTGGAAGCGGGTGACGATGCCCTCCGAGAGGGCGTCGGAGAGGATTTGCGGTATCTGGGGGTGCTCCTCGTTGACGTAGGCGGCGAAGAGGAAGCGCGTGTCGACTATGTTGTTGTTGCTGTTGCTGGATTGGCTGTTGTTGCGGAAAGAGAGGGGGCATTCGTTGACGGAGCGGATGTCGATGTGGAGGTTGCGGATGTCGGTCTCCTCGTCGTT
The DNA here is from genome assembly GCA_002372855.1 of Bacteroidales bacterium UBA3684. Taxonomy (GTDB): domain Bacteria; phylum Bacteroidota; class Bacteroidia; order Bacteroidales; family P3; genus Colimorpha. Next base: position 491 of record DFIZ01000016.1, read on the forward strand.
GATGTAGCAGGTGAGGGTCAGGTCGAGGGGACGGTGCTGGCGGACGAGACGCAGGCGGTCGTATTTCCATTTGACGGCGGGGGTGAAGGTGTAGGTCTCGCCGCGGGCGGGGAGGATTTCCTGGAGGATGGTGACGTAGTTGAGGTCGGAGGAGTCGACGACGATGCGCAGCACGGCGTTGTTGGCGGGGGCGGTGACGGAGAGGGTGAGCGGCGCGTGGAGCGCCGGCGCCCCGCCGGCATTGGAGAGCGGTGTGCTTTCCTGGCTGAGGGCCAGGATGAGGGAGGGGTAGAGGTGGCCGTCGAAGAGGGGGTTGACCTGGGCGGTGAAGTTCACTTTGGCGGGGTCGTACTGCTTGTGCTTCTGCGGGGCGCCGCAGGAGGCGAGGAGCAGGAGGAGAAGGATGAGTGATGAGTGATGAGTGATGAGTGATGAGTGATGAGTGATGAGTGATGAGTGGTGAGTGAGGTGTGGGGCGGTGTGGCGCATTTTTTTCATGGTTTTTGGGGTGTCAAACTATGAGTTAAGAGTTATGAGTTAAGAGTTATGAGTTTTATTTCAGTTTTCAATTTTCAATTTTCAATTTATCACGTCTGGGTTGTTGAGGACGAATTCGGACCATTGTTTTTTTGCTGATTTGTGGGTTTTCTTTTTGGCGGGCGCTAGTTGTTGCTGGATGTTGGCGACGGGGTCGGAGAGGTGGAGGTGTGCGGTGTAGGCCACGGCGAGGGCGTCGGTGGCGTCGAAGTATTTGGGGGTGTCGTCGAAGTTGAGTATGGACTGCAGCATGACGGCGACTTGCTGTTTGGAGGCGTTGCCGTTGCCGGTGATATGTTGTTTGATGACTTTGGGTTCGTATTCGGTGATGGAGAGGTCGCGGCTGATGGCGGCGGCGATGGCTACGCCCTGTGCTCGGCCGAGTTTGAGCATGGACTGCACGTTTTTGCCGAAGAAGGGGGCCTCGATGGCCAGGTGGTCGGGGTGGAAGGAGTCGATGATGCGGAGGGTGGAGTGGAAGATTTGCTGTATGCGGAGGTTGAATTCGGGTATTTTCTTGAGGTACAGCACGTCCATGGCGACGATTTGGGGTGTGGGAGCGTCGGTGTCCAGGAGCGAGTAGCCGAGAATCTGGGTGCCGGGGTCGATGCCGAGGATGAGCATTTCAGTTATGAGTTAAGAGTTAAGAGTTATGAGTTTTTTTTTCAATTCTCAATTTTCAATTTCTCTACCTTGAGGGTGAAGTGGTTGTCGATGCGCTGGCGGAAGAGTACGAGGAGGAGGATGTAGAGTCCGAGGGAGGCCAGGGAGAGGAGTATGACGGCCCACTCCGGCAGGCCGGCGAGGGAGAGCGCGACGATGACCCCGATGAGCAGCAGTGCAGGGAGGAGGTAGGCTATGAGGACGGCGAGGAGGCCGTGGGAGGTGTCGATGGTGACGAGGACCTGGGATTGAGCGATTGCCTGGCTGTCCGGCTGCGCCAGCGAGGCGCGGAGGTCCGGGGCGACGCAGGAGAGGGGTATATCGAGGGTCTTGGTTTTGGATTCGGCAAAGCCGCAGCGCGAATGGGCCTGGCAGGCGGCGCAGGCCGAGACAGACTCGATCTGGACGGAGACGGAGTTCTTGTTGACGGAGAGGATGGTGCCGGGATGGGTCATATTCAGTGTTAAGTGTTTAGTGTTAAGTGTTTAGTGTTAAGTGTTAAGTGTTTTTTAGTGTTAAGTGTTCAGTGTTTAGTGTTTAGTGTTAAGTTTTAAGTTTTAAGTGATTCCTAATTCCTAATTTCTAATTCCTATATTCCAGAGTTCTACTTGAACGAGATGATGTTGCCACAGTTGGCGACGCAGTGGCCGTCGGGGTCGATTTTGACGTGGCGTCCGTGGAAGGTGACGTCGGCGCGACGGTGCTGGAAGGGGGAGGCGCGGTCGAAGATGAGGGGCAGGGCGAGGTTGCCGGAGGTGTCGATGTAGCCCCATAAGCCGTCTTTCTGCACGGGGGCGAGACCTTCAGTGAAGTGGTAGGCTGACTGGAGGATGAGCGGGACGACGAAGCGGCCGTCGAGGTCGACGAATCCGTAGCGGTAGTTTTGTTCGACGAGAGCGAGGGAGTCGAAGTAGGCGTATTTGGTGCCGTGGCTGGAGTGGGAGTGGTAGGCGATGGGGAGGATGGTGTCGCCGAGGGTGTCGATGATGCCGTAGAGGTCGCCGTTGCGCACCATGGTGCGTCCCAGGCGGAAGATGCCGACTTCGTCGTAGGCGCAGGGTATGACTTCGTTGCCCTGGAGGTCGAGGAAGCCTTGTTTATCGCCCCGAAGGACGGCTATGCGGTTCTGCGAGACATTGGAGAGGGGGTGGTAGATGAAGGGGGTGGAGGGCGCTATCTGGCGACGCGGGGAGGTGGAGGGGAGGCGGAAGAGGGCGAGTTCGCCGTTGTCGTGTCCGGCGAGGACGGTGTGGTGGTCGGGGTCGGTGAGGAGTTCGAAGGCGAAGGGAACGATTTCGTTGCCGTCGCGGTCGATGACGCCCCAGCGGTCGTAGCGCATGGCGGTGGCGTAGCCGTCGACAAAGGAGCGCGTGTTCTGGAAGTAATCGTTGGGGAAGAGGAGATGGCCGAGGGTGTCGATGTAGTTGCCAAAATAGAAGAAGGAGTCGACGATGGTTTGTACGGCGGCGCGTCCGTCGGAGAAGGGTCTGACGGCGGTGAACCGGGGGGCGACGACGATGCGGCCCTGGAGGTCGGCGAACCCCCAGAGGTTGTCCTGCATGACGGCGATGCGTCCTTGCGACGGGAGGTCGACGGCGGAGAAGGCGCAGGGGACGACGAAGCGTCCGGTGGAGTCGATAAGTCCGGCGAGGAGCGGCGGTTCGGAGAGGTTGGGGTCGGGAGGAGTCGTGGTGTCGAACTGCCAGACCTGGCAGTAGCCGCCGGAGAATTGGCCCACATAGGCGAAGACGGGAGGTGTGAGGACGGTGCCGTCGTAGCGGCGGAAGCCGTAGAGGTTGCCCTCGCGGGTGGTCTGGATGCCTTCGGTGTAGAAGATGTCGCATCCGCAGGTGGAATCGACGGCGTAGAAGGAGGTGTTTTGGGAGTGGAGGGGGGAGATGGGGAAGAGCAATAGGAGGAGTAGTAGAGCGGAGAGTGGAGAGTGGAGAGCGGAGAGTGGAGAACGGAATGATAATGTTTTTTTCATGGCGCTTTTGTTTTTAGTTGTTATCAATTACATCAATTCTCAAATCTGTTCGATGGCTGAGGACTCGCACCAGCCGGTGGTGCCGTCGGAGAGGGTGATTTTGTGCCATCCGGAGAGGGTTTCGGAGATGGTGACCTTGGTGCCCTCGTGGAGGATGAGTTTGTCGGCGCTCTGGTGTTCGGGAGAGCTCTTGACGGTGACGGAGGGTTCCATCACGATGGCTTCGGCGCGGGCGTTGAAGTGGCTGGTGGAGGCAATCATGAGCAGCAGGGAGAGGATGAAGAGGACGGCGGCGACGATGGCGACGGCGAGGGCGGACTTGCGGAGGGTGACGTTGCGCGAGAGGGTTATCACCGTGACGGCGGCAAGGCAAAGGATGAAGAAGAGGAGGGTGATGACGCGCCAGGAGGAGGGAGATATGCGGGTGATGAGCGCGATGTACCAGTTGACGACGAAGAGTCGGGGCAGCTCGGCAATGCGGTCGACGGTGTGGGAGTTGGCGAGGGCCAGGTTGTCGCGGGCGTCGGACATGCCGGGGCGGAGGCGCAGGGCGCGCTCGTAGTTGAGGATGGCGAGGCCGAAGCGGTCGAGGCGGTAGTAGGTGTTGCCGAGGTTGTAGTAGAGGTCGGGGGACGCGAAGCCCGAGGCGAGGACCTCCTCGTAGAGCGAGGCTGCCTGCTCGTAGTCGGCAATGCGGTAGGCGCTGTCGGCCAGCTGGGCGCGCTGTAGGGGCTCCTGGGCCGAGAGAGGAGATTGGTATATTGAAAGGGCGAGTAGGAATAACAATATGGGTCTAATGGGTTTCATGAGCTAAATGGGTTTGATGTTTCTTTTATGGTTATAGTTCGGCAATCATTTGGAGAGCTTCGTCGTATATGGTCTGCTTCTGGGCTTCGGCGTCGCCGGGGGCGAAGCGTGCGAAGTCGACATCCTGGAGGACCTTCATGATGCGTTGTTGCTGTTCGTCGGGCACCTGCTTGTCGGCCAGGCAGGCGCTGACGGTGTCGCGGTTGAGCTGCGAGAGTTCGATATTGTACTTGTCGGAGAGGCATCCCCAGATGGCGCGGTAGATTTCCTCGTAGAAGCGGTTGGTGTCGCCGGAGCCGAGGAAGGAGGCCGCTTTCTTGAGGCGGCGGCGGGCCATGCGGGTGGCACGGCGCATGCGGAGGCCGGCGGTGTCTTCGCGTTTGGCAAGGGCTTTCTTGCCGAAGATGTTGACTCCGATGGCAGCAAGGATACTGATGCCCATGAGGATGGCCCAGAGGTTGTTGTTGCCGGCTCGGTTGTTGATCGGGCGGAGTTTGTTGATGGGGTGGATGTAGTTGATGTCGGAATTGAGGAGCTGGACGTCGTCCTTGACGGCCACGGTGGCCTTGCCTTTCTCCACTTCGAGTTCCTGGGCGTCGACGGTGAGGGTGACATATTGGGCGGAGGCGGGGTCGAAATATACGAAACGGTAGGCGGGGATGGTGTAGTGGCCCTGGCTGCGGGGGATGAGGACCCACTCGTAGGTGCGGCTGCCGGAGACGCCGTTGTCGTTCTTGGAGATGTTGTCCTCGATCTGGGGGTCGTAGACCTCGAAGGAGGAGGAAAATTCGGGCGTTGGCGGGGTGACGAGCATGAGGTTGCCGCGGCCGGAGATGGTGAGACGGTAGGAGACGGCCTCGTTGGATTTGACCTTGTTGAGGCTTAGTCCACCCTTGACGGAGAAGCTGCCCACGGCACCGCTGAAGTCGTCGGGGCCGGCCGGGAGCTTGCGGACGTTGACGGAGACGGGCTTGGTGTGCAGGGGATATTCGACGGCCTGGGCCATATTGAAGAAGGGGTCGTCGAAGAGGTCGAGCAGGGTGCCTGTGCGGCGGCGCGGGGCCTGTACCATGGCGAGGACGTTGAGGTCGAGGGGTTCGATGGTCAGTCGGCCGCTCTCCTGGGCGAAGAGGGCGCCTTTTCTGATTTCGGCCACCTGATAGCGCTGGCCGTTGAGGCTCTCCTCATATTGTTTGATCTGCTTGCCTGCGCTGAGGTCTTCGGCCCAGAAGCCCTTGTTGCCGGGCAGCTTGTCGATGCCCACCTGGCTGAGGGGCACCTGGGTGTAGACCTTGTAGGTGATGATGACCTGCTCGCCCTGGTAGGGGTTGGCGTTGGAAACGGAGGTACGGGCGAAGAGCTTGGTGCCGTCGATTTGCGAGGCAGGCTGCGGCTGCTGCGCCCAGGGGTCGAAGGCCTGGCGGCGCTGCTGTTGCTGCTGGCGTTGCTGCTGCTGGGCCTGGCTCATTTTCTCCACCTTGATGTTGAAACTGGGGGAGGATACTTTCTTGCCGTCGACGATGCAGGAGGCTGCGCCAACGGTGAAGGTGCCTTCCATATCGGCCAGCACGCGGTAGGAGAAGGTGGTCTTATGGGAACTGCTGATTTGTCCGTTGTTCCATGAGGAATACTGTTGCGATCCGTAGTTTGGACCCGAACGGAGGGAGAAACCTTTGAACGAAGGGCCTTTGAAGTCGCGGGCCTCGCCTTCCACTACAAAGGTGACGGTGAAGTTGTCGCCCACATAGACGGACTTGGGGGCTTGGACGGTCATCTCCTGCCCCTGGACGTGGGAAGACAAGAAAAACAAGAAAGACAAAAGGAATGCCCCTTTTGCACTTGCTGTCATTAATGTTTTTATTGTTTTCATATTCCAAATAATCTCTAAAACTCTATGCCTCTATGACTTTATAACTTTATTACTCTAAGACTCTATGGCTTTTTACCAGTCCTTGTCGCTGTGCTTGACGTTGCCCACCTGCAGTTTTTTGGTCTGCTCTTTGAGGCTCTGTTTCTCGTTGTTCTTCACAGCTTCCAGCATGCGCTCGGCATCCTGCTTGCGTTGCTCCATGGGGTTGGGCCGCTTGTTCTGCTTCTTTTGCTGCTCCTCTTTGCCGTCGCCCTGGGGGTTCTGCTGTTGCTGGTTCTGCTGGTTGTCTTTGTTCTGCTGGTCTTGCTGGTTCTGCTGGTTTTGGTTCTGCTGATTCTGTTGCTGCTGGTCCTTGTTCTGCTGGTCCTGGTTCTGCTGGTTCTGCTGCTGTTGCTGTTGTTGCTGGGCTTGCTGCAGCAGGCGGCGGGCATAGGCCAGGTTGTAGCGTGTGTCGTCGTTCTTGGGGTCGACCTTGAGGGCGTCCTGGTAGCTCTGCACGGCTTGCTGGAACATCTTCATGCCCTGCTGCTGGTCTTCCATGCCGGCCTTGAGGTAGGCGTTGCCTTTGTTGTGGAGCGACTGCCAGCGCTGCTGGTCGCTGAGGCTGGGCAGCTGGAGGGCCTGGTCGTAGTGGCGCACGGCCTCGTCGTATTTCTTCTGCCGGTAGAGACTGTTGGCCAGATTGTACTGTCCGCGGTAGTCGAGGCTGTCGCTTTCCAGGGCACGGCGGTAGTCGACCTCGGCCTTGTCGTAGCGCTCGTTCTTGTAGTTCCGGTTGCCGTCGCGCAACTGGTGGCGGTTGGCCTGGGCCTGAAGCGAATTGAAAATTGAAAGTTGAAAATTGAAAATGACAAGTATGAACAGTATTTTTTTCATTTTGCTTCCTCCTCTTCAAACAGTTTCCATTTGCGGTTGCGGCGTTCGAATATCAGCACCTCGGCCAGCAGGCAGAGCAGTCCGGCGGCCAGGGGGTACATGTAGCGGCTCTCGTAGGCGCTGAAGATGGCTTCGCCGAAGTCCTCTTTCTCCAGCCCCTCGATGAGCGAGGTAATGTCGCTGAGGCCGCTGGAGGCGTTGCTGGCGCGGACGTATTTGCCGTTGCCTGCAGCGGCTATGTCGCGCAGCATGTCCTCGTTGAGGTGTGTCATGATGATGCTGCCATTGCGATCGCGCTTGTAGTTGTTGGTACGTCCACGGGGATTGTACTCGGGGATGGGTGCGCCGTCGGGCAGGCCCATGCCGATGGTGCACACACGCACGCCCTGCTTGGCGGCTTCGCGGGCGGCCTCCACGGCGTCGTCCTCGTGGTTCTCGCCGTCGCTGATGACGATGATGGCGCGGCCCTTGTTGACCTCCCACGGACGGTCGGGGTCGCCGTAGCCGAAGGTCTCCATGCCCTTCTCGATGGCGTCGCCGATGGCGGTGCCCTGCGAGGCGATCATGTCGCAGCTCACCTGGTCGAGGAAGAGTTTGGTGGCGCTGTAGTCGTTGGTCAACGGCATCTGGATGAAGCTGGTGCCGGCGTAGATGACCAGGCTCACGCGGTCGCCCGCCAGGGTGGACAACAGGTTGGAGACCACCTTCTTGCTACGCTCCAAGCGGTTGGGCTGTATGTCTTCAGCCATCATGCTGTTCGATACGTCGAGGCAGATGGCGAGGTCGCTGCCGGAGCGCTTGCCTTTCTCAATCTTGGTGCCAAACTGGGGATTGGCCAGGGCCACCACCAGCAGGGCCATGCCCAGCAGCAGGAGTCCCGTCTTCACCGCCGGACGCCAGCCCGAGCGGTCGGGTATCAAGCGGCCGAACATCGTCGGGTCGGCCCATTGCTCGAGCCGCCGGCGCTGCCGCCAGCCCATCACTCCCCACAGCACTCCTGCCAACGCCACTACGGCCAGCAGCCACAGATATTCTATGTGTTCAAAATGAATCATAACTCAATAACTCTTAACTCATAACTCTTAACTCTTCATCCATCCCCACTTGACCAGCGCCTCCAGCAGCAACGCCACCACCGCCAGCCACAGCCAAGGCATGTATTCGTCCTTGGTCTGGGCATACTGGGTGACGTCTATCTTACTTTTCTCCATTTCGTCGATCTGGTTGAAGATTTCCTCCAGGGCCTTTTTGTTGGTGGCGCGGAAGTAGCGTCCGTCGTTGGTGGCGTCGGCCATCTGGCGCATCAGGTCCTCGTCTATCTCCACGTCCACGTTCTGGTAGTGCACGCGGCCAAACTGGTCGCGGAAGGGGAAGGGGGCTTTGCCAAGCGAACCTACGCCGATGGTGTAGAGTCGAATGTTGTAGAGGGCGGCGATTTCGGCGGCGCTCAGGGGGTCCATGCTGCCCTGGTTGTTGACGCCGTCGGTCAGCAGGATGATGACCTTGCTCTGCGCCTCGCTGTCCTTGATACGGTTGATGGCTGTCGCCAGGCCGTCGCCCAGGGCGGTGCCGTCGCGCATGGTGCCGCTCTTGAGGTTGCCCAATTGCTTGAGCAGCACCTGATGGTCGATGGTCAGGGGCACCTGCGTGAAGGCTTCGCCGGCGAAGACCACCAGGCCCATGCGGTCGTTCTTGCGGCCGTTGATGAAGTCGGCGGCCACCCGCTTGGCGGCCTCCAGACGGTTGGGCTTGAAGTCCTCGGCCAGCATCGAGCCCGAGAGGTCCATGGCCATCACGATGTCGATGCCTTCCACTGTCATCTCCTGGCGGCTCAGCTGGCTCTGCGGACGTGCCAGGGCCACCACTATGGCGCCCACGGCCACCACGCGCAGGGCGTAGGGCAGCCAGCGCAGACGCACGCGCAGGGTCTGCTTCACGCCGTCGAAGAGCGATATGTCCGAATGCTGCAACGCAGCCTCCTGCTTGCGGTAGCGCCAGATGTACCAGCCCACCATCAGCGGCACCAGCACCAGGCCCAGCAGCATCCACGGATGGGCAAAGGTGAGGTTATGCATCCTTGCCCTCCTTTCCTTCGTCGGCGGGGTCGGCGGGTTTCACCTGCTGCCACAGCTCCTTGACAAACTGCACGGCCTCGCTCATCGAGCGGTCGTGCTCGTGCGGCAGGGGTTCGCTCTTGGCGAATTTCACCAGGTCGGCCGTCGTGAAGATTTCTTTCAGCAGGGAAGTTTCAATTTTCAATTTTAAATTTTCAATTTCCTCCACCGTCTCGTCGCTGGTCATCTCGGTGGCGCGGATGCCCGTGGCCTCCTCGATGAAGGTGCGCACGGCATCGGTCAGCTCGGTGTGGTATTCCTTGGTCTTGCCCGACTGCCACATCTGGCTTTGGCGCAACTCCTCCAGGCGGTCGAGGGCGCGCTCCTCGGGAGTGCGGGTGTCGACGGGCACGTTGGCGAACCAGTCGCTCACCTTGCCGCTCTTCCATTTCTTCCAGAACCACCATCCGGCCACGGCCAGCGCGATGACAACCAGTGCCAGCAGCACCCAGCGGAATATCTCCCAGAAGGTGTAGGGCACCTTCTCGATGGGCGCTATGTCGCGTATCTCGGCCGTGGTGGTGTCCACGTCGACGTCCAGCACCGTCAGCTGCAGCGAGTCGTCGGGGCCGAGCTTGACGAAGTGCACCCCCGGCTCGAAACTCGTCAGGGTGGTGAGCTGCAGGTGCTTCGCGGTGTCGAACTCCTGGCCCAGGGCCACGATGCCGTTCTGCGACAGCTGGTCGGTCGAGGGGTAGGTGTGGGCGCGCTGGATGCTCAGCGTCGTCTGGTCGCCCAGCAGGATAGTGTCCTCGCTCAGCCGCGCCACCGCCTGCCCTTGGGCGTGGGAAGACAAGAAAAACAAGAAGGACAAAAGGAATGCCCCTTTTGCACTTGCCGTCATCAATGTCCTCGTTATGTTCATAATTTCAATAACTCCTAACTTTTTAACTCTTAACTCTTAACTCTTAACTGCCCTAGCTGCGCCTTGCCAGCAACCCCTTCAGCGGCTTGACGAAGTCCTCGCCGGTCCAGAGGGTGGCCATGTCGATGCCGTAGCGCTTCATGGTGGTCTCCACCTTGCGCTCGTGCTCGGCATAGCGGGCGTCGGCCATGCGGCGCACCGCCGCCGACCCGGTGTCGATCCACACCGTCCGGCTGCTCTCGGGGTCGTAGAACTTCACCATCCCCAGGTCCATCAGCTCCTTCTCGCGTTTGTCGGCCAGGCGCAGGGCCACCAGGTCGTGTTTGCCGGCCACCAGCTTCAGGGCGTCGGTCCACCCCGTGTCGTAGAAGTCGCTCAGCAAGAACGTCGTGCAACGCTTCTTGATGGCGTTGCTGAAGTAGCGCAGGGCCTCGCCGATGTCGGTGCCGTTGCTTTCGGGACGGTAGGTGATAAGTTCGCGGATGATGCGCAGTATGTGTGTGCGCCCTTTCTTGGGCGGAATGAATTTCTCTATGCGGTCGCTGAAGAGGATCATACCCACCTTGTCGTTGTTGGCTATGGCGCTGAAGGCCAGCGTGGCGGCAACCTCGGCGGCCAGCTCTTCCTTGAACTGTCCCTGGGTGCCGAAACGGCCGCTGCCGCTGACGTCCACCAGCAGCATCACCGTCAGCTCCCTTTCCTCCTCGAACACCTTCACGTAGGGGTGCGCCAGGCGGGCGGTGACGTTCCAGTCGATGCTGCGCACGTCGTCGCCGTACTGGTATTCGCGCACTTCGCTGAACACCATGCCGCGCCCCTTGAAGGCCGAGTGGTACTCGCCGCTGAACATCTGCTGGCTCAGTCCCCGCGCCTTGATCTCTATCTTGCGGACCTTTTTGATTATGGATTCATCCATAACTCTTAACTCCTAACTCTTAACTCTTAACTACAATCAGGGCACCTCCACCTTGTTCAGCACCTCGTTGACCAACTCCTCGCTGGTGACGTTCTCGGCCTCGGCCTCGTAGGTCAGGCCTATGCGGTGGCGCAGCACGTCCATGGCGATGGCGCGCACGTCCTCCGGAATGACGTATCCGCGGCGCTTCATGAAGGCGTAGGCCTTGGCGGCGGCGGCAAGGTTGATGCTGCCGCGCGGCGACGAGCCGTAGCTGATCATCGGCGCCAGCTTCTCCAGCCCGTACTGCTTGGGGTAGCGCGTGGCGAAGACGATGTCGGTGATGTAGTTCTCAATCTTCTCGTCCATGTACACCTCGCGCACCAGCTCGCGGGCCTTGAGGATGACGTCGGGCTTGAGGATGGCGCTCTGCGGATGGCTCTCCGTGCGCTCGCCGTTGACGGCCTGGTGCAGTATCTGGCGCTCCTCCAGGCGTTTGGGGTAGGAGATGACCACCTTCAGCATGAAGCGGTCCACCTGGGCTTCGGGCAGGGGATAGGTGCCCTCCTGCTCGATGGGGTTCTGCGTGGCCAGCACGAGGAAGGGCTCCTCGAGACGGTAGGTCTGCTCGCCGATGGTCACCTGGCGCTCCTGCATGGCTTCGAGCAGGGCGCTCTGTACCTTGGCGGGGGCACGGTTGATTTCGTCGGCAAGGATGAAGTTGCTGAATATGGGGCCTTTCTTCACTTGGAAGGTCTCGCTCTTCTGGCTGTAGATCATGGTGCCCAGCAGGTCGGCGGGCAGCAGGTCGGGCGTGAACTGGATACGGCTGAACTTGGCGTCGATGGCCTTGGCAAGGGTGGTGATGGTCAGCGTCTTGGCCAGTCCCGGCACACCCTCCAGCAGCACGTGGCCGTTGCTCAGCAGGCCTATCATCAGGCTCTCCACCATGTGCTTCTGGCCCACAATCTGCTTGCCGACCTCCATGGTCAGCACATCCACAAAGGCGCTCTCGCGTCCGATTCTTTCGTTCAGTTCCTGAATGTTGACAGATTCCATAAGTACAATAATAATCTTTAGTTTTTATGTTTTTTGCCCCGAGTAACTGAAAAAAAAAATATTTATTGTCCTTTTTAACATTTTTTATGTTTTCATTATTTCATCCCCTTGCCGGGGCGGCGTCCCCCGCAGGGCGGAGGGGGTGGGGGCGAGCACCTCGCCCGTTTCCGGGTCGACGGTCTCCCCGGAGAACCCGGAAGCTCCGGAAAATCCGGAAAATCCGGATAATCCGGAATCTCCGGAAATTCCGGAAAATCCGGCTTCTCCGGCAACCCCGGCATAAGCCGTCTCCGAGCAGCGCCCCTGGGCGTCCTGCACAAAGGCATAGACATGGAGCGCCGGCGTCCCGCCGGCGGCGAAATCGTCCGGCAGCGCCACACTCGCCTTCTGCATGCGGCGGTAGACGGCGTTGCTCAGGTAGCCCTGCTCAAGCTCCTCGTTGTAAATCCAAAAGTATACGTTGTCGAAGCTCTGGCAGCTCCGGCGCAGAGGATTCTTTTCGAACCTGACGTTCAGCACGTTGT
>DFIZ01000045.1 GCA_002372855.1 Bacteroidales bacterium UBA3684
ACCCACCCGATACCTACCCGAGAGGTACATAATTCGGCATTTCTTATATCGTTCTTATATCGCTCTCATATACTTCTCATATACTTCTTATATAGGTGATATAAGAAGTATATGAGAAGTATATAGGAACTATATGAGAAGGGCCGAATTTGACCCCTCTTTGGGGGAGTGAGGAGTGATGAGTGATGAGTGATGAGTGATGAGTGACGGGTGATGAGTGATGAGGCGGGGGCGCAATATTTTTTTCTCTATTCCGATAATTTGTTGTATTTTTGCAGCCCGAAAGGAAGATGTAACCTATGATAATAAAACTCTACAACGGCAACCCCAACGTGCGGGAAGTGAGGAAGATAGCCGACATGCTGTGCAACGGTGGCATCGCCATTCTGCCCACCGACACGCTCTATTGTTTCGCCTGCAGCATGGAGCACAAGAAGGCCGCCGAAGCCATCGCCCAGCTGAAAGGGTTCAAGCTGAAACAGGCCCGCTACTCGATGCTGTGCCACAGTCTCAGCCAGGCTTCGGAGTATGTCCGCGCCATGGACCGCGACACCTTCGCCCTGCTGAAGCAGTGCCTCCCAGGCCCTTACACCTTCATCATGGAGGCCAGCGGCAGTGTGCCGCGCAACTATCAGAATGCCAACAAAACCATCGGCATCCGTGTGCCTGAGAACGACATTGCCCGTGCCGTCATCGAGGAGGTGGGGTGCCCGCTCATCTGCACCTCCGTGCGCCCGCTGGGCGAGGAGGACGAGCCGGAGAACTACTGCGATCCCGAGCTGATACACGAGCGCTTCGGGTCGCGGGTGGACGTGGTGGTGGACGGCGGCATCGCCGACACCGAGCCTTCGACGGTCATCGACTGCAGCGACGGCATCGAGCTTGTGCGACAAGGAAAGGGTCCGTATGAAGGTTGAGTTCTATTCCAGCCGCGGCGGGTGCCTGACGCGCCTGATGCTGCTCTCCATCGCCGTGATGGTGGGCGCGTGGCTGTTGCCGGGCATCGAGGTGGAGTCGTTCTGGGCGGTGTTCTGGACGGCCATCGTCATCTCGCTGCTGAACAACATCATACGCCCCGTGCTCATCGTCATCACCCTGCCGGCGACGGTCGTAACGCTGGGGCTGTTCCTCTTCGTTGTCAACGCCGTCATCATCCTCATGGCGTCGGCCATGGTGAGCGGGTTCCATGTGGACAGTTTCGGTTCGGCCCTGCTCTTCAGCCTGGTGCTGATGGGCGTCAACTACCTGTTGGAGCTGCCCAACAAGTACCTCGACCGCAAGCCCCTCGAGCAGCAACAGCAGCAGCCTCCGCACGACGACGACACCGACGACGAGGGCTTCACCCCATACGAAGAAATCAAAGATTAAAATGGAGCGCCGGCGTCCCGCCGGCCATAGCAAAAATAATGGAGCGCCGGCGTCCCGCCGGCATAAAACAAAAATAATTATGAAACAAATCACCAAAGCTGCCGAGTTGCAGCAGGCTGTGGCCGAGGCCAAAGCCCAGAACCTTGAAATAGGCCTTGTGCCCACCATGGGTGCCCTCCACGAGGGTCACCTCTCGCTCATCGAGCGCGCCCTGAAGGAGAACGACTTCGTCGTGGTCTCCCTCTTCGTCAACCCCATCCAGTTCAACAACAAGGAGGACCTAGCGAAGTATCCCCGCACCATCGAGGCCGACCTGGACCTGATTAAGAGTTTAGAGTTAAGAATCAAGGGTGCCTGCACGGACCGGCTCGTAGCCTTCACGCCTACGGTGGAGGAGATGTACCCCGACGGAGAACCCACGGAGATTGTCTATCATTTCGGTCCCGTGGAGGAGGTGATGGAAGGGCCGCGCCGTCCGGGCCACTTCAGCGGTGTGGCCGTGGTGGTGCGCCGCCTGTTCGACCTGGCGCAGCCCAAACGTGCCTACTTCGGCGAGAAGGACTACCAGCAGGTGGCCGTGATCCGCGCCCTGCTGGAGCAGATCAAGTACCCCATCGAGCTGGTGCCCTGCCCCATTGTGCGTGCCGACGACGGCCTGGCCCTCAGCAGCCGCAACATGCGCCTCTCCCCTGCCGCCCGCGCCATTGCCCCCACCATCAACGCCACCCTCGAGCAGGCCGCCGAGATGGCCGAGTACGAGGATGTGGACGACGTGAAGGAATGGGTGGTGGACACCCTGGCGTCGTTCCACGAGGTGAACCCCTCGCTCTGCCCCGACGGGCTGAAGTTCGAGCCCGAATACTTCGAGATTGTAGACGCCCGCACCCTCCAGCCCATCGAGAACTGGGATGCCGCCGGCGACCTGGGCGCCGTGGGCTGCATCGCCGTGTGGCTCGACGGGGTCCGGTTGATCGACATCGTCAAGTTCTGAGTGTTAAAAAATCATAAAATCAGCACCCCTCGGTAGTATTTTGCCGATTTTCCTGTTATAATAGTAGTATAAGTTTTTTTTTAAACCGACACTATGAAACCGACACGAGGAAAAAACATCTGCAAGCAGCTGAAGGCCCTGCGCCACAGCATCGCCGAGGAGAACGGTATACCGCTGGAGCAGCGGGAGTGCACCTACGAGGGTCCCTGCCGGGGCACCTGCCCGAGGTGCGAGGCCGAGGTGCAATATCTGGAGCGCGCCCTGGCCAGCCGCCTCAAGCTGGGCAAGGCCGCCACCGTCGCAGGCCTCTCCCTCTCCCTGGCCGCCTGCAGCAACGGCAACACCACGCCGCACGATACCCTCCTCACCGTCGGCGACACACTCTTCTCTGAAGAGGTGGACGACACCCTCCCCGCCTCCCCCTCCGACAACCCCACACCCGATTTCGACGAATGGGCGGGAGTGGTGATAGAAGAAGGCAAAGCAATACCACCTCCTCCACCGCCGCCGCCCGAAGCCGAGGACTCCATCCTCGAACTCGTCGTCGACGAAGAGGAACTGGTAGGGGAAACAAGGGCATTCACCGTCGTGGAAAACGAACCCGAGTTCCCCGGCGGCATGGACTCCCTCTACAGATGGATCGATGAACACATCCAATACCCCCAGCGGGCACTGGAGAACAACATCCACGGCACCGTCTACGTTACCTTCACCGTCGAACCCAACGGCTCCATCTCCAACCCTCGCATCCTCCGCGACATCGGACACGGCTGCGGCGACGAAGCCATCCGCATCGTCAAGTCCATGCCCCGCTGGAAACCCGGCAAGCAGCGCGGCAAACCCGTGCGCGTACAATTCAACCTCCCCGTAAAATTCAAACTCAACTAGAACCATGGAACGAGGCAAACACATCTGCAACCAGCTCAAAGCCCTGCGCCGCCGCATCGCCGAAGAAAATGACATCCTGCTGGAGCAGCGGGAATGCACCTACGAGGGCCCCTGCCGGGGCACCTGTCCGAGGTGCGAGGCCGAAGTGCAATACCTGGAGCGCGCCCTGGCCAGCCGCCTCAAGCTGGGCAGGGCCGCCACGGTGGCAGGCCTGAGCCTCTCGCTGGCAGCCTGCGGCAACGGCCAGGGCGGCCCCCTGGTGGAGGCCGACAGCCTGTCGGATGGCGAAGTGTTCGAGGAGGTGGGGCCGGAGGACACCCTCATGCCGCCTCCGCCATTTCCCGACTCTCTCCTGCCGGAACTTGAAGGCATAGTGTCCTTGGGCGACCCGAATTACCCGGAGGAGCTCACGGCACCCAAGGACAGCCAGAAGGACGATTTCTACGACGGCTACTACACGGAGCCTCCCGTCAAGGCGGAGTTTCCCGGCGGACAGAAAGCACTGGAGCGTTGGCTCGACCGGCACGTGCAGATACCTTCGCAGTTTGAGGTGGACGGCATTGTGGGCGAGGTGGTGGCGGCGCTGCGCATCGAAAGCGACGGCCATGTGTCGGGCTACCGCATCATCAAGGGCCTCGAGGGCTGCAACATCGAGGCCCGACGGGTGATAAACACCATGCCGCGCTGGAAGCCCGCCGGCATTCCCGGCAAGGGTCCGGTGGCGTCGATTGTCACGGTGTCGATACCCTTCATGGCGTTGGGCGTCGTGGGCTTTGTTGTTGAAGGCGAGATGCCCGAGGACGACCAGTCCGACGTGTTCTTGATTGTCGATGAAGACCCGCAGTTTCCCGGCGGACAGGAGGCCCTATACAAATGGTTGGAGGAAAACATCAAATATCCCGAACAGGCCAAAGAGAACGGCATCGAGGGCAAGGTGTACGTCACCTTCGTTATAGAGAAGGACGGCAGCATCACCAACGCAAAGCTTCTGCGCGACATCGGCGGTGGCTGCGGCGCGGAGGCTGTCCGCGCGGTAATGACGATGCCGCGCTGGATTCCCGCCAAACAACGTGGCGAAACGGTGCGCTGCCAATTCAACCTGCCGATAACTTTCACCCTGTCCGAGGAGGAAAGAGAACAGGCCAAAAAACAGTAGAAGACCCTGTCCATGCACCCGTGTTGTACCGCAAGATTTCATCTGAAAAATAAAAAAATAATGACAGGCAAACATTTGTAATATTGTACTTTAAGCAGCATAAAAGGCATACGGACAAAAAAAAATTTGGTCAGTTCCAAAAAAGGTTGTACTTTTGCACCCGTTTTTGAGAGAAAAACAAACGCCGATTGTCCTATGGTGTAACGGTAGCACATCTGACTCTGGATCAGCTTGTCTTGGTTCGAATCCAGGTAGGACAACAAAGGAAGTCCCGGAACAAGTTTCGGGACTTTTTGTTTATTTTGTTTCTCCATATAAAAAAATATTCGTACCTTTGCAGTTCAAAATAGAGAAGAAAAAGATGAAAAAAGCATTCGTATTACTCACGCTGATAGCGGCTACGGCCACCTTTGCCACCGCACAGCAGAAAGCCCTGCCGGGCAAATATGCGGGCAGCAACACCGTGACCATCTTCGACTCCACGGGAGTCTACATGGAGGAGTCGGGCCTCAGCCATGTGCTGACGCACAAGTGCATAGAGATGTATTCCTTTGCCGGCTGCGCCGCCTACAGCACCTACAAGATTGACTACGACCCCCTGTCGGCCTACTGCGACATTGAGCGTGTGCTGGTGCACCGCCAAGCCACCGGCAAGACGGACACCCTGCTGTGGCCCGGACGCGACGGGAACATCACCGTGTACGACTACGTGGCTCCCGCACGCATGATCTACTGGGGCGCCAGCCAGAAGATGGTGCAGGTGGGACACCTGGACCTCGGCGACCGCCTGGAGATTTGGACCTACAAGAAAGGCTACACCTATGCCCTGCTGCAGGACGAGCAGCCCTCGCTCAACGGCACCTTCGCCGCCCTGCCCGAGGACGACGCACGCTATGTGCCGCCTATGAAAGGCCACTACTACGACATCGTGCCCTTCTGGAGCGACCAGCCCGTGAAGAGCAAGGTCTACATGCTCAACATCCTCGACACCAAGAGCCTTCAGTACAAGGTGTACAACGGCGAGCTGAACGTCAAGCGCGAGGCCGCCGACGAGGAGGGCCGCACCCTCTACACCTTCAGCAACAAGGAAGACATCATGCCGCTGAAGCGCGAACCTCGCGCCCTGGCCAACAACGACATACAGTGCAAACTGCTCCTCTCCACCAGCCCCGACTGGCAGGCCAAGAGCCGCTGGTTCTACGGCGTCAACGAGGACTATGGCAGCTTCACCGCCACCCCCGAGGTGCAGAAGAAGGTCAACGAACTGCTCCGCGGCGCCAAGGACGAGATGGACAGCATCAGCCGCCTGACCCACTGGGTGGCCGACAACATCCGCTACGCCGGCATCTCCATGGGCGAAGGCGAGGGCTTCACGCTGCACAACCAGAAGATGAACTTCACCGACCGCTGCGGCGTCTGCAAGGACAAGGCCTCGACGCTCATCGGATTCCTCCGTGCCGCAGGCTTCAAAGCCTATGCCGCCATGACCATGGCCGGCGAACGCATCGACCGCATCCCCGCCGACCAGTTCAACCACTCGGTCTGCGCCGTGCAGCTGCGCGACGGCTCCTTCCGCATGCTCGACCCCACCTGGGTGCCCAACGTGCGCGAACTCTGGAGCAGCGCCGAGCAGCAGCAGGGCTACCTCATCGGCACCGCCGAGGGCTGCGACCTGATGGAGACTCCCATCTCGCCCGCCCAGAACCACTACATCCGCATCATCGGAGAGAGCGCCATTGACATGGAAGGCACCCTCACCGGCACCCTCACCATCACCGCCGAAGGCCAGAGCGACGCCGCCGTGCGCGGAGTCTTCAGCGCCCCGCAGAGCCAGTGGCGCAGCAACCTCGAGCGCGAACTGCTCAGCATCGCCCCCAACGCCGAAATCGTCGACATCCAATACAACGACCCCGACCACTACCTGGACCACCCCGTCAGCATCACCTACACCTACCGCATCCCCCACTACGCCACCGTCGACAAAAACGTCATCTCCTTCATCCCCCTCTCGGCGCGCAACTTCTACCGCCGCGCCATGGGCCACCTGAACTTCAACCTCAAGCCCGAGACACGCACCCAGCCCTTCAGCGACCGCTGCTCGCGCCTGGTGGACATCCGCGAAACCGTCACCCTGCCCTACGCCCCGTCGCAGTTCCACTACCCCCAGGTGGACGGCATTGCCGACCCCGCCGCCAGCTTCGGCTGCGGATTCCAGATGGAAGGCAACAAGCTCATCTTCGGCGAGCAGGCCGTCTTCGGCAAGCGCCTCTACGAGGCCTCCGACTGGCCCGCCTTCCGCGCCAGCGCCATGGCACAGCTCAAAGTCTCCGAAACTCCCGTCATTTTAACCAAATAAGCACGTAAAGATATGAAAAAGTCATTATTTATAGCCGCCCTCGTCTCCCTGTTCAGCCTGGCCAACGCCCAGCAACCCGACGCCATCTACAAACTGCTGCGCTACGAATGGACCGTCAATGCCGACGGTACCAGCGACTACCACTATCGCCACGAGGTGCAGATCCTCCGCAACCGCGCCCTCACCGCCTACGCCGACAAAGGCGAGACCTTCGTGGTCTACAATCCCGACCTCGAGGAGGTGACCATCAACGAGGTCTACACCCTCCAGCTCGACGGCACCCGCATCGACATGCCGCAGAACGCCTTCATCTACCAGCTGCCCTCCGAGTGCGCCGACTGCGGCCGCTTCAACCACCTGCGCGAACTGGCCATGGTGCACACCGGCATGGAACTGGGATGCACCATCATCGTCGACTACACCGTCCACCGCCGCTACAACCTCCTGTACGAAACCCTCCCCCTGCAGCGCGAGTGCCCCATCGAGAAACTCGAGGTTATTGTAAACAACAACAGCAACTTCCAGGTGGAATTCGACACCTACGGCAAAAAATACATCTCCTTCCCCCACAACACCAAGGTCAACGTCGTCGCCAACGAAGGCACACGAAGCACGACTACCAGCCACATCTACACCAACATCCCGCAGGCGCCGCGCGAGGCCTACATGCCCGCCGACATCATCCCCACCCTGCGCATCTACAACGGCGCCCCCCAACACACACCCGCCTTCGACCAGAAACCCTTCAACGACGCTGCCGATGTCATGGGCCAGCTGATGAACGGCGACAACGCCCAGCAGAACATCACCAATATCCGCAACTACGTCGTCGACAATATCCACCTCAACGACATCCACCCCTCGCACCTCGGCTACGTCCACTCCACACCCTATGAAGTGTGGGCCACCGGCTGCGGCACCGCCACCGACAAGGCCGTCTTCCTGGCCGCCGTGCTCAACCGCGAAGGCTACACCGCCCGCGTCATCAGCGAGGACTACGACCAGGTGGGCGTCATGATCGACACCCTCGAGTACCGCCTCGACGTCCGCACCAAGGCCCCGATGGAAATCAACGGCGATGCCAAGGACGAGATGGCCATCTTCGGCGACACCAACACCATCGACGCCAGCCCGTTCCTCGACACCCTCGAGGACGGTTTCTTCCGTCTCCATGCCTTCTTCGCCCTGCCCGGCGAGCCCGAGGTCAGCGCCAGCGCCCTCCCCCTGCAGCGCACCACGCCGCTGGTGGCCTCGGCCTGCGACCTCCGCAGCAACCTCACCTACACCCTGCCCAAAGGCATCAAGATGGTGGGCGGCGAGGTCAACCAAAGCCTCGACTTCCCCGGCATCGGCAGCCTGACCGTCACCGTCGAGCAGAGCGGCAAGAAAATCAACGTCGTCCGCAACCTCAAAATCGACCACAGCATCATCAAGGTGGAAGAGTACGCACGCTTCCGCCAGCTGCTGGCCACTTGGCAGACCCTCGAGCAACAGGCCATCCTGCTCCGCAAGAAATAGCCCTCGGCGCATAAACCAAAAGCCTCCCCGTGAACACCACGGGGAGGCTTTTTTTGTTTTCTTCCGGTGCCTATCGCAACCGCTGGTTGATGACACCGCTGAAGGACACCGGCGTCTCGTCCATCGTGCACGAGAAACTCAACACCCCCACGGCTATCGAACCGTGCAGCTGCTTGATCAGGTACTCCGGATAAGGCTCGCCGACCGACGTCGGGACAATGTTGTAGCACACCATCGTGGTGCGCTGCGGAAGGAACTCCAGACGGATGTCGGGCAGTGTGAGGTCGATACGGTAGTGCCCCAGGCGGTCCATGAAGACATCGTGCACAAACACCGTGGCGGTATCGCCCGTGATGGTCAGCTTGACGTAGACGTCCTTGTGGGTCTCGTTGCCCACCCTCATGGTGCCGATATAGGTCTGTGCGCTGGCCGCCAGACCCAGCATCATCAACAATGAGAGAAACAAAGCGCGTTTCATATCACTATCTTTTTATTATTATCATAATTTTATCAGGTTGCCAAGAATGTCGCGCGTAAGGGTGCGCGTGGCGGCCGAGGTGGCGTTCTTTACCACCTTCTGCGTGGTCGAGGTACGGCTGGTGCTCTTCTTGCCCGTCACCTTGTTGCTTACGGCGGTGCCCAGGGCCGTGGCGGCGGTGGCCGTAACGGCGGTCACAACGGCCTTCAGCACCTTGGCGAAGATGCCTTTCTTCTTGGGCTCGGCCTTGGCGGGCTTCTCCTGTTTTGCCGGAGTATCCGGAACTTCCGGATTACCCGGAATATCCGGAACGGCAGCCTCAGCCTCCTTGATCAGCACCTCAAAGGCACTCTCGCGGTCCACCATCTTGTCGTACTTGCCCGCCAGACGGCTGCCGCGGATGATGTCGCCGCGCTGCCCTTCGGTGATGGCACCGATCTGGCTCAGCGGGAACAGCACCTTGGCCCTCTGCACAATGCCGGGGGCACCCTTCTCGTCGAGGAACGAAACCAGTGCCTCGCCGGTCTCGAGGCTGGTGATGGCCTCGTCGGTCTTGAACGCAGGGTTGGGACGGAAGGTGTCGGCGGCGGTCTTCACGGCCTTCTGGTCCTTGGGCGTATAGGCCCGCAGGGCATGTTGCACGCGGTTGCCAAGCTGGCCGAGGATGTTCTCGGGAATATCGGTAGGGCTCTGGGTGACGAAGTAGATACCCACGCCCTTGGAGCGGATGAGGCGGATCACCTGCTCAATCTTGTCCACCAGGGCCTTCGAGGTGTCCTCGAAAAGCATGTGGGCCTCGTCGAAGAAGAATACGAGCTTGGGCAGCTCCATGTCGCCCACCTCGGGCAGAGTGCTGTAGAGCTCGCTCAACAGCCACAGCAGGAAGGTGCTGTAGAGCTTGGGCTGCAGCATCAGCTTGTCGGCCGCCAGCACGTTCATCACGCCCTTGCCGCCCTCGGTCTGGAGCAGGTCGTAGATGTCGAAGCTCGGCTCGCCGAAGAAACGGTCGGCGCCCTGGTTCTCCAGCTGCAGCAGCGAGCGCTGGATGGCGCCCACGGTGGCGGCGGAGATGTTGCCGTACTGGGTGGTGTACTCCTTGGCATGCTTGCTGACATAGTCCAGCATCGAGCGCAGGTCCTTCATGTCGAGCAACAGCAGGCCGCGGTCGTCGGCAATGCGGAAGACGATGTTGAGCACGCCGTCCTGGGTCTCGTTCAACCCCAGCAGGCGCGAGAGCAGCTGCGGACCCATCTGGCTCACGGTGGCGCGGATGGGATGGCCCTGCTCGCCGAAGACGTCGAAGAACCGCACCGGGCACGCCTGGAACTGCGGCTCGGGGATGCCGAAAGCATCCTTGCGCTTCTCGATGAAACTGCTCATGGCGCCGGCCTGGCTGATGCCGCTCAGGTCTCCCTTCATGTCGGCCATGAAGCAGGGCACGCCGGCCTGACAGAAGGTCTCGGCCATCACCTGCAGGGTGACCGTCTTGCCCGTGCCCGTGGCTCCGGCTATCAGCCCGTGGCGGTTCGCCATGCGGCCATTGATACAAAGATTCCCATCGTCGCAATGGGCTATATACAATCCATGTTCCTTGTCAAACATATTTTATCGGGTTATCATTGAAGAAAACAAAATATCGTCTACCATCACACAATCACCCTCAATGTGAAAAACAATGCGCCATTTCCTGTTTCGCGTGGTAACTGTTTTAGCCTCCGGGTGAATCATCTTGGCCACAACCGAACCGGACTTCCTGATGCTGCGGCCATAAATTGCGAGTTGCAATATCTCGGCAATCAACGCCCTGCCGTACTTGCGCGCATTTTCTTGCGACGTCAGCCCGGTCACGTAGTCGACAATCCCGTCTATCTTGCGGAATACCCGTCGGCTAATCCTCACTTCCAGTATCTGCATAGTGCTTATCGATTGCCGACATAAGCGCATCCGCAAACTCTTCGAAGGTGTACCACTCCTTCTCCCCGGGGCGGAGCGGGCCCAAATCCTCGGGGGCCTCCCACCCTACAAAGGGCTTGGCGTCCGCCAGAGGCGACTTGTCAACTACAGGGGTCTGCATAGCCGAGGGTTTTCAGAACGTCCAGTTGAAGCCCAGCTTCAGCAGCGTGTTCTCCCAGCGGAGCACATCGGTGAAGGAGTTGAGGCCGGCGTAGAACATCTGCGTCTTGCGCTCGATGGGGTCGATGCCGCTGATTTCGGGGTCGTAGGTCTCGGTCTCGCTGACGAAGCCGATGGACAGCAGGTCGAGCATCAGCTCGGCGCTGAGGTGTTCGGAGAACTCATAGATGAGCGTCGGACGCACACTGACGCCCCAGGTCATGTCCTTCACATGGTCGTCGTAGGGCTCCACCTCCAGGTACTCGTTGGGGTTGGGATAGGTGGTGGTGGTATAGTTTTCCGTGTACTTGTTGGGGCCCAGCATGCGCAAGTTGCCCTGCAGCAGCAGGTTGAAGTGCATGTTGCCGAAGCGGAGGAACTCCCACTTCACCTGCGGAGCCACCACCCAGCCTTCGCGCAGGAGGTGCTTCCTGTGGTCGGTGACATTGATGTCCATACCCACCTGACGGTAGAAGTAGGTGTCGGTGGCCAGCAGCGTGTCGAACGCGCAGTTCACATAGCCGCCCATCACGCCCACGTAGAGGTTGGGCAACACCTTGTAGCCCACCTGCAGGGCACCCACCATGTACGACGACGTGCTCTCGTTGTTGTTGATCGACGTGCTGTTCTTCTGCCAATAATAGCCGCCCTGAAGGCCGAGCACGAACTGTGACTGCGATACCGTGGCCACTGCCACTGCAAAGAGTAAAAGTACTACTTTCTTCATTGTGATTTTTCCTATTTTTCAAAATGCAAAGATACGAAGAAAAAATGAACTATCGGCCCCTCGGCAATATTTTTTTTCTATTTTTATAGTAACCATATAAAATACAACACCTTACATTTCGCCCCTTGCGCCCCGCCATTCCGCCTCCCCTCCCCTGCCCTCCCGGCCCGTCCCGCTCCCCCTCCAACCCCCACCCGAGAGGGGTCAAATTCGGCCCTTCTCATATAGTTCCTATATACTTCTCATATACTTCTTATATCACCTATATAAGAAGTATATGAGAAGTATATGAGAACGATATAAGAACGATATAAGAAATGCCGAATTATGTACCT